>NZ_ONER01000056.1 GCF_900316895.1 uncultured Methanobrevibacter sp. | reverse complement strand
CAATTACTGATATCTCATCAGGGGTTGCTTTAAACGAATATTTCCTCAGGTATCTGGCACCGTCCATTTTGATATATTTCATAAGTT
Organism: uncultured Methanobrevibacter sp.; assembly: GCF_900316895.1. Lineage (GTDB taxonomy): Archaea > Methanobacteriota > Methanobacteria > Methanobacteriales > Methanobacteriaceae > Methanocatella. The sequence continues at coordinate 9,510 of NZ_ONER01000056.1, read as the reverse complement.
TTTACATTGTTTATAATTTTTGGGAAAACACTGTCATCCTTTTTAGTTTTAATAAGATAAGCTATGGCGTATTGACATTGAACATGATTACCATGGCGGCTATTTGTATGATACCGTTTGCAACAGGATTTCTTTTTAATTTTTATAATTACACTAATGCAAACATATTCTTTTCATTATTGATATTGGCAATCAGTTTGCTGTACATACTGATGTTCATGTTATTGATCAAAAATAATTTTAAGGAATATTTCGATAATAAGGATGAATTGAAAACTGCCATGCACAATTCCTATAATGACGGATTCGAATTGCCAAACTTGAGATTGTATCTTAGAGGAATTACATTAACGTTATTCTACCTTCTGTTGGCTCCTGTAATTACTTCACTGTTATCTCTTTTATTGGCATTCATATCTCCAAAAGCCAGCATATTGTCTTTTTTATTGACTTTAGTTCTGGTCTTTCTAATTCGAACTAGACGTTTTGCCAGTGACAATCTTGTGGGATTGGATTTAACTGATGAAGAAAAGGAATTTCTGGGTAATCTTCGAAATAGTATCTACGGCGAATGATGTGGTTATACTATTGCAATCGGTAAAAAAATGCATCCTGTTGAAAATCTAAAATTTAGGATTCACATATTCCCAAACTTCTTCAAAACTGGTTTTAACGCCAAGTTTTGTGTATTCGCGAACAAGTGTGTTGATGTCTCTCTCAAGCAATTCCTTTGAAATCGGATTGTCCAGAACTACAGATTGTGAAACGTCAATAATAACAGGTTTTTCATCCAAATTCAGGATATTATAATTGGACAGGTCTCCGTGAACGAGCTTTGCATCGTTCACAAATCGTTTTAAATCAACAAGCAACATGTTCCAAAATTCATCCGGATCTTGAGGAGGCTGGTTTCTGACAGGTTGTGCAGGATTTCCATCCTCGTCACCAATGAATTCGATTAACAATACATTGTTTGCACTTGTTATAGGTTTTGGAACTCTGACTCCGGCATTTTCAAGTCTTGTCAGGTTTTTAAACTCCTTTGTCACCCAAGAGTAAATGATTTTTCTTTTGTTTTTAGTCTTGACGTTGAATCTCGGATCTCCCTTTAGGTAATAATCCATCTTTTTAAAATCAGAAGTGGCAATCCTATAAATCTTGACCGCAACGAATTTTTCTTCATCTGTGATTCCGGTTAAGACATTAGCCTCTTTTCCGGTACTTATGGCACCGTTTAAAACATCAATGTATCCTTGATTAGCTAATTTATAAAGGGTTTCTAGCGTTATTTTGTCAAAAACTTCATTTCCTGTTTTTCTATCGGAGCTATCCTTTCTTCTTTTTTCGGAATGAATTTTTGCATGTTTGGCGTCTGCTTTAGCTACTTTAGGATCCATCATAATCAAAAAAATAAGTAATTGAGACTACATTTTCAAGTAGCCTTTTCTTTCAAGCCAATTGGATTCTGTTTTGGTGTATCTCCAGATTACATCAGCTTTTTCGTCAGATTGGAAATCCCATGGTTTTACTAGGATTACGTCTCCTTCACGTATCCAAATACGTTTTTTCATTTTTCCAGGGATTCTGGTCATTCTGATATGGCCGTCAGCACAACGAACTTTTAATTTACCGTGTCCCATAATTTGTTCAACTACTCCAGGTATTTCTCCTTTTTTAGGAGTTCTTACCCTTCTATACTCTTGTTGTTGGTTGTTGTTAGGCTTAGACAAATACTCTCCTCCAAAATAATAATATAATTTTATCCATTAGATTAAATTATTTATATTTATAGTAATATATTATATATTAATTTATTGGATTTTATAATATTGTGATATTATGGGTACAGAATTTTTAAAAATTAAGGAATGCGATGAGGCTATTGATATTATTCAAGGGCTATTCGATGAAAATTTAAAGCCTGAAAGCGAAGAGATTGAAGTGAGTGAAGCTTACGGCAGAATACTATTTGATGATGTTTATTCCAGAATGGATTTTCCTCCATTTAACAAAGCATTGAAGGATGGATTTGCAATTCTTTCAAGCGACAGTTTTGGAGCTTCAGAAGAATCACCAAATACCTTGGAGGTTATTGACTTTTTGGAGGCCGGTGCCACTACCGAAAAAAAAGTCGAGAAAGGCAGGTGCATTGAAATCAGTACCGGTGCAGCAATGCCTGAAGGCTCTGATGCTGTTGTTATGGTCGAATATGCCGAAAAAGGCGAAGGCACTGTTAATCTGCTCACCACTGCAACCCCATTTCAGGATGTTGCCAAGAAAGGTTCAGACATTGAAGAGGGTAAACTAATTCTTGAAAAGGGCGATTTCTTAAATCCGGGTAAAATCGGTGTCTTGCTGTCTCAGGGCTTTGAAACCATTGAAGTTTACAAAAAGCCAAGTGTAGGTATACTTTCATCAGGCAATGAAATAACACTTCAGGGGCAAGAGCTGGAATATGGTAAAATCTATGATGTAAATGGAGGAATGATTAAAAACGATGCCGTTTCCTGCGGTGCAGATGCTCACTTTTTAGGCGTTATGAGAGATGACTATGATGAGGTCAAACAAAAGATAACCGAATCCTTAAAAGAAGTTGATGTATTGTTCTGTTCCGGCGGAACCTCTGCCGGTCTTGGAGATGTCCTAAAGCATGTTCTGGATGAATTGGGTGAAGTGCATATTCATGGAATTTCAGTTCAGCCTGGAAAGCCGACAATTGTTGGTGTAATTGATGGCAAAATCGTAATTGGTCTTCCGGGAAATCCAGTATCTGCACTGATGATATTCAATGCCTTTGTAGCTGAACCTTTGACAAAACTGGCAGGTATCGACAAGGACTTTGAGCTAAAAACCCATAAAGGCAAAATCACAAAAAGAATCCACTCACAAGTCGGAAGAATGCAGTATCAGCTGGTTAAGGTAGATGGAGAAAATGTCCAACCGATATTCAAGGATTCCGGAGCAATATTTTCACTTTCAACCGCTGATGGCTATGTGAAGATTCCGAAGTTGGTCGAACTTGTTGACGAAGGCGAGGAAGTCGAAGTATTTTTATTCAATTAATATTATAAATTTAATGTAGGTGTAATTATGGATTATGAAGTAAAAGTAATTCCAGAACAAAAGTTAGGAGTTATTAACTGTAAAACCCCAATTGGTGATTTAGAAGTATTTTTATCCATGCTTTTGGATTGGGTTGACACTGAGGAAATTGAAACTGATGGGGAACCATTCATCGTTTATTTCTCACCAAGGCATGAAGTAAATCAGGGCGATGTGGTTTATGATGTAAGCATTCCACTTAAAGAAGATGCTGATGAAACCGAAAGGATTCGTGTTGTCGACATGATTGAAAATAAGGTTTTGGCCGCCAAGCATTTCGGCTCAACAGACAATATTATGGACACTTATGCCGAATTGGTTGATGTTGCTCAAGCTAATCATTATGACATCATCGGATCACCTAAGGAAGTCCTTATTAAAGGCGTCTACAATTGTGATGATGAAAACGATTATGTAACAGAAATTCAATTGCCTATCATTGAGATGTAGGTGATAAAATGGCAAAAAAAGAAAAATTTGATATTGATGAGGAAATTCAAAGGCTTTCCCGCAAAACCAATGTTAATATTAAGAAAACCGAATATTCCTTTTCAAAACAACTCGAAAGACTAGACAAAGAAGTCGAAAAGGTCATAAATGATAAAATTAGTGTATTTGATGAAGACAAGGAACTGACCGAAAAATACAAGTCAATTGAATTTAACCACGATACAATTGACAGATATAGAGAAAAATTGAAAAAAATCTAATTTTTCTCAATCTCTTTTTTTAACTATTGGCCGACCACCCTTAAATTATGCACCAGCAATTTTGGAATGATGAATGATCCATATTGCTTGATGTCGCTTTCAAGGCCTTCAACGCTTTTCATGATTTCAAATATGTTTCCGGAAATCATGGCTTTTGAAATAGGCTCGGTCAACTCACCATTTTCTATTTTGAATGCATTACTTGCTTCTACTGAGAAATCACCTGAAATGGGATTTGCAGTGTGTGCCCCTAAAACGCTTGTTGTCAAAACGCCGCTGTCAATTTCGCCAAGCTCCCTCTTTTCGCTGAACTTGAACTCAAGGTTTGTCGGACTAATCATTGGGGTTGAGAAATAGGACCCTCTTAGTCCGTTTGAGGTTGTTTTGACTCCCTCACAATTTGCAGTATAAATATCATAAATAAATGAATTTAATTTTCCGTCTTTAATCAAGTCGGTTTTCTGTGATGCGCTTCCTTCGCCATCGCATTTTGAAGAATACATTCCTTTTTCAAGCAAGGGATTGTCTGTAATGGTCAATGACTCATTAGCTATTTCCTGGCCTGTTTTGTCTTTGAGGATTGACCTTCCCCTGCGCACATTTTCACCATCAAATGCACCTAAAAATGTTTGCAGCAATCCGATTGCAGCATAATAATCAAGCACAACACTATAATCTCCGGTTTCTACAGGTTTTGTATTTAGTGAACTTTTTGCCAAATTACAGACTTCTTCGGCCAATTTTTCACCATCTATATCGAAAAATCTTGAAGACTGGGAGTTGTATGCAGTTGCAATCTGACCTTCATTCTGTATTATTACGGATAATCCTAAACCGAATCCTGTTCCTTCATTTTCGATTGAAACTCCGTTTGAATTCACAATCAGTGACCTTCCTTCACTTGCACTGAATCCTGAGCCTGTCACTTCACATCCGCTGTCATTTGCAATGGCTATTGTGTCCTTTAAAAATTCAACGGATTCGTCAACACTCAAGCCGCTGAATTTGCTGTCATAAACATTTTTGACTTCACTGACCTTTTCGACTTCTGCAAATGCATAGTTTTCATCGGTTTTGGTCAATTTTGCATTTTCAATGGCTTTCAAAGCAGTTTGTGAAATCTCATTGATGTTTGATGTAAATGCAAAGCCCTGCTTGTTGTCCTTGATGACTCTTATTCCAAGGCCCAATTCAATTTCCTCTTTTGCGAAGTTCAGTTCATCCTTGAGGGAATCCAGTTCGATGGTTCTCCCCTCATCGATATAAATCTCGTAATCGTCACATTTGTTTTCAAGTGTCTTTTTAACATCTTCTGCAATTTCATATATCATTTTATCACTACAGTGCAAATTTTTCAATTGCTTCGGCCACTCCGTCGCCAAATATGTTTTCACAAGTATAAGTGCTGATTTCCTTTAGCTTATCGTCTGCATTGCCCACAGCTATCTTGTATCCAACTTCTTTTAGGAAATCCTCATCGTTTTGGCTGTCTCCAATTGCCATAACGTTTTCCATATTTATTCCGTTTCTCTCACAGAGGTATCTGAGTGAAGTTCCCTTATTGACGCGCTTGTCGGTAATGTGAAGTGCAAATCCACTGTCATAAATTTCAAGCTGGTCCAGATATTCGAAGTCTTTCAGGGCATCTTCCAATTCTTCTCTGGAAAGTGTCTTGTAGAATACGGTTTCTGTTAGCCTGTACATGTTGTCGTGTGATGCATGCTTGTCAAATTTTTCGCCCAACTTTTCTTTCAGGTGGTTTTCGGCTGATGTTACGAAATCCCTTTCCACCATTGTTTCAACGGCATTGTTGTTTTCTCCTTCCTTAAAGACGACTCCTCCGTTTTCACATACGATGCCTCCGCTGCATCCTATTAAAACTTCAGTTGCATATGCATAGTTGACGACGTTTCCAGTTACAATTATGGTTGGAATTCCCTTAGTTTCGGCTTTCCTTAATGCTTTAATCGCTGATATGCAGATCTGTCTTTTGTCATCTGTTATTGTTCCATCGATATCTACTGCTATTGCTTCGATTGCCATGTTATCCCCTTGAATATCTGTGTGCAATGTTACATGTTCCCTCTTTACTTACCATACATGCTCCTATTGGGTGTAGAGGATTGCATGCTTTTCTAAAGAGTTTGCAGTCTTCAGGTCTTGCAAGCCCTCTTAAGATAGGTCCACAAATGCATCCTTTAGGAGCTTCGTTGACATCCTTGACTTCAATGTCATATTTTTCACGGGCGTTAAAGTCTGCAAATTCCTTTTTGACTTCAAGAATTGAATTAGGTATTTTTGGAAATCCTCTCCATTCCCTGGAAGTCACATCGAATACCTGATCAATCATATCTGTTGCGATCACGTTTCCCTCTTCTTTTACGGCCCTTTTGTATTCATTCTCTATTTTCGGTGTTTCGTTATGAATCTGTCTTAAAATCATGTAAACGGACATCAATATGTCCAATGGGTTAAATCCTGCTACTGCCTGTGGAATTCCGTAATCTGTTGAGAAGTATTCGAAAGGTTTGGTTCCGATTATTGTACAAACGTGTCCTGGCTGAATCAATGCATTTAATGTTGTTTCTCCGGAATTGATCAAAAAGTCAATTGCCGGTGGAATCAGCCTGTGGCAGGACAGTACTGAGAAGTTTTCTGGAGGTGTTGAGAGAAGCTCTGCAGCGGTTGTAGGGGCGGTTGTTTCAAATCCTGCTGAGATAAATGCAACATCATTGTCTACCTTTTCAGCTATTTCAATTGCCTTGTTGATACCATAGACAACTCTTACATCCCCTCCTTCTGCCTTTGCATCTGCAAGGGACCTTTCTGAACCAGGAACCCTTAGCATGTCCCCGAAAGTGGTTATTGTAACCCCCTTGTCAATGAGTTCCAATGCTTCGTCGATTTCACGTGATGGAACTACACATACGGGACATCCAGGTCCTGCGATGATTTCCACTTCATCTGGAAGCAGGCTTCTGATTCCATTTTCCATGATTGTGTGTTCGTGAGAACCGCAAACGTGCATTATTTTAACGGGTGTTGCCAGATCGTTAATTTTATCTATTAATTTTTTTGACATTTCTTTCATACTCATAATAACACCGAAGATTTAATATTATATCATTACTATATCTATTATTGTATTAATTAAATTTATGGATTTTTAAGGGAGATATATGTTTAACAATAATAAAATTTTAGTAGTTATTCCTGCAAGGGGAGGTTCAAAGGGTATTCCACGTAAAAACATTCGTTTGCTTAACCATAATCCTTTGATTTCCTATCCTATCAATATCGCCAAATCATCAGAGTATGTTGATGATATTGTGGTGACTACTGATGATTCTGAAATTGCATTGCTGGCTGAAAAATTTGGAGCTAGTGTAATAATGCGTTCCGAAGAGTTGTCAGGGGATGATGTTCCCCTTGACCCTGTTGTATATGATGCAATGGTTAAAAAAGAAAAACAGACTTTTGATGAGTATGACCTTGTAGTAACGCTCCAGCCGACTTCACCTTTATTGGAGCCGTCCACTCTTGATGCTGCAATTGAAAAGTTTGAGGATTTCGCCGTTGACAGCGTATTGTCAGTTGTGGATGACAGGCATCTGAGTTGGGGATATGATGAGAAAAATGAAAGGTATTTCCCAAACTATATTGAGCGAAAAAACAGGCAATACCTTCCAAAGGATTTCAGGGAAACCGGTGCTCTTCTCATAACTCGCAGAAATTTTGTTCATGAGGATTCCCGGTTGGGAACCAATCTTGACCTGATTGAAGTGTCTCGCCAGGAAAGCGTTGACATTGACAATTTCGAGGACTGGTGGATTGCTGAGAATTACCTGCAAAAGAAAAAGGTTGCAATCGTTGTTAATGCCTACGATGAAATTGGAACAGGCCATGTCCACAGATGTCTGTCAATTGCTTCAAAATTGGTTTTCCATGATGTGTTGTTCCTGATGGATGAGCAGCATCAGCTTGGAATCGATATTGTGGACAGTTATAATTATCCGTTTGAGATTTATGATGGGGAAGATGACCTGATAAAAATATTAAGGAAACATTCTCCGCAAATTGTTGTCAATGATATTATGGACACTTCAAGGGAATATATGACTCAGCTGAAAGAGGATGGTTATTTTGTCGTTAACTTTGAGGACATTGGAGTAGGTGCTGAAGTGGCTGACGTGGTGTTTGATGCATTGTATGAACATGATATGAGTGAAAAGAACGTTTTTACAGGATATAAGTATTATATTTTGGATGATGAATTCTACTTCCAGCCTCAAAAGGTCATTACTCCACAGGTTGAAAATGTCCTGATTGCTTTTGGAGGAACCGACCAGAACAATTTCACAGAAACGGTCATTGATTCAATTTTGGCAACCAGTTATGATGGAAGAATCAATGTGATTCTGGGAGTGGGATATGATGGCCTGGAGAGATTGATTGACAAATATGAATCAAATCAATCAGTTCAAATTTACAGGAATGTTTCAGACATTAGTGAATTCATGTTTAAGGCTGATTTGATATTTACTTCTGCTGGAAGAACAATGTATGAGGTCTGTTCACTCGGAGTTCCGACAATTTGTCTATGTCAGGATGAGCGTGAGTTGACACATGTCTTTGCAAATGAGACAAACGGATTTATTAACATGGGTCTGTCTACAGATATTGAAAAACAGGAGATTATCGATCAATTTATTAGCTTGGTAAACGATTATGAGTTAAGGCTTGAAATGAATCAGAAAATGTTAGGTATTGATTTGAAAGATGGTTTTGAAAATATTTGGGCAGTTATCCGTGGAGAATATAGGAAATTTGAGCTAAAGGGGCAAAAACATGAAAATATTCAATAAATATCCCTATTTGATTGCAGAAATAGGGGTTAATTTTTATGCCCTTGCTAAAAAGGAAGGAATTTCAGATATGGAAGCTGCAAAATTCATGATTAATGAGGCAAAGGAATGTGGTGTAGATGCAGTTAAATTTCAATCATATAAAGCTGAAACAATAACATCAAGGAATTCTCCTGCATATTGGGATTTGTCCGAAGAGCCGGCAACTTCCCAATACGAACTGTTTAAAAAATTTGACAAGTTTGGTGTAGGCGAGTACAGGGAGCTTGCAGAGTATTGTCAACAACTTGGAATAAAGTTTTTATCCACTCCTTTTGACTTTGAAGCTGTAGATTATCTGGATGAATTTATGGATATTTATAAGATTTCTTCTTCTGATTTGACTAACATTCCCTTCATCAAATATATTGCTGGTAAGAATAAGCCAATTTTACTTTCAACAGGTGCTGCTACATTAAATGAAATAAAAGAGGCAGTTAATGCAATTGAAGAGGTTTCAACAGTTGACATTGCGATAATGCATTCTGTTTTGTCATATCCTACCGCATATGAGGATGCAAATCTCTTGATGATTAAGGATCTGGTGGAAAATTTCCCGGATTATGAGATAGGATATTCAGACCATACAAAACCTGATGAAAACATGGCTGTTTTAACAACTGCCTATAATTATGGGGCTACAATTCTTGAAAAGCATTTTACAGTAGACAAGACATTGCCTGGCAATGATAACGATCATGCAATGGATCCTGATGATGTAATCAAATTCAAGTGGAATGTTCATTTCCTGTCTAAAATCAACGGCATGAAAAATAAGCAGCCTTTGATTTGTG
>NZ_ONER01000014.1:23291-29758 GCF_900316895.1 uncultured Methanobrevibacter sp. | reverse complement strand
CTATGAAATATTCAATGAGGCATTTGAGGATTTGGAATTTGGTGATGCTGATTTATGTGTCATAGATGCATTCCCCGGTGTGGATGTTGAGAAGATAGTCAAAAAGGCCGAAAAGATGGCGGAAAATGTGATTGTTATTTAGTCACGTTAAAGTACTCTTCGTATTCTTCTGTGACTAACTTCAATAATTCTTCAATATTTTCATTCATATTGATTTCAATGACTTTTGATTTGGAATTATATTTTTGAAAAACATATTCCTGGGCGAATGACCTGCTCATGAATTCAATGTTTTCAAAATTTAAAATCACTTTATCATAGCCTTCTGCTTCATGAAATATCTTCTTTGCTGTTGGACCGATTCCTAACTTATTTTTATATCTGTTTGAAAGGTTTATTTCTATTTGTGTCATATTAATCTTCACTAATCTTATTTATACTTTCATATTTTAAATATTCATAGATATTGCCGATTTTTTTGTTTTTGATTCTTAGAATTACAAAAGTTCCAATTATTTCATGAGAATTCAAATAGGGTTTTGCCCCTTCTTTTGTAATTTCGCATATTCCCCTGCCTGAGGCAATCAATACTTCACCATCAAAGCCTAATGTGGTTATTCGTGCGGTTGAGTTAAGTCCCATTCCATGAATTACAAATTTTTCTTTATCCGTTGTTTTTCCATTAACTGCATCATATATTGCTTCGCAGTCATTATCGGATTCCATTGAAGCTTCTTTAAAACTTCCAGGGATTCCAATTCCGTTATCAAAAATACAAATATCGATATTTCCTTCATCATGTGTTATGATCTGCAAATAGGCATTGTGAAATTTTGAATGTTTGTAAACATTGATTAAAATCTCATAGAGCAAGAAATAAATGCTTTGATAATCCATATCGCTTGGAAGTAATTCAATTGATTCATCTATAAATTCAGAAAGATATTCTTCAATTTCATCAGATACATTATGAAAATCATTAAATTTGTAATATTTCAATTCTTTGATTTTTAATATGTCCTTGCTGATAATCATATTGAATTCCTCATTATTTATAATCTTGTTGTTTTTCATAAAGCATAATAATGGAAGAACTATATTTAAAGTCAATTCTACACATTCCTTGTTCTTTATTTTTGTAATTGTCATATTTAAGTATTTTACATATTCGTTTAGTTTTTTCATCAAATCACCTAAATAAACATTTGCATGTAGATAACAATTGCAGGAATAATCAGAACGCCCATCAGGTGGGATTTTCCGATTCCAATGTAGTGGGGAAGCATTCCCATTGCTGTTGAGGTAATCAAAGCCAGGCTCATGTAAAATACCGGTGCCTTGTAGTAAAAGATAAACAGGTACAGTATCGCAATCTGGAGAATAATGACTCCAATGGACAGTTTCTTATAGTCCACACCACCCATCAGCCTTGAAAATGAGTCTCCCAGTTTCAGGGAAAGCACCAATGATACTGAAACTGCAATCAATGATGCGAAAATGAAAATCGCCAGATGGTTCAGGCCCATTTCAAAAATCAGATATGACATGTAGACTGCTATTCCGCTTCTGGGATTTCCGATAATGTAAATTGCAATTAAAGAGAACAAACAATCTGAAATGTTCAGCCCTGATGTTGCAAGCAGAAAATTCACGGTGTCGTCATCGTTGTTGTCGTTTGTGCCGCTTACTGCCTGTGCTATCACCGTTCCCTGTGCCGGTCCGAAGCCCGGAAGAAAGCCGAGGATTGCGCCGGTTATCCCTCCTGCAAAAATGCTTTTGAACTTGTCGTAATCGATGTTGAGCTCGTAGAATGGATTCTGATGAGGTATTGTGGAGGAATCGTTCAGGCTGAAAAGTATTGTGCTTATTCCGAAAAGCCCTGAAAAGGTGCACATCAGCGTGATTCCCGATGATATCGGCGTTTGGAAAATTATCCAGCCGAGAGCTCCTGAAAGCACAAAGAGCAGAATGGCCCACAGAAAGTCCCTGAAGTTTCCGGTCATGCGACGTGTAAGATAAATCGATGCGCCAAGAAGTATTATCCATGTATAGGGCTTTGACATGTCATGCAGAATCGGCAAAGCTACTGCAAAGGCCGGAAGCATCATGATTGTCACGATTATTGCTCCAAATCCTCCGACGGACACGACTCTTATAACTTCCTTTGATCTGCCCTGAAGCACCATCCGGTGTCCCGGAAGTATTGATGTTGCCGTTCCTTCCTGAGGCACTCCCAAAAGCATTGAGGGGACGAATTCTATCAGTGCATGGGCAATTGACATTGAAACCATGAGTACACATAGGAATTCCGGCGATACTATCGTCAGCAGGAATGTGGAGGATGCAAAAATTATCGCTCCGGCGGTATTGACGTGTATGCCGGGTATCATGCCGGTTGTTGTTCCTATTGCTATTCCTATAAAACATGCTATAACTAATTCTATCATGGCTATTAATTGAACAAACTATAATTTAAAGCTTGTTGAAGCTAATTAGAAATAATAACGTTATTTTAAAATATTTATGCGATTTGATAATATTGTTTCCATTAAATTTAAATGTTATTAAGGTGTTAATATAATAATATGGCTAATGTCGGGAAAGTTGTAGTAATTTTAATAGGTTTGTTTGTGGCCTTGCTACTGATTGCATTTATTGTTGGCTCTGCAATCAATCTTCTCGTTCCGCCTTCCCAAGCGGTTTACAGTGACAAGATCGTTGAGGATATAGGTGGAGACAATGCTTTGGTTGCGACTTTGAAAGGTTGTGCACAGATAAATAGAAAAGACATCTCTGACGGAAATTTCAAAACAGATTTGAACTTTAATTTGGGCTGGAAAAATGCAAAAAATATCAGCTATGTAGATACTTACGGCCATAAGGGTTATGTGATTGTGTGGAAGGATTCGCCAAATAACTATCCGGACATTTCAAGCACAAACCAGACAAGATATATTTCCGATTATGTCTCTTCGATGAATGGGACCTGCTTTTTGGTCAATTTCCCTGATAAGAATGCGGTCTATGGGATAATTGTTGGAGGCGATGATATCGAATGCTCAGAATCCAAATTGATGTATGACATTTTGGATTTGAACCGTTCAGGGTTTACTCAAACATATTCAACAACAAGCTACAGCTCTCCGAGTAGCTATGACAGCGGTTCCGGCCATTATCACACGGTTGTGCCTGACAGATACACATTGTCAAGAACAGATCCCGGCGCCTATTATGACCATTACGAATATGGTGACAATTACGATATTGATAACTATTTGGAATCTGAAGGGTATGACTAGAATTTTTCACGGTTGAATTCAAGTGATTTAAGTGAAATGCCTGAAAGAAGTTTGAGCAGTTCCTCACGGGGGATGTTCAGCTCATCGCAAATCATGCCGTCCCATTCCTTTTCTTTTCTAATCAGAAATTCTGCAGTTTCGATTCCCTTTTTGGTTAATGTGATTTTATAGGCCCTTTTGTTTTCCTCATCGATTTCCCGTACAATCAGTCCTTTTTCCTCAAATTCCTTAAAGGCTCTTGAAACTCCGCTTCTGTCCATTAGGCATGCTTTTGCTATATCTGACTGGTTTGTACCCATTTCATAGTATAAAAACAGCAGCATATAATATTGGCTGGGTAAAATGTCAGTTCCGCTTTTGATATGCTTGTTCATGTAGAAATCGTGAGTCTTGATTAAGGTAATCAGGTGATTTGCAATAAATGGGGACTCCTTGATTATATCGTCGTATTCAATCATAAAATCACTAATTAATATTTTTAGTGTCAACGTTTAAATAGTATTTGTAACAACTTAATAACATGAATAAAAAAATCATCATCATTTTGGCAATACTTGCAGTTTGCATCCTGCTTGCAAGTCCTGTCACAGCAAAGCAAAAGGTAAAGGTTAAGGTATCAACCGACGACTGTGTAATTAAGAATAAGGGTTATATCGTAATAAAATTGGTCGACAAGAACGGCAGGGAAATCAAATCCAACGGAATGATCAATTACACCATTACCGATAAGAACGGCAATTATAAGTGGACCTACAAACAGTACAATGGCGGAATCAGAGTCAAGTATGATGTGGGCAGCTACAAGGTTAAAGTGGTCTTTAAGGGAGATTCCAAGTATAAGAAAGCCACAAAAACCAAAAACATTAAAGTCAAGAATGATTTTGACCCGTATACGTATTATGATAACCATAATTGGGGTCTGAACCAGGAAGTCGACGATTATTTTGACGATAATTATTGGACTGAAGAGATTTATGACGATGTGGACGACCCTGAAAATGAGGCGTGGGACATTTGAAGATGTTCCAATGTCTGAAATTAGATATTGGAGAGTCTCAAATCTCTTAGGTTTTCTGCATGCCCTTTGATTATTATAGGTTCAATTATTTTTTCTTTTTTGTATGCTTAAATTTTAAATATTATGAACTTCAATAATAACATATATTTAGTTTAACCTAATTTTTTTTAAACGGCAAAAATATTTGACGCATAATTGTATGAAAAAGGAGAATGATTGATGAAAAAATTGATTGTAGGATTGGCAGGAAACCCCAATGTGGGTAAAACAACCGTATTTAATCAATTGACTGGTATGCACCAGCATGTAGGTAACTGGCCCGGAAAGACAGTTGAAAGGGCTGAGGGATATTTCAATCATGGTGATTATGAGTATCAAATTGTTGATTTGCCCGGCAATTATGCATTAAGTGCCCATTCCATTGAAGAAATCGTTTCAAGGGATTTCATTGTGGATGATGATTCTGATGTCATTGTCAATGTGGTGGATGCAGCAAATATTGAACGTAACCTGTATCTGACAGTTCAGATGATGGAATTGGGAGCAAACATGATCTTGGCACTGAACATGAACGATTTTGCCAAAAGACGGGAACATTTCATTAACATAGACCTGATGAGCGAGCTTTTGGGTTTTCCAATAATTGAAATAAATGCAAAAAAGAAAGAAGGTATTGAGGAATTGCTCAACACTGTCGAAAAACAGGCTGCAAATCCCATCAACACTAGTGAAAAGTTGGCTTACGGAGCTGAGCTCAAGGAACATTTGGAGGATCTTCAGGATTTGATTGAAAAGGATAACGACTTATTGGATGTTCCGTCAATTTGGACTGCAGTCAAGCTTTTGGAAAAGGATTCAATCGTAATTCAGAAAGTCCAACAGTCTCCAATGAGTTCCAAAATCATGGTTGAAGTTGATAAGGTAAGCAAACACCTTTATGATATTTATAACGAAAGTTCTGAAGAGGTTATTGCAAATGCGAGATATGCATTCATTGACGGTTTGATTGCAGAAGCTGTTGATAAGCCTGAAGTGGAAAAGCCGACCATTTCAGACAAGATTGACAGGATTTTGACAAATAGAATCCTTGCAATTCCGATTTTTCTTGTAGTGATGTGGGTGATGTTCCAGATTGTATTCACCATCGGGTCCCCTATGCAGGAATTCATTAATGAGGTGTTTACTCAATGGGGAGCAATGGCGGCCGCATCAATACCTAATCCATATTTGGCTTCATTTGTCCAAAAAGGGCTGTTTTGTGGAGTAGGTGGTGTTTTGACATTTCTGCCGATAATCTTCCTGATGTTTTTATGTTTGAGTTTTCTGGAGGATTGCGGATACCTTGCAAGGGCAGCGTTTACCCTTGATTTGGTGATGCATAAGCTTGTGGGACTTCATGGAAAGGCATTCATTCCAATGATTTTAGGATTTGGTTGTGGGGTTCCTGCTGTAATGGCAACAAGAACCATGGAAAACGAATCCGACAGGATACTTGCAATGATGCTCATCCCATTCATGTCATGTACTGCAAGATTGCCGATTTATGCGATTTTTACAGCGGCGTTTTTCCCGGACAATGCAGGAACCATGCTGCTGGTGATGTACCTTGTAGGTATTATTGTAGCGCTCATAATTGCGGCGGTTCTTAAAAGGACAGTGTTTAAAGGAATGTCATCTCCGTTTGTTATGGAACTTCCGACATACAAGCTGCCTTCCGTAAAGGGTATTTTAATCCATACCTGGGAAAAAGTGAAAGGATTTATCAAAAAGGCGGCAACAATCATTCTTGCTGCAGTGGTAATCATTTGGGTTTTAAGCATTTTCCCATTGGGAGTGCCTTACGGATCACAGCAAAGCCTTTTGGGAATGATCGGTTCTGCAGTTGCACCGATTTTCGCACCTCTCGGTTTTGGAACCTGGCAGGCAGCGGTGGCAATCATTGCAGGATTGCTTGCTAAGGAGGCCATTGTAGGTACATTAGGAACATTGGGCGGCCTTGAAGAAGACGATGAAGAGGGCATAAAAAGTTTGGTTCATGATACATTCACTCCTCTGTCAGCATTTTCCTTCATGGCATTCTCACTTCTATATATTCCATGTATTGCGGTGCTTGGTGTAATCAAACAGGAAACCAACACTTTTAAATGGCC
>NZ_ONER01000014.1:0-23254 GCF_900316895.1 uncultured Methanobrevibacter sp. | reverse complement strand
TGCTTTTCATTCATTTTTTTAAGATTTTTAGTTATAACTAAATATTTATATATTGCTTGTTACATACTATTATTTAAGAGATTTTTAGTATGCCTAAAAATTATTTTTTTTGTGTAAGGTGATATTATGGTCAGAACCTTAAAAGACGTGAAGCCGGGTGAAACAGTAACTATTGTAAAATACCATCATTCTGATGATGATATTGAGTTAAGAAGACACCTGTTGGGAATGGGCTTCGTTAAGGGAACTAAAGTTCATGTAAAGAAAGTTGCACCTTTCGGAGATCCTATTGAAATGAGCATCAGGGGCTGTGATGTCTGTCTTAGAAAAGAGGAAGCTGAAAATATTGAAGTAATCTAGCTTCAATTTTTCATTTATTTTTTTAGCTATTTTTTGTGGTGTTATTATGAAATGTCGTATGTGCGGTTTTGAATTTGATGAGACAAAATTGGAGAATCGTGGTTGTGTAAGCTGCGGAAAGCACGACAACTGCAATCAGGTTCACTGTCCGAACTGCGGATTCGGCAATCACCCTGAATTCGAAGAGGAATTCGAGTTCATTACAAAACTCAAGGACCGTTTTAGAAAAAGAAAAAGCGGGCACTGATTAGCTGTTTTTTGCATTCAGTATTTCATCAACGGTTTCATCAATGCTGATTTTTTTGGTGTCGACATCCCATCCGTTTTCCTTTAACTTATATAGGATTTCGGTTGTCACTGGCGCTTTCAGGTGAGCTTTTTTCAGCAGTTCCTTATCGGAAAAGATTTGATGCCTGTCGCCTTCAGCGATAATTTCCCCATCATATAGAACAAATATCTTGTCCGCAAAATGGTTGACCATTTCTATGTCATGTGATGAGATTACGATGCTCATACCTTCCTTGTTGAGATTATTTAGGATGTTCAATACCTTATCGACACCTTCAGGGTCAAGACCTGCTGTAGGCTCGTCAAGAATCATTATGTCAGGTCTCATGGCTATGATTCCGGCAATGGCAACCCTCTTTTGCTGACCTCCGCTCAAGTGGTGAGGGGTCTTTTCTTCAAAGCCTGCCATTCCCACCATTTCAAGGGCTTCCTTGATTCTTCTTTCGACCTCATCATACTCCAAACCCAAATTCATCGGTCCGAAGGCAACATCCTCCTTTACGGTTGGAGCAAAGAGCTGGTCATTTGGGTCCTGGAATACGATACCTACCTTTTGCCTAACTTTCAGGAGCTCTTCACGTTCAAATATGATTTTTTCACCTTCAATTTCAACGTGCCCTGAAGTGGGTTCGCTTAAACCGTTGAAGTGAGAAAATAATGTGGATTTACCAGCACCGTTAGGCCCCATGATGGCTATCTTTTCTCCCTTTTTGATTTTGATATTGACGTTTTTTAAAGCCTGAGTGCCGTCGTGGTATGTAAAAGATAAATTTTTTGTCTCTAAATGAATTTGTTCCATTTTTCCTCACCTAATTGATTCCTAAATTTTGACCTAAGAAACCTAACTGTCCGCTGCACTTGAACATTATGATTTCCAGCACAATGACAATCAGTATAATTGTAAATAAATATAAATAATCGCTTTTTTCAGGGGATTTCTTCTCATTAAACATTTCAGATGCATCAGAAAATCCTCTGCTCACCATACTTTTATGAACTCTTTCTCCCTGTTCATATGCCTTTAAAAACATCATTCCTATGGTGTAGCCTACCTGCTTTACTCTCCATTTGTAGGGAGTATTGTTTCCGTGTATGTTGAAGTTTCTGGATTTTTGGCTTTTTCTGATTGCCGCAAGCTCATCAACGAACAGGAATAAAAATCTGACCATAATG
The DNA here is from genome assembly GCF_900316895.1 of uncultured Methanobrevibacter sp. Taxonomy (GTDB): domain Archaea; phylum Methanobacteriota; class Methanobacteria; order Methanobacteriales; family Methanobacteriaceae; genus Methanocatella. The sequence goes on along the minus strand of NZ_ONER01000014.1, from coordinate 21,433 downwards.
GACAGTATCATTGCCAGATCCCTTGGCATTTTCAATTTTCTAAAGGAGCTTGCCATCTCCTGCAATGGAGTTGTTGATGAATAGATTATGATTGCAGTCAGGGATACGATTAATCTAACTAACAGAAGAATCGCCCAATTTAGTCCTGCATCAGTTACATGCAGCCAGGAATAGCTCCAGATAATATTTCCAGGTTGTATGAATGGCTGGAAAATTATGATTGCTCCTCCAAATGGCAAAAGCATCAGTAATCGTTTGAATGAATCACTATATGATAATTTAGCAATTTTTAAAACAACCAAAAGGAATATCTCCAATATTATAGGTATGAAGAGTTCCTGGGAGATTACACAGACTACGATTATGAAAATTGTTGAAATCAGTTTTATTCTTCCCTCAAGATTATGTATCGGGCTGTCCTGGGAAGCCAAATCGTCAAACCGCATTATCTGTGTTATGTCAACCATATCATTTCACTAGTATAATATTAAAAATTTGTAATATATTATTATTTGCTTATGCATATTTTATTTATTTTCAATTACTTTTAAAAAAAAGAAAAAGATAGAAATTAAATGTTAATTTCTACTTTTGACTACGTATGCAACTCCATATCCCAATAATAGAGTTACAACTACTCCTATAACCAGCGCTACAATTTGCAGTACTTGGTTATCAGGATTGCTTGCAAACGCATAATCTGGGAAGATTGCATCAGGGATTCCCTTAATTTCTTCAATAGAGAAGTCTTCCGGCACTCCTGCATCTTCAGCAGATTTTTCTAATCCGTCAGGATCGCCAGATGCGAAGTATGGTGAGAGAACACATATGACAACACAGATTAGAACTGCAACTCCAATTAAACCCATATCTTTTTTATCCATATTATGCATCTCCTTTGTTCCATGCAAGTAGGTCCGGTCTGAACTTGTCTAATGCTGCGAGAACTATTACAGTTAATACAGCTTCGATTATTCCAATAAAGAAGTGGTACAGGACCATTGATGGAATACCTACATTTGCCGGGAAAGTTCCTGCGATTGCCATTTCGATAGCACAAGCCAAAGCTGCGATTACGGTTGCTAACCATGCTCCAACTCCAGCTGCAGCATATTTTCCAATCATTCCGTTCAATCCTTTGAAGGTGTATAATCCAACAAAACCTCCAACGATTGCCATGTTCAATACATTTGCTCCTAAAGCAGTAATTCCTCCGTCTCCAAATATCAATGCTTGGATAAGGAGAACTACAGTAAATACAAGCACGGCAGCTTCAGGTGCTAAGAATACGATGGCCACTAAAGCTCCTCCAACCATATGTCCACTGGTACCAAAAGGAATCGGCATGTTCATGGACATGATTGCAAAAATACCTGCTGCGAGAACTGCTAAAAGAGGTATACGTTTTTCATCTAAGTTGGATCTTGCCCATTTCACGGAGAAGTATAATGCGACAATCAAGATCACATAGTATACTAAGCACTGTGCAATAGGTATGAATCCGTCAGGTATATGCAAATTTATTCCTCCATTTCTCAAAAGTAATACTTTTTTCATGTTTCTTTATAAATGAAGTATTACTAAAAAGTATTATTTTTACTTCATTTGAGTAATATCAAGTTAATTGGGAGTTTTATTAAATATAATGGTTAATAAAACAGTCTTTGTTCTTGACATTTAATATGTTAATGTTATTTGCATATATAAATGTTATTAAAGTAATACAAATTAGTATTATTTTAGCTTTTTTGTAATACTGAAATCCATAAAATGAGCTTAATTTCGGGTATTATTGATGTTTATCAGATAGATGATAATGGCTATTGCAAAGTATAATAAAACCTGTATGTCCAGAATTCCGGTTTCAATACCTAAAATTGTGTATGTTAAAATCAGGGAGTAAATTCCAATATAAAAATAGTTTTTGGTCTTTTGCATTATCTTGAATCCGATGCCTAAGATGGAACCTAAAATTAACATTTCAACGAAAACGCCGACCTTTCCGAAATCAACGACCATCTGGCCGATTAATGTAGGTGTGACTGTCACTTCTGTTCTCCATGCAATGAGCTTTCCAACCATCATTCTCGGACCCAAATCGCTTCCTGGAATTGAACTGGCAAGCATATGTCCATGGGTCAGGCCGAAGTTTCCTCCAATGAAATCAAGCAGGTTCAATACATGCATTGTGAAATCCGCTCTTGATTGCAGTGAATACAGCGGGCTGGTTGAGGAGGTTATTGTCATCTCTCCAAGTGATCGAAAATAACCAATTCCAATGATTGCACCTATACCAATCAATGCACCGACAACAACTTCCCAAAGAGAAACGATATTTCCATAGAAACCTATGATAATTATGATGAGAAATGCTGCAAGTAGTGGTGTCCTATACCCTAGAAGCAATAAAAATGCACAGTCAATTGCCAGCAGAAATAGGAATCTGAATCTCACCTGTGAACGGGTAATTTTTTCATCCTGGAAATCCTTCAGATATGCGCCTGCAATCAGACAGGTTCCCGGAATGACTAAAAACACAGGCATTGTCAGGGCTGGTTTTAGAAGATATCGGATAGATGGTTTTAAAAGTGGAATTCCTCTAACGGATGCAATGCTTATGAAGAAAAATATGACTCCAATTAGCATCAGACAAAATCCGATGGAATAAATGTCTCTTCTTTTAAATTCCAGGATTCCTTTCAAGTTATCATTCAAAAAATATTTTGGAAGTATTGCTGATCCGATGAAAAATCCTGCAAATGCAAGAATCAGTGTGATTATCAGGCTGTCGGAAGGCCTGTTCATTGTCAGAAGCAGAAACAGTGCAAACAATAAAAGCACTATTAGCGGATTGAAGATATGATTTTTCAGGATATTGCTTTTATTCAGTCCGCTTAAAAAATCTTCACTTGGATAAAATCTTTTGAAAAAGCTGTTTACCCATTGCTTTTCAATGAACCCTATGACGGTGAAAATCAATGTGAATAAAAAAGATTTGTGAAATTCATCACTGATTCTGTTTATCACTGAAGTTAAGGTGGAATAAATCACGCTCATTGTCTACACAACTTAAAAGTTTCGTATATTGGTCACATTAAAGTTCTTGCTGATTTCTTTGATTTGACTGTCATGGCAGTCATAAATCCTGATAGTAATCTCGTCTGTTACTCCATTAATGTTGCCAAAAATGGAGTTGGCATCGTTAAGATTTTCTTTTGTTGCTTTTTTAATCAATAAAATATTATCGGCATGTAAAGCTTTAATAGATTCCCTTTTTCCATTGCTTAAAAGCTGATTGGCAATTTTTTGTCCGTCTTTAGCACTTAATGAATCAAGCCCTATTTCGGTTGAGATTTCATAATTTGCATCATCAGGCAGTTTGCTTGTCAAATCTTTTAGGGAATTTATTTCAACAGGTTTTGCGCTGATTTCACATAAGTTTTTATATTTTTCGCCATTGCTTTCCAGACTGATATGATCAATGTAAATGTCAGCATAAGGTACAGTTTTGTAGAATCCTGCCAAATAAGTTTGGTTATTTGAATCAATCAGCAGTCTAACGCCGTTTCCACTATTGTCATCTTCCCAAACGACAGTGCCGTTTAAGGTTGTTCTGTTTCCATTTGTTGAATTGAAACCTTCGATTGTGGCATTTACGATAAAGCCGTCTTTATAATATTTGAGGTAGGTGTCAGGTATCTTATTGACGGTTGACTCATCAAAAGCAGTTTTTTTTAAATCGGATGAATCATCTGTAGTAATATGAATAAATGCAAATGCGATTGCACATACCACCAATATGATTATGAGATAATCGATCCATGTGAATTTGAGTTTCATAATTTAACCTAATCTTCGTATAATGCTCCAACAGGACAAACGTCAACGCATTCGCCGCAGTTATTACATTTACTTTCATCAATTATGATTGTATATGCTCTTCTCTCGATTGCCTCTTCCAAGCATACGTCAATGCAATCTTCACAAACTCCGCATTCTTCCATATCTACTTTCAATTCATCCACCTTGAAAATTTTTAAAAAAATATAATTTAATTTAACTATTTTAATGTTTATATATTTTGTCAGATAATTTTTAGGCATTCCTAAAGTTTTAATATGATGAGATGCATATAGTTAAGTGGTGTATGTAATGATTTTCAACAAGGGAATTTCAATAGTATTGTCAGGTTTGTTCTTTCTGTTTTTAGCATTATTCTTCTCTACAATATCTGTCATATTTTTAAAAGGAGGATTAATTCCTGTTTTGGGATTGGTGATGTTTGTAATATTCTATTTCATTACCAGGGTATTTTACAACTATCTGCGAAATGACGAGAAGTATAAGAACAACCGTCAGGTGTCAAGCGATATGCCCGGTGAAAAATACTTTACAAAAGGCGAATCCGATCCTAAGAAAGTTTTCATAGTAATCTGGCTGATGGTGATTTTAATCCTGACTTCAGTCTCATTGTGGTTATACTCTTTTAATAATGGTTTGGTATGAAATTGTTGAAAATTTCAAAAAAACCATAACATTTATATAGGATGTAATTAAATATTATAACTGTCTATTTGTATGGATGGGTACCCAAGCGGCCAAAGGGGAAGGACTTAAGATCCTTTGGCATAGGCCTCCGAGGGTTCGAATCCCTTCCCATCCACTATTTTATAATTTTTTGTTTTCTTCGATTATGCCTTAGTGGCTCAGGTGGTAGAGCGCTACCTTGGTAAGGTAGAAGTCGGGGGTTCGAATCCCCCCTAAGGCTTTCAAGCTATTTTTTTAACAATTTCAACATTGGGGAAGATGTTTTTTTAATAAGATTTGATGTAAAAAATAGTTTCCATAAATTACTTAAACTATAATTACTTTAAAATAGAAAATATTTAATGAATAATTTATTTTTTAATAAATTTTAAAGGTGAAAATTGTGAATTATAAAAAAATTATACTTGTGGGATTTATTTCAGCTTTTGTTGCTGTTTTAACTTCTGTTTTAGGAGTTGCAGGTACTGTTATAGGTTCAGTTATTTCATCTGTACTTTATAACATGCTTTCCGAAGCTTTAGAACAGCCTGTATCATCCGCAACATTCAGCACCAATTTCGAATGGGAAATTGCATATATATTTCCACTTGCTGTCATTGCTTTAATTCAGTTATTGTTGATTTTCGCTATGCTTTCTGAATCTGGAATTCTGCCGGCTACATTCCTCAAGGCTTATTTGTCATTGCAAAATTTAGCTAATAATAATTTATACAGGATTTTGGGCGTTGCAATGATAATTATAAGTGTATATCCTCTTGTACTAAAACCGGATATTATCAAAAAGGCTCATGGAGTTATCATCGCATTTGTCGGGATAATATTTTTGGCCCGTGGTTTTGTAGATATGGGAAATGCAATTACAGACCTTTATGACGATGTGTTCGTTGTCTTTGATTTTCCAATAGCAGTCCTTGCGTTGATATTAATCATATTCGTGATAATCAGAATTTTAATGTCTGCAAGGGGTTCCGAAAAAGAGTTTAAGATCATTAAACATCGTGATGAGGAAAACATCTCTCATAATGTAAAAAAAGTTCATAATTCAAAAAAAGGCCCTGCTTTTGATTATGATAAAAAAATGGAAGAGATTCGCGCAAAAAGGTATCGTCGAGCAAGAAAACCAAAAGTCGAATCTGAAGTGCAATCTAATAATCAAATTGTCGATGAAAAACAGGATGCGGGCATAAATAAATCCTCAGCAAATATTCAATTCGAATCTAATGATTTGCTTGATGATTATAAAAAATAGTTGGTAACATGGGAAAAAAGGATAAAACATTGAAGGATATTTTGGATCTTATCTTATATGAAAATCCATCAACTCAGGATGAGATAGCCGAAAGGCTAGACATTTCCCGGAGATATGTTACTCAGCTACTGCAGCCTCTTGTAAAAGATGGGACTGTCAAAAGAGCATACATGATTGACTTAAAGAGTTATGAAGAGGTTATTGAATCTGTTGGGGACCATTCAACCAATAAAAACAGCACAGGCAATGCCTTAATAAATGACATGTTGGACAATATGTCCAGGCATGTTCACTCCCAGCTTGAAATGTCCTTTGATGCCGTTTTGGAATATGATGAGGATAAGGCAAACAAGGCTCTGGAAATGGATTATGCCACAAACAATATGGTTGAAAAAATAAGGACATCTGTGGAGACAATTGTAAGCCTCAACAAGCATCCGGAAATTTCAAAGTCACTCCTTTACAATGAAATCGCCTATGATTTGGAGCGTATAGGGGATTATTGCGGCCATATTGCAAAATTCGTCATCAATGATATTTATGAAGTCGATGACAATGTCTTGAAGAAACTGAAAAAGATGTATAAGACTGCCCAGTCAATGATTAGATTGTCCATGAAGGCATTCATTGAAGGCAAAACTGAATTGAAAGATGATTTGATGGAACAGGAAGAGACAATTCATATCATGCAATCCAAAGCCATCAATCTGATTGCAACCCAAATGGCTGAAAGCACCTTTGATGAAAAGGAACGTTCAAACTATTTCATTTACCTGTTCAGACTTATTAAGGCATTCAAAAGAATTGGAGACATTTCCGTTGAAATGATGGATGTTGCAGTCGAGTTTCATGACAACATTCCAAGACCTACAACTCCAAGAACTTTCAGATAATTTTTTTTAGATGTCTATTCGTCATATATTCTTGTTGTGGCATGTCTGTCTGCCCAACATTGGATGCAGACTCCGATTGGAAGGCCTGCAGTGTGGGTATGTGCTTTTAGGATTTTGACATCTAAAGTTGTTGTTTTTCCGCCGAGACCCATTGGACCGATTCCTGACGCATTGATTTCCTCTAGAATTTCTGTTTCAAGTTGGGCTATCTGAGGGTCAGGATTTCTTTCGCCGACTTTTCCAAGCAACGCCTTTTTACCTAATTTTAAACATAAATCGGAAGTTCCTCCAATTCCAACGCCTACAACTGTTGGAGGGCAGGGTTTTCCTTTTGCCTTAAGAACGGATTCTACAACAAATTCCTTAATACCTTCGATTCCTTCAGCAGGGAGCGCCATTTTCATCGCGTTGTTGTTTTCCGATCCGAATCCCTTTGGCAAAATTGTTATTTCAATGTAATCTTCATCAATCAGTTCAATGTCGATTGGAGGGATGTAATCTCCAACGTTTATGTTGGTGTTTTCGCGTGTGAGGGGATCTACAATGTTCGGTCTGATTGGAACGTCTGTTGTGGCCTTTTTGATTCCCTCTTCAATGCCTTCGCGCAGATTTTCAACTTCCACATTACCTAACTTTACAAAAACAACCGGCAAACCTGTATCTTGGCACATCGGAATTCCTTTTTCTTCTGCAAGTTCAATATTTTTTAAGATCGCTTCAATATTTAACCTTGCAAGTTCATGTTCTTCTATTTTAAGAGCATCTTCAAGTGATTTCTTTACATCATCACCAAGAACGATAACCGCTTGCCTGTAAAGTTCATAAACAGTTTCCTTAATAACATCTTTAGTAATCAAATTAATAACCTTGTAAAAATTAATTAATCTTATTTTTGATTTTTGGAATATTTAAATTTTGATTACATCCAGTGGACAGACTTCAACGCAATCCCTGCAACGGGTGCAATTGTCGCTGTTGATGGTTATGGCTCCGCCCAAAATCTCGATGGCATTCTCCTTGCATGCCAATAAGCATGGAGCATCTGATGGCGGTTGGCAATTCATACAAAATAAGGTAGGAGTGTCAACATTTGGTGTTTGTTGACAACTTCCGCAGGTTGTACATGTTGTACAATTTCCTGTTTTAAACATAATTTTTCTATTCATCTAAGACAAGTCTTGCTCTTGCCTGACTTGTAATCACATGGACAAAGCTACCTTTTCCAGCACTGTCAGGTTCGTATATTCCTGCCATTTTGGCCAAGTATTTCTCTTGGTTTTTGGCTCTGACCTTTTCAGGATCAGCAACAGTAATTGCTCTTTTGGTACATGCTTTGATACATGCAGGTCCTTCTTCTCTGTCAGCACAGAGGTCACATTTTTCAGCAACTTTTGATTGGAAAGTCATTGCACCGAATGGACAAATCATTACACATAATCCGCAGCCGATACATTTTTCAGCATTGACTCCTTCGTCTGTTATTGCATCGGTTGGACAGATTTTTATGCACGGTGCACTTTCACAGTGTTGACATACAATGGAATAAAAGGAAGAATCATGTTCTATTATTTTTATTCTGCTAGCATTATGGATTGATGCACACATATTTGAACAGTTGAGACATCCATCACATAAATTGCTGTTTACAACAATACTTTCCATTGTATCACCTTATAAGCCTAGTTCTTTACACTCTGCATCAACATATTTTTGGATTTTTTCAACGAGCTCGTCATCCAGGTGTCTGAATCTTTTTTGTGGAGCTAAGTATTCTTTTACAGGTTTTCTTTCTTCAGGCCTGTAAGTGATTTCGAATTTGCCGTCCACGATTTCATATAAAATCCATGATCCAGTTTCTACAGCTAATCTGCCCATTTCAATTGTCCTTTCAGAAGGGAATCCCCAACCAGTAGTACATGGTTGTTGTAAGTGGATATATGCAGGACCTTTGGTTTCTGCAGCCTTTTTGACTTTGTTTACATAATCTTCAGGATATGCTATTGAAGCTGTTGCAACATAAGGTATTCCATGAGCTGCCATAATCATAGGCATGTTTTTCTTAGGTTTGTCTTCTCCGAAACTTGCAACACCGCTTGGTGAAGTTGTAGTGCTTGCACCGAATGGAGTTGCTCCACTTCTTTGAATACCTGTGTTCATGTATGCTTCGTTATCGTAACAGATGTAAGTCATGTTATGACCTCTTTCCATAGCCCCGGATAGGGATTGCAGACCGATATCTACTGTTCCTCCGTCACCACCGAAAGCAACTACATTAACGTCATCTTTTCCTTGAATTCTAAGTGCACTTTCAACACCGGATGCTACAGCACCTGAGTTTTCGAATGCAACGTGAATGAATGGAATTTCCCATGCAGTTTCTGGGTATGGTGTAGTCATAACTTCAAGACATCCTGTAGCGGAAACGGCTACAGTATTTTCACCTAATGCATTTAAAGCTAATTTAACTGCAATAGATGCTCCACAACCAGCACATCCTCTGTGTCCTGGTGCTAATAAATTTTTATCAGGAATGTCCACCATTTTTATTCCTCCTTAAGTCCAATCCATGTGACATCATTTTCAGGACCATTTTTGGTTATTTCATAAATTTCATTCAATGCTTCAGGGGTAATGTCCCTTCCGCCTAAACCGGTAATGAATCCATATATCTCTTTGTCGATTTTAAGTTTCATGTCGCCGAATAATGCTCCGCCCATTCCGATTGCGAAGTTTTTGTCAACTACAGCTAGTTTGGAACAGTTTTTCACAACTTCATTGATTGCGTCAACAGGGAACGGTCTGTATGACCTGATTTTGAGCAAACCGACTTTTTCGCCTTTTGCTCTTAACTCGTCCACGATGACTCTTATGCTACTACAAAGTGATCCCATAGCGACATATATGATTTCAGCATCTTCTGTTTTATATCCTTCAACAAGGCCGTATTGTCTTCCAAATATTTCTGCAAATTCATCGCAGGTCTTTTGGATTACGTCAAGGGCATTGTTCATTGCAACATCCATGTCGTGTCTTGCTTCCATATAATATTCCGGATCAGCAAAGTTACCGATGGACATTGGATCTTTTGGATCAAGATATGCATGTTCCGGAACATATGGAGGTAGGAACGCATCTACACTTTCTTGATCTGGAATTTCAACAGGTTCAACTGTGTGAGTTAAAATAAATCCGTCTAAACATACCATTGAAGGCAGTAAAATATCAGGATTTTCTGAAACTTTATATGCCATTAAAGTTGTATCCAATGCTTCCTGTGCATCTTCAACATAGATTTGTAACCAACCTGCATCTTTTTGTGCAATGGAATCTTGTTGGTCGTTCCAAATGTTTAATGGAGCTGAAATAGCTCTGTTTGCATCAGCCAATACGAAAGGTGTTCTCATACCTGCTGCAGCATATAAAATTTCGTGCATTAACATTAATCCTTGTGAGGAAGTTGCTGTAAATACTCTTACTCCAGCACCGCTTGCTCCGACAGCAGCACTTATAGCACTGTGTTCTGATTCTACTTTAACATATTTAGCATCAATCTTTTCATCAGCAACATATTGAGCTAAGTATTCTGAAATTGTAGTTTGTGGAGTAATCGGATAAACAGGAATAACTTGTGGTTTAGCTAATCTTACAGCTTCTGCAACTGCTTTATTTGAGGTCATTACTTCTTTTACCATCTAATCACTCTCTTCTTGTATCATTTCGATTGAATCTGAAGGACATTCGTATGCGCAAATTCCACATCCTTTACAGTAATCGTAATCAATATCATGTTGTTTGTTTATACAGGAATCTGGACAGAATAATATACAATTGTCACAATCAATACATGACTCTTTATCTAATATAGGTTTGAAAGTTCTCCAGCTTCCAGTTTTATTGTTTTTAGTATTTCCTGGTGTTTTAATTACACATCCTATATTTACCATAATTTCACCTATTATCCCATATCGTAAGCTTTTTTAGTTGCTTCCGCATTCAATTCTCCAATTTTTCCAGGGAAGGTTTCTTTAATAACTTCAAGAAGTGAATCGATACTTACGACGCCGGTCTTTTTAGCAAAGTATCCTAAGATAATTGTGTTCACAATGTTACGTCCTAACATGTCAAGCGCAATGCCTGTTGCATCGATTTTGTGGACTTCATGGTCTCCACTGCCTTCAAATGTTTTAGTGTTAATAATTACTTCAGTATTGTCCTTAATTCCTGAAAATACATCTACTACATTTAACAGTCCTTCATCTAAAACCAATACGTAGTCTGGGTTGTAGACTTGATATCTCATTTTGATTGGCTCATCATCAATTCTTGTGAAAGCCATAACTGGAGCTCCTCTACGTTCAACTCCGAAAAATGGGAAAGCCTGAACAGATTTGCCGTCTTTGAATGCAGCTTTTGCCAAGATCTCAGCAGCTGTTACAGAACCTTGCCCGCCTCTGCCATGAAAACGAATTTCAATCATTAATTCTCCTCCATATATTTATCATGTATAATCATTATAAATTACAAAATATATAAATTTTATGTTAAAATTTTATTTTTGAATAATTTTGTTTTAATTTTGTTGTTTAAATCTTTTATTTTTTCTTTATTTTTTTGAAATTCTTTTTATAATTTTTGTTTTTTCATTTTACAGTTTCTATATCTTTTTTGAAAAATAATACTTTTTTTAAAAAATATTAAATTTAATATATTTAAAAATATAATATTAATATAAAAAATTTGGTTGGGAAGTTTATGAAAGTTTTAATAATTACCGGTGAGTTGGCATATCCATTGATAAAGGAAGTGGTTTCCACTTCAAAGGAAGACATAATAGTGCACATTGCAGACAATACTCAGGTTGCTGCATTTCTAACTCCAAGACAAATTATTAAAGAGGTAAAGACTTGCTTCAGCGACCAGCTCGATGACATTGACATGATTCTCGTTCCCGGCCTGATAAAGAAAGGAACAAAAGAGATTACCAAGGAACTTGGAATACCAACATTCAAGGGTTCAACCGATGGTGCTGACCTTGCAATGGTATTGAATCTGATTGGAAGCATTGACCTTTCTGAAGACAAGCCTGCTGACAAACTGATTGAAGAAGAAAAGCGAAAGGAAGCATTCAAGTTCATCGATGAATTCGAAAACGATGAGGAAAACATTAAGGAACTTCTCAAAAAGCCAAACAACATTCTAATCAAGAATCTTCCCGTCGGTGAAGACTTTCCTATGAGAGTATTGTCAGAAATAGCAAATGCACCCTTCTTATCAAAGGAAGCACTAATCAATAAGTGCCAATATTTCGTTGATTCCGGTGCGGACATGATTGATATAGGAATGGCTGCCGGAGAGGATTTCTCAGATAAGATTCCTGAACTGATTGAAACCTTAAGGCCTATTGTCGGCGACAGGCCATTGAGCATCGACACATTGAACCCTGATGAGATAAGGGTGGCTGCTGAAAACGGCATCGATTTTGTCCTGAGTCTGGATTTGGGAAACAATTCCGAAATCCAGGAAATCCTTAAGGAAAAGGACATTCCTGCGGTACTGCTTCCAACCAATTTTTCACAGGGAAAATCACCTAAATCCCCTGCCGAAAGGGTTGAAGCAATGCATCAATTGATTAAGGACACTGAAGGCATGCGTTATGTTGCCGATTTGATTTTGGATCCTGTAAACAGCGCAAGCATCGTGGAGTCAATCATTGCCTGTCATGAATTTCACAAAACCAATCCTGCCCCTATGTTTTTCGGTGTAGGTAACGTGACCGAGCTTATGGATGCCGATTCCGGGGGTGTCAATGTGCTTTTGGCAGGAATAGGTATGGAATTGGGTGTGAGCATACTGTTCACTCCAGAGGAAAGTGGAAAAACAAGAGGAAGCGTATATGAGCTTTCAACAGCATCAAAAATGATGTTTCTTGCAAAGCACAGGAAATCAATTCCAAAGGATTTGGGAATTAATCTTGTCGCATTTAAGGATAAGCATAAAAGAAATGACATAATCCTTAATGAACGCGAAGGCATTGAAGAGACAAGACAATCAGAGCCTATGAAATTTGTACGCGATAAGGCAGGAAGCTTTAAAATAAACGTCGATTATGGAACAACCGTCGAGACAAGCAAAATCACTGCAACTCATTTTAAGAAAAACAAGCCCGATTTGGTCATTGTCGGCCATTCGGCAAAAGAAGTGTATGAAGAGATAATAACCAAAAATCTTGTAACAAGAATGGAGCATGCTGCCTATTTGGGTTCTGAACTTCAAAAGGCAGAAATAGCGATGATTACCGGAAAAGATTATGTTCAGGATTTTGAATTATTTAAAAATCCTGACGAATTTAAAAAATAGCTCTAGTCAAAGTCTGTTGGATCATATGTTCCTTCAGCTTGTCCAGCTTGAGGGGTTGAACTAGATTGGCTAGTGTCCGCTGAACTGGTATCCGGGCTGGTATCTGAACTTGTAGGATCCTCACTTGAACTGCTGCCGGAGTCGGCACTTTGTGTAGCAGGTCCTGAACTGGAACTAGAAGATGCCTGTCCTGATGAACTGTCGGCAGACAAGTCTACAGTGCTGGCGGAACTGTTTAGATTGCTATTGGGATTTGCTATTTGATTTTCATGATTGACATTTCCATTTACAAACATGAATACGCCAATAGCCAGTATAATAATCACTATCAACGCAATGATTATTGCATTACCAGATTCCATATTTTACCTCCATTAAATCTAATCACTTTAATTTTATAATAAACTATAAATAAATTTATCGTTATATTTATTTTAGTAACAAAATTTTAGGAAGGTTAAAAGTTGCAGGTAGAAAACATTAATATTAAGGACATTGACAAGATGCTTTTGGAAGAAAGCTACGTTTCAAACACTGAAATATCAACAACCCTTTATCTGTCATTCCTGCTTGGAAAGCCAATGCTCATCGAGGGCCCTCCAGGTGTTGGAAAAACAGAGCTTGCTAAGGTAATCGCAAAGGCATTTGACAGGGACTTTTTCAGGATTCAATGTTATGAGGGAATCACTTTCGAACAGATTGTCGGAGAATGGAATTATCAAAAGCAGTTGCTTCACCTGGAAGCTGCAAGAAACGATTCAAACAATGTGGATGAAATATTTGATGATGAATTCTTCATAAGAAGGTCTTTGCTCAATGCATTTCTGAATGATAAGGATTCAGTCCTGCTTATCGATGAGATTGACAAGGCCGATGAGGAAGTGGAAAGCTTTCTGCTTCAGGCACTGGGAGAGCAGGAAATCACAATCAACGATCTCGGCACATTCCAGCTGAAGAATGACCTGATTGTTATCCTGACATCAAACTCACAAAGGTCACTTCTCGATGAGACAAAGGACAGATGCCTGTTCTTATACATTCCATACCCTACTGTCGAAAGGGAAATTGAAATCGTCAAATCCAAACTGCCTGATGCGGATGATGAAACAGTGTCCTATGTGGTCAAGCTTGTCCATCAGATTAGAAATCTCAATCTTATGAAAAAGCCTTCCGTAAGAGGTACTGTCGATTGGGTCAAGTCAGTCACAAATCTGGGAACCAAAGACCTTGACAAATCCCTGGAGGACAGTGTCGGCGTAGCCATCAAAACCGAAAGCGATAAGAAACGTGTCAAAAAGGATATTTTCGACAAAAGATAACATGATAAGAAAGATTGCAACACTATCAGCTGACTTGAGAAAGGAGGGGCTTCCGGTAAGTATCAGAAGCACTCAATCAGCAATGCAGATTTACAGCGAACTGGGTGAATCTGACAGGAACCTGCTTAAGACAGCTCTGCTTGCAATTTATGTCAAGGACAGATATGACATTCCTAAATTTTTAAAGATTTTTGAAAAAGTCTTCGCATTGCCCGACCCTGAAAAGGAAATCAAGGAAGACCTGAACAAGAGCAAGGCATATAGAGGGACAGGTCCTAAATCAAATAAGTATATCATTAAAAAGCAGGATACAATCGGCAAAAGGATTCGAAAGGAAAAGGTCGACAATGAAAAGCTGAAGATGCTTTCAGGCCAGCCTCTGCTTGAGGAAGCCAAAAGGCTGGAGCGTGATGGGGAACTGATGAACAAGGACCTGACCAAATTGAACAGATTCGACCCAAGAATGCTTGAAATCTGCCAGAGGTTGGGAAAAAGAATCGCCAACAAGCGTTCAAGAAGAAAGATTCAGGCCAATTCCCATAAGATTGACATGAGAAGAACAATGAGGGCCAATCTGAAGTATGGCGGAGTACCGCTGGAGCTTGTAAAGGCAAAGCCAAGGCCCCATAAGAATGAACATTTATTCCTAAATGACATCAGCGGATCCTGTGAATGGATCAGCAGCTGGTTTTTCATGCTGATGTTTTCAGCTCAGACCGCCTTTAAAAGATCCAGAACCTTTGAATTCGACAACAAGGTAATCGAGACAACAAATGCTCTAAAAGAAGAGTATCTGATAGATTCCTTCATTAAGGTTAAGGACATGCGTGTCAAGAACATGATGGTGCATGGAACATCAGACATGTATTCCGCTTTCAAGCAGTTCCAGGAAAAGGCGAACATCAACAATAAATCTTATGTAATTATTTTATCAGACTGCAGGGATTGGGCAGGACCGAAAGTGAATAAGATTCCTGCAAGTGTAGAGCTGGTTGAGGAAATGGTAAGGGATGCCAAAAAGGTTGTTATCCTGAACCCCGAAGACAAGAACAAATGGGATATAGTGGACAGTTGCGTTTCACTCTATCGGGATGCGGGAGCGCATGTATTTGAGGTCAACACATTAAATCAGCTGGCACGATTTGTAGAACAGATGTAGGTAGTAATATGCAATGTAGTCAATGTGGCAATTCTAAAGTTATTTATAAAAGAGAGCAATCAGGCCAATTATTATGTAAAGATTGCTTTATAGAGTCAATTGAAAAGAAAGCTATAAAAACAGTCAGAAAGGAAAAACTCCTGGATAAGGGAGACAAGGTTTTAGTGGCACTTTCAGGAGGTAAGGACAGCGTCACAACTTTGGAGATACTTAATTCATTCCGTGAAATGAATGTCATAGACCTCTGTGCAGTCACTGTTGATGAGGGAATTGCCAATTATCGCCAGGACGGAGTTGACATTGCAAAAAGGCATGCCGAAAGATTGGGAATAGAGCATAAGGTCGTGTCTCTTAAAGAGGATTACGGCATAACCCTAGATGAAATCATGCAAAGGCCAAACCATAAGGGCTCATGCACATACTGCGGAGTGTTTCGAAGGACAATAATCAATAAGGCAGCACGTGAAATGGGCGCCACAAAAATAGCGACAGGACACAATCTTGATGATGAGGTTCAGGGAATCATGATGAACTATCTGGAAGGAAATACAGATAACCTGACAAAGCTTGGAGCCAAAACAGAATCCCAGGCTGAGGAATTCACCGTCAAAATAAAACCATTAAGGGAAATTCCGGAACGCGAAATCGGATTGTATGTTGTTGCAAAGGAACTTGAGGTTCACTTTGACAGCTGCCCGTATGCAATGCAGTCATTCAGGGGTGAAGTCTCTGAAGTAATCAATCAGCTTGCCGAAAAGCACCCTACAATCAAGTACTCAACATTACGGGGATATGATAAAATCAAGGGCGTTTTGAAAAAGGAAATGCAAAAGGAATATGCCCATGGAAGATGCAAAAGATGTGGAGAGCCATCTGCAAACGATTTATGCAAGGCCTGTTCATTTTTAGAAGAGTTAGGAGTATGAAAATATGGAATTCACATTGAAATTCAAAGATTTAAACGAAAAAAGGGAAATACCTAATGACGATTACACTATTAAGGACTTATTGAATGAGCTTGAATTGTCAGCTCAGACAGTCGTATCAAAACAAAACGGTGAACTGGTCATTGAAGATACCGTCATCCAGGAGGATGATGAAATCCAATTGGTTCAAATAATCTATGGTGGTTAAGTGAAAATCAGTTATGAATGCGGACCATGCTTTTTAAGGCAGGCCCGTGAAGCAATGGATCTGTCAACAGATGACGAAACTCTTAAGATGGAGATAATGGAAGATATCTTTAAGTTTTTAAGCAGCAACTTCAAATTAGATACCAATTCAAACAGCACCGGTTCCGCCATGCACAAGATGATAAAGGAAAAGACCGGCTGCAGGGATCCCTACCGCAAGGAAAAGATTGAGGGAAATGAAATTGCATTGAAATATTTGCCTGATGTCAAAAGGATACTTGAAGATGACAGCAGCCTGGAAAATTATGTAAAAATAGCCATCATCGGAAACATTCTGGACTTCGGCGCATTCACACTTGATGATGACATTGAAAGCGTTATCAAAACCGCCCTTAAAAAGGATTTGGCCGTAAAGGACATCGAAGAATTTGAAGACTCCCTGAGGACTCATGACAAGGTATTGTATCTCGTGGACAATACCGGCGAAATAGTATTCGACAAACTGCTTTTGGCAAAAATCAGGGAATATGGATTGGACATTACAATAGCGGTCAAGTCAGAGCCTATTTTGAATGATGCATGCATGGCCGAAGCACTGGATGCAGGATTGGATGAATGCGGAAAAATTGTTGAAATCGGCTGCGGAACAGTCGGATATGTGGACAGCGAAATTTCAGATGAATTCAGGGAAATATTCGACAGCCATGATTTCATAATCTCAAAGGGAATGGGAAATTATGAGGGATTGACCGAAATTGACCTGTCAGACAAGGACATCTATTTCTTATTATGCGCAAAATGCAACACCATTTCAAGAGACATTGGCGTAAATCTGCATGACATGCTTTTGTTTAAAAAATGAGTAGGGCAATCATGATAATCGGTTTTATTGGTTTTGGAAAAGTTTCACAAAATCTGGCGGGGATAATCAGCTCAGATGATATTGATTTTGTCACATCAAAAGAAAACAGGTCCCCCAAGACAATAGATAATATTGAAATGTCAGATGTTGAAGTTCTGGATACCTTTAAGGAGGTCGCATGCAGGTCAGATGTTCTGATTTCGGCAACCTCCCCGAAAAATGCACTGGCCAATGCAAAGGATTACGGTAAATATGCAAAAGGCATCTATTTGGATTTAAACAACATCTCTCCTGACACCACATCTAAAATCAACGAGTCAGTTGACAATCTGGTTGATGGCGCCATCATCGGAAAGATCGATTCGGATAATCCTATAATTTATATTTCAGGGAAAAGCGCTTCAAAATTACAGTTCTTAAATGATTTCATTCAAACAAAAATAATCAGCGATAAAGTGGGCGATGCAAGCAAACTGAAACTGCTTCGAAGCGCCTATACAAAAACATTGTCAGCTCTTCTCATCGAATCGGCTGAAATCGCAAAAGACAATGGTATGGAAGATGAGTTTTTCGACATGCTTTCACTGACTGAAGGTGATGATTTCAAGCAAAAGGCACTGTCCAGAATAAGCAATACAATAAGCGGTTCCAAAAGAAAATCTGAAGAACTGGATGAGATAATCGATTATTTTGATGAAAATGAGTTGGTCATGGTTAAAGCGGCATTGGAAAAGCTCAGCCAATATCAACCTTAACCTTAAATCCCTTTTTAGCTTTTTTTATACTTCCGCTAACCGGAATGAAATGGGAATCCATGATGTATCTCAAATATGTGACCTCCACAGCGGGCAATCTCAAATTGGTTTTGATTTTCTTGCCTTCGCTTTTGAACTGAACGGATATTCTGCCGTTCTTGTCGACATACAAATCGGTAGTTATGCCCTCTTTTGTGATTTTTGTTTCAAACTTGGTCAGATTCAGTCCCGCTTCAAGAGTCAATGGCGGATTTTCAACGGCAATGTTTTCGCTTCTGAACTTGTTGTTGGCATCACGTGCGCTGATTCCCTTTTCGCCTTCGCAGGCCACGTACCATGCACGGTCAATGACTCTCTGCACCTTCTGGTTTTCCGGAATCACGCCTTCGGATTCATAGCTTTTCATCAAATCCATGACTTCCTTTTTTGTAACTTCCATTTCAATGGAGCTGATTGCCAATCGGGTCATTACCGGTCCGTAATCTGATCTTCTGAACACCGCCCAGATTGATTCTGGGTCCCTGTAGACTCTCCTTTTGATGATTTCATTTATTGTATTTCCATTGAGGTAAGCTATCTTTTCAAGGTTTCCCCTGGAATAGGTGTTCATTCTTTTATAGATGTCTTTCCAGTTGCGCTCGCCGGGTGTTCTTCCGGCATCAATTTCACGCTTGAGGATTTCAACGGTGGTTTTCGGCAGCATCTTCTCAACGTCACCTGTGATGACCATATCATTATCAATGATTGATTGCCTGATAAGTCTTCCGGAGTATTTGTCCTTGTTGAACTCGCCGACAACATGGTAGTTGAGCCTTGAGCCTAAAAACTCATTGATTGCATACCAGCGAATCTCGTTTCTGTTGGTATAGCTTTTGGGCATTCCGACAAAATTGCCCTCATCAATGAACTTCTGTGCCTTTGACTTTATCTCATCAAGTGAAATGCTGGCTGAAGTGATGTAATCGGTCACGCCATCATCAATCATCTGTTTGAGCCTTATAGGCACGCTGTATGATAAGACCAGTCTGTGATGAAGCCCTTCAAATGCTCTGACCTCATCTGCCCCTAAAGCCAGCGCCATTTCACGGCGGGCATCAAAATCAACAAAAAATGGGGCATGATTTGCACTGAAACCCTTGTTGAGGTAGACAACGACTTTTTTGTCCAGCTCATCGGCAAGTTTACGGGCTTCATTAAGCAAATGTTCATGACCTTTATGCACCGGATCGAAATCCGCACTAATACCTATCAATGTAAACACCAAAAAAAGAAAGTTGTAGGACAGCTTTTAACCGTCCATTAATCTTAAAATACCACTTATCACTAGCCATGCTCCGATTAATGCTCCTAGAATAATCGGGTTAGCCACATATGTTCCTATGACTATGTACACTAAACCTAGAACCACTCCGGCTATTCCTATATAAAAGCCGTATCTGGATTGGCGGTTATTGATTAGGGATACCAGTCCGACAACAATCAGCATTATTCCCGCAAGGTATAATGTGATTTGTGCTAAAAATCCGAATATTCCCGCATTGAATATGAGGCAGATGCTCAGGAAAAGGAGTAGCATTCCCAAAACCAGGTCAAGTATGGCTCCTGATTTATTATAATCCATGATGGCCACTCCAACTACAAGCAGGTAAATTGATATCAATAATATGGATAAGCCGATTAAATCAGACACTCCAATGATTCCCATCACAGGGAAGATGATAATGATTAATCCTAGTATCACAGCTAGTAGACTAATAAATTTGCTTTTCATTTTTTTCCTCCTAATAATAATTAATAATTCAAAATATATCAATATAATGGGATGTGCTTTATCTCAACTGTTGATGAGTTCATATCTGAATTCTTGACTTGAGCCAGCCATTCGCCTTTGCACTCACAATCATACTCTATTTTTGTCTGTGTCAAATTGTTGGCTATTATCATGTGCTTCAGGTCTTTACTGCATTTCTTGCAGTTGTATGGGCCTCGTCTTGAACCGAAACCTGATGTGTCCATGAGTGCAGGCAGGTCTATTTCATCCCTTACGGTATTGATTATTTCAATGCAGGACCAGATCCACGGTGGCTGATATGCTCCTTTTCTCCAGAATCTCTCGATTACGGTTCCTCCGTGTATTGTTGCAGGACAGAATGACAATCTGTTGACTCCAATTGACTCGCAGTAATGTGCGGTTTCAATCGCTTCGGCTATTGCCTGTGATTCAGACACAAGAATAGGCTTTACGAAAATATATGCCTTTGTCTTTAGGTTGTATCCTTTTGTCTCTTTCAAGTCTTGCATCAGTTTCACCGCATTTTCAAAATCATCACAGGTAAAACCTTTATTGATTTTGTTCAATCGGGTGTAGTCGTTTGAGGTTTCAAGACCTATGCTCACTTCAAATAATGTGTCTCCAATGATGTCGAATATTTCGTCAAGATATTCTTCCTTCACATATTCCGGTCTTGACTCGACAATGATTTCAGTCACGTTGCCAAGGCCAATCAGTGTTTTAAGGATTTCATCACGGGCCTCCTTTGGAAGCTCATATGGATTTAAGAAACTTCCGGATGCAAACAGCTTCACTGAAATCTTGTCCTCTTCAGCTATTGGATGTCTGGACAGGTGGTCGTGGAATATTCTTAAGATGGTGTCGGTATCAATAGGTTCCAAGGTACAGTCTGAAACATAGCTGCACATTGTACATCCTCCGCTGTCTCCCAATGCCCATGCACATCCTGGAGTAGGTAAAATCATAAATAGTGTTTTTGCAACACCATCATATGTTAAATCATCATTATACCAGCTTGCCCCAACCTGTTCGGGGGTTTTTGGTTCCTTTCGCTCAAAGGCTCTCTGCCTAATTTCTTTTGTTAAATTTTCAATTTCCATTATAATATTATTATATGGAAGTTATAATTAAAAATTATGTTAAAAAATAGTATGTTATTAATTTGTGTGTAATGGTTTAAAAAAATAAAAAAAGAAAAAGTAAGCAAGTTTAGAAACTTGCAATTACGTCTCCTAATAATTTAATGGATTCTTCTACGTTTTTACCAACAGGGGATCCTGCTACGTATTGAGTTACACCCATTTCAGCTAAGCCTTCAATTTTAGGGATGAACTCATCAGGAGTACCACATACGGAAAATGCGTCG
>NZ_ONER01000062.1 GCF_900316895.1 uncultured Methanobrevibacter sp. | reverse complement strand
CCTACCTGAATCTGATTGAAATCAATTCTGGCTATCTTTTCAAAGATTTCAAAATCATCGGATTCGTCAATGATATGGTTTTTGATTTCATCTCCCCATCCCAAAATCCTTGAATATAATTCTTCAGCCGCCTTTTTGGTGAATGTTGTTGCCAGTATTTCATTTGGATTGATGTCATCGACAAAAATGAATTTCAGTATTTTAAGCACCATTACAGTGGTTTTTCCGCTTCCTGGGCCTGCAACTAAGAACAGTGATTGGTTAGGTTGAGAGAAGATTGCATTTTTCTGGTCTTCGTTTGAAGATATGTCCCTTTCAAGAACATTAACTACAATTTCTTCAAATTCTTCATTTGAAATCATTTTTTTCCCTCTTGTATATATAATTTAATTTATGCACTGTTATTATTAATAAAGTAAGTGAGAGAGCATTTGCAAAGTAATGGGGTTGGAGAAAATTTTAAGAGAAATTTGTAATAAAGAAATATTTATTTAATTTGAAAACATATTTGATATTATGGGAGTAAGTATCTTCCATAATATGCATAAGTTAGGACCATTCGGTTCCTAACTTTCTTTTATATTGATTCTTTAATTTTGTGTAATTCCTTTTTAAGTTAAAATATTACTTTTCAAATGCTCTCTGATTAATCTTTTATATTGTCACGATTAAAAATATAATTTAATAATTAATTGGAACTGAAATTTGGCTGATATTATGTCTGATGTAGAAAATATTGATATGTTTAAAAATGATGTGAGGTATAGGGAAAATATTGCCCATATTGAGACAATACCGGCTAAAAAGGCAAGTTTCAAAAAAGTGGATAATTTAAACGAAAGAATCATTGATTATCTTTCTTCAAAGGACGTAAAGCTATACAAACACCAGGCAGATACATATGAAGCCATTAAGGATGGCGAAAACGTAATCATCACAACCCCCACTGCTTCCGGAAAAACATTGGCTTTCAATCTGCCGATAATGGAGACAATGATCGAGGACAGCGATGCCACTGCACTTTATATTTATCCCGCAAAGGCACTTTCCAATGACCAGCTGCATGTTCTTGAGGGTCTTGAAAATGAACTGGACATTAAAATCCGCCCAAGAACCTATGATGGGGATACTCCGAGAGATGACAAAAGGGGAATACGGGAAAAATCAAGAATCGTCCTGACAAATCCATATCAGTTGCATCTGATATTGTCCTGGCATCACCAATGGTCAAGATTCTATAAAAACCTGAGATACATTGTCATTGATGAATCACATTACTATAAGGGCGTCTTTGGTTCGAATGTGGCATTTCTGATTAAAAGATTAAAAAGAATTGCCAATTTTTATGGATCATATCCGCAATTTATTTTATCTTCAGCAACTCTTGCTAACCCTCTGGAGCTGGCAAACAGACTGACTGGCGAAGATTTTGTCCTTGTTGACAATGATTCCTCTCCGAGCGGCGAGAAGGACTTTATCTTATACAACCCCTTCAAGAATTATGTAAGAAAAAAGGTCAACACACAAAATGCGCCTTCAGTGCATATGGAAACGGAAAACATATTCATGTACATGATGCTTAAAAACATCCAGACATTATGCTTCACTGTTTCAAGAAAAACAACTGAACTGATTGCAAGGAAGGGCTGGAAGAAGCAATCAGAAATCTCTTGCATTGTTGATTGCCTTTGAAAACCAGCTTGACCAGTATTTCATGAACAATCCGAAGTTCTTTTTTGACAAGCCTCATGAAAACGCCATTATCGATTTGACAAATCCTATTCTGCAGGAAGCACACCTTTTATGCGCAGCCAAGGAACTTCCTCTTCAAAGGGGAGAAGCGGAAAAATACTTTGACATTTCACAGGATGTGATAGATGAGCTGGTTTTAAGGAAGGATTTGCATGAAAACCATAAGGGCGATTTCATCTATCCATATGATGACCATCCTGCAATGGACCACTCACTTGACCAGATTTCATCTGAGGAGTTCAAGGTAATGAACAATGGAGCATTGCTGGAAACCATGGAGCGTTCACAGGTTTATCGTGAAGCCCATGAAGGTGCTATCCTGATTAACAAGGGAGATACCTATGTTGTAAATAGCGTTAATTTGAAAAACGGTTTTGTCAATGTTTCAAAGGAAGCCGTTGATTATCATACAATGGTTTTAAACCAGACAGAGATTAATATCAAAAAGAAATTGTCAAAAACCAAATATGGCAGGTTGACCATACATTTCGGTGAGCTGACCGTAAGCGAAGATTACTTCAAATATAAAAAGATGCAGTTTTCAAAGGCGATAGGGACCTATCCTCTTGAATTGCCTCCTTTGAAATTCAATACCAAGGGATTATGGTTTACAATACCAAAACAGGTAAAGGACACTCTTGAAGACATGTTCCCAAATGAGGAGGAAGTGTTTGCAGGAGGTCTTCATGGGGCTGAACATGCATTGATTGGACTTTTTCCATTGCATACCATGTGCGACAGGTTCGATATTGGAGGATTGTCCACCAATTACCACGAGGATACTCAAGAGGCAACAATATTTATCTATGACGGTTATGAAGGCGGAATTGGAATCTGTGAAAAGGCGGTTGAGGTATTTGTTGAGCTTTTGAATTCAACTATCGACTTGTTGGATAATTGCCAATGCCAAAGCGGATGTCCTGCCTGCATATATTCTCCTAAATGCGGAAACGATAACAAGCCATTGCACAAGAACGCCACAAAGTATATTCTGGAATACATGTCCAAACTGATATCAAAGGACGATCTGGAAGTTGAAGCTGAGATAATCATTGAAAATGAAGTTATTCCTGATGAGTTTGATGAGGCTTATGAGTTGTATGAAAAAGGGGATTATTCCTCATCAAAGGATGTCTTAAACGGCATTTTGACTAATGATAGGAAACACTCAAAAGCTCTGGCATTAATGGCTCAGATATTATATGAACAGGACCAGAAGGATATTGCACTGGTGTTTACAAAAAAGGCATTGTCCTGTGACAGGTCAAATCTGATGGCTAACGAGCTTGAGGTATTGCTTACAAGCAAGCCTCAAAAGGAAGAGATAAAGTTAAGTTCCCTGGATGATATTGATACGTTATATGAGGAAGCCTATGATTTGTATGAGCAGGGGGACCTTGCAACATCATCTGAAATATTGGAAAAGCTCCTTGATTTTGATGATAAACACTCTGAAGCCCTTGCACTGATGGGACTTATTTATTATCAATCCGGAATCTTTCCAAAAGCAATTGAGTATTATAAGAGGGCTTCAAAAATAAATAAGAATGGTGAAATGGTTCGTGAGTTGAAGATGAGGGTGGCTTAAGGAGAGCCTGCATAAGGTGTAAATCCTTCTCCGAAATGTTCACAGACTTTTTCCAGCTCTTCAGGAATGTCAATGTGTTGTGTACAGTAGTCCAGACAGGTTCCGCAAAATGTACAGTCCTCTGCAGAAACCTTTTCGTCACTTAACTTATCGAAATACAGCCTGTAGATATCTGACTCCGGACGGTTTTTACTGAGGTTATATAAGCTGAAGTATTCAGGAATAGGTATCATTTCAGGACAGGCGTCAACGCAATATCCGCATTCGCTGCATGGCACTGCAACGCTTGAATTAAGCTTGTCAGCCATTTTTTCTAAAAATTCATTTTCTTCGCTTGTCAATGGTTCGAAATTCTCGTAGGTATCGCAATTGTCAAGCAAATCATCCATTTTGCTCATGCCGCTCAGTACCATTTTAACATGTTCAAGTGAAGCGCAGAATCTTAATGCAAAACTGGCTATTGACTTGTCGGGATTGAACTCCTTGAAATCATTTCTGATTTCATCATTTGGGTTTACGATGACTCCGCCTTTAAGAGGTTCCATTACATAAACCTCAAGTCCATGTTTCACACATAAATCATAGCATTTGTGAGCTTCAATGGCGGGATCTTCCCAATCAAGATAATTCAGCTCCAATTGGACGATATCCAGCATATCTCCATATTTGTCAAGAACCTCTTCAAGCAGGCTTGCATGGTCATGGAAGCTGAAACCGATTTTTTTGGCAGTTCCGTTTTCCTTCATTTTTTTGACATATTCGAATGCATTGTGTGCCTCGGCAAGTTTGAACCATGGTGTATTGATGTTGTGTATGAAAAACACGTCAAAATAATCTATGTTCAACCTTTCAAGCATTTCATTGACAAATTTTTCATTGTCTTTCTCGTCGGCCAATGCCCATGTTGGCATTTTGTCGCAAATCTGGTAGGATTCACGAGGATATCTGTCAACTACCGCTTTTCTGATGGCCACTTCGCTTTTTCCGTTATGGTAGGCATATGATGTATCAAAGTAGTTGAAACCTTTTTCCATGTAGATGTCAACCATCTGATTAAACAGTTCTTGGTCAATTGATGTAGGGTCCTTTTCATCGGTTAATGGAAGCCTCATGCATCCAAACCCGAATTTTGATTTGTAAGTCATAATACTATCTCCTTTAAGTAATATCTATATCTTTGATAAGATATATAATTGTTGTTTAACTCAACAGTTCAAGTATTACTTAAATGATATTGCTATATTAAATAGCTTTATATGTAAACAAAACTAAACTTAAAATATTAATGTTTATAGGAGTAATAAAATGCACGAATTATCAATGGCTCAGGGCATTATAAATGCGGTTCTTGAAACTGCTGAGGCAAATAATGCAACTGAAGTTAACGAAGTCACCGTTGAAGTTGGAAGATTAGCAATGATCAATCCTGAACAGTTAGAGTTTATTTTAGGTGTTCTGATTGAGAATACAATAATGGAAGATGCAAAGATAGTCTTTGAGGAAATTCCTGCGGAAATTGAATGTAATGATTGTAAATTTCATGGTGAAGCCATACTTGATGACAGTGATCATTATGCTCCGCTTGTAAAATGTCCTGAATGCGACAGCTTAAGTGTAGAAACTTTAAACGGCAAGGACATTGTTGTAAAAAATATTGTTATAGAAAAGCCAGATGATGCTTAAATTAATTGAGGTGAAATTATGCACCAAGTTGCTGATGTTGAAGTAGCAAAAAATATTATGGATGCTAATAAAAGATTAGCCGATAAAAACTTAAAAAATTTAGAAGAAAAAGACATATTCTGTGTTGATTTTGTAGGAGCAATCGGTTCCGGTAAAACAACACTTGTTGAAGAGATTATTGATAATACTGATTATAAAATTGGTGTTTTGGCAGGAGATGTAATCTCCAAATTCGACGCCGGACGTATAGAAAAGCATAACGTTCCTGTTGTAGGCCTAAACACAGGTAAAGAATGTCACCTGGATGCACACCTTGTCGGCCATGGCCTTGAAGATTTGCCATTGGATGACCTTGACATGGTTATCATTGAAAATGTAGGAAACCTGATTTGTCCTGTGGACTTTGATTTAGGTTCCCATTTAAGGATAGTCGTCGTTAGTGTTACTGAAGGTGACGACACTGTAGAAAAACATCCAATCATTTTCCAGACATCAGATGTTGTTGTCATAAACAAGGTCGACCTTGCAGATGCGGTTGGCGCTGATGCTGATAAGATGGTTGCTGATGCTAAAAAATTAAATCCAAATGTTAAAGTAATCAAATCAAGCCTTAAACAAGGCATCGGATTGGATGAAATCATTCAAGTCATTGAAGAAGCTATGAACTAATTAAATTAATTTAGGTGGTAACATGAAAGTATGGATTGATATCTCAAATGCGCCTCACGTAAGGTTTTTTAAAGATGTAATCAAGTATTTGGAAGCAGAAGGTGAGGACGTAATTGTAACAGCAAGGCAATTTGGAGATATTCACAAATTACTTGAAATGTATGAAATAGACTTCATATCTGTTGGAAAACATGGTGTAAGTCTTTACGACAAATTAAGGGAGAGTACCCAAAGGGTGTACAATCTTGTAGACATTATACATGGTGAAAGGGTTGATGTCGCCCTTAGCAAGCATTCCATTGAACTTCCTAGAATCTCATTCGGTTTAGGAATTCCAAGTTTGTATGTTTTGGATAATGAAAAGGCACTGGCCGCCAACAAGTTGACTCTTCCGTTATGTGACAGAATCATCGCTCCAACCAGCATTGACTTCTGGCAGCTTATGAAGTTCGGTGCGGATCCCAATACTATCATTCCATATGAAGGTACCTCTGAATTGATGCATTTCAAAAGCTTTGAATATAATGACAATATCTTTGATGATTTGAATCTTAAATTGAATCATTCCAAAACCATATTGATGAGGCCGGAACCTTCACTTGCATCATATCTTGATGTCGATTGCAGAAAATCAGTTCTGTCCCCTATTGTTGATGAGCTGAAAAATGTTGCCAACATTTTGATATTGCCTAGATTCAAGGAACAGTCTGAAATATTTGAAGGAATAGAAAATGTCCATATATTGAAACCGCCTGTAGATACATCAAGCATCATTAAAAAATCAAATCTGGTCATTGGTGCTGGCGGAACCATGAACAGGGAAGCGGCTCTGCTTCAAACTCCGGTCATTTCATGTTATCCTGGTGAAACATTGTCAGTTGACCAGTATTATGTCAATAAAGGTTTGATGTACAGGTCTAATGACACCGATGATGTTATCGAAAAGGCACTCGAGTATATTGTCAACCCTCATGAAAAAATTGAGATTGAGACTGATGATTTGTTCCAGGTGATTTTGGATAATCTATATGATTTGGCGAAAAATGGTAAATAATTATTTATAGTAATAATTTCAAATATTAAATTGATATTTGAAAATTTGTTTTTGGGCTGGTAGCTCAGATGGTAGATCGTCGCCTTGGCATGGCGGAGGCCCCGGGTTCAAATCCCGGTCAGTCCACTTTATTTAATTTAAAAATGAAATTGTGATTAGAATATGTTGTTAATTGCTCAAAACCACTTACAATTAATTGTTGAAGTAGGAATAATGCTTTTTGTCGCTTGGATTTTTGCACTGAACTTAATTCCATTGTCCTTAAGTGTTGTAACATTTTTATCATTGTTTATTATGGGTGGTTTTACACTTATTTTTGGAGCAGATATCGCGCTTTTGATAGTGGCGTCTAGTCAGGCTGAATTTACTCACCCATTCGGGCCGATTGCTCTTTTGGGTACAGTTGCAGCTTTGGCATCGCTGAAGGTAATGAAGGAATCGGGAGTCGATATACGGCCTCTCAGAAGATTTGTTATATTGTTCCTTGCGGGCATTACCGTATTCGGTGGATTAATGCACAGATCCTTTTTAATCTTGTGGTTAATAGGTTTGTTCTTTGGTTATCTGATGATATCCAAATCTTTCAGAGAAAAATCTGTAATTACAATGAAAAGGGTTGGTATGTTTTTAGGTGTGGCCGCTGTTGGTTTTGTTCTCTTGGAAGTTACATCAAGAGTAACCGGTATGACAATTTTCTCACCTATATTAAGGTTCAGTAGGATTGAACAATACTCACTGTCAAGTATTAAGACAGTATTGCACAACATTCAATTGATTGGTCACAATGCGAAAGCTTCCTATTGGGGAGCTGAAGGTACGGCATTTGCTGAAGGTTATATTACCTTGCCGATGCAGTTCGTTTTATTCTTTGGTCTTCCTTTCCCAATGTTTTTCGGTATACTTGTTAACCAAAAAGATACAATTGATTATATGCTTCCAGGTATCTTCGGATACGGTTTTGACTTCGGTATATTAGGACTTGCAGGATTAGTTGCTTTTGTACTCGGAACCATCCTTATTGGTTTTAAAGTATTGAACATGTACAGAGAAAAAAGAGAGAAAAACAACAAGAAATATCTGGGAAGAGAAGTTTTATTAACTGGAGCATTAGCTTCATTCTGTGCACAAGCGTTAATTGGTTTATTCGTGTTCAACAGGACAATCAACGGTATGGCTTTATTGACATTCATATTTGTCGGTACATTGATTTTGGCCAATGTTGTTTCACTCAAAACAAGATCATAAGAGGTTATTTTTTATGAAAGCGTTAGTATTACTTGGATGTCCGGAAACTCCATCCCAAACTCCAATGGCAGTTTATGTTTTTAATAGATTAACTAAAATGGGTTATGATACAACCATAGCGGCAAACCCTGCAGCTTCCAAGCTTGTAAAAATATCAGACCCTGAAGGACTTTACAATCTTAATCTAGTGGATTTGGAAAGAACATTAGGTGAGATTAATGAAGGAGATTATGATTTGTTGGTCGGTTTTGTTCACAAGGACGCAGCAGCATCATTTTTCGTAACTTTTGACCAAATATTGCAAACCAAATCATTGGCATTGGTATTTTCAAGGGATGCTGATGAAGTGGCAGAATTTGTAACAATGATTGAAGAAAGCGGAAGCAATGCATTGATTGCTGCGGTAAGAGCTTTCCATAATCCTTCACCGATTAAAGTTAAATTTGACAGAGCAATTAAGGAGTTTGAATAGAATGTCTTTTTGTTTAGATACATACCTTCAACAATCTGATAATTATGAAATCCACGCTTCCAAAGCAGGTTTCAAGGACTGCGCAATGATTATAAGATTCAAAGCAGATGATCTGGTATACATTAAACCTGGCGATGAGGTATTGGGAGTTAGAGTTATTGGCATACCTCCGATTCCAATCGGATTCGACCATGAAAAGGGAACAGTATTCTTGCCGTATACCAAACCATGTCACGGAACATCTGTGGTTGAGCTTCCAATCGATGAAGATGAAGTTGAAAAAATCAGAAAATTAGATACCGGTAACAAAAAATGAAATCTACAGTTGTGGGAAGCTTTCCGGTTGAAGTAAAAGAACCATCTTCAGCCAAAGACAAATTATTAAATGCATTTGGTGCATATGATCCTTTTAAAGAAGCTATCAAGAGTAGTGTAATCTCTCAACTTGATGCTGGCGTAGACATTATCTCTGACGGTCAGGTAAGGGGAGATATGGTTTCTATTTTTACTCAATATATTCCTGGAATGAAGATTGTTGACGGAAATACTGAAATAGTGTCAAAAATCAGAAATCCGACTCAGGAAATTTCAGTCAAGGACTTGCAGTTTGCAAAAAAAGTCATGAAGGATTACTTTAAAGGCAGCATTCCTGAAGGCAAGGGCGTTAAGGGAATAATTACAGGCCCTAATACCATTGTCCATTCTTCTAGAATTG
Organism: uncultured Methanobrevibacter sp.; assembly: GCF_900316895.1. Taxonomy (GTDB): domain Archaea; phylum Methanobacteriota; class Methanobacteria; order Methanobacteriales; family Methanobacteriaceae; genus Methanocatella. Next base: position 1,040 of record NZ_ONER01000062.1, on the reverse strand, counting down.
CCGGTTTTTATAAAAACAAGGAAGATGCAATAATTGATCTGGCACATAGCCTGAAATTTGAAGTTGATGCAATCGCCAAAAAGGTTGAGCCTGCATATATTCAAATCGACGAGCCGTTTCTCTCAACAGGAATGGTGGATATGAAAACCGCTCGTGAGGCAATTGGCATATTGCATGACGGTCTTGAGGTACCTTTGGCAATGCACGTTTGCGGTATCCTGAAGGATGCATTCAAGGACATTTCAAAATTCGATGTTGATATATTGGACTTTGAATTTGCAGGAAATAATGTTAATCTGGATGTGCTGAAGGAAAATTATAATCTGGTTTCAGATAAAAAAATTGGTTTTGGATGTCTGGATTCATCTGTAAACACAGTTGACGATATCGGTGATGTTGATAATCTGGTCACTGAAGCTATTGAAATTGTTGGAAAGGATAATATTCTGCTGGATCCGGATTGCGGATTGAGACGGGCTCCTAAGGATGTTGCATTTGAAAAGTTAAGACTGATGAATGAAATCAAGGATAAGTACAGTTAAATTTTTAAACATTTCTATAATTACCTAATCATCACTGGTGTTTAAAATGACAGATTATTGCAGTAAATGCGGCGAAAAATTAAAGGAAGATGCATTGTTCTGTGCCAATTGCGGTGAAAAAGTTCCAAATAAGCAGAACAGATTTTCAAACAAGCACATATTTATTATACTAATTATTTTTATAATTTTGGCTATTTTTTTATCAGCTACTTTTTTGCTCAACCAGACACAGACCGTCAAGGTTGACAATGTCGAATTTGAAATCCCTGCCGATTATGTTGCAGAACCTTTGAGGACTGATGTCAATTATGACGGAAACGTCAAATCAAGCGCAATGGGTTGGAGCAATAAGGACAACTACATTGAAATTGGAGTTACAAGAACTCCCGGAAAGGGAATAGACAGTCAAAAGGTTGCAGAGGATTTGGGCGGAACACCTACCAAAATGTATGGCTATACAGGTTACTATTTGGAATATGAAAATGAGGGTTATGCATT
>NZ_ONER01000100.1 GCF_900316895.1 uncultured Methanobrevibacter sp. | reverse complement strand
ACTTCCTCTGCAAGAGATTTTCCGGCAGATTCCATCAAACACAATCTGGACAAACCTAAATATTCACAATTATAATCCGTAACCATCATATCAATGGGTCTCATAATTATCTCACACCTTTACTCTCTAAAACAATATTTTGTATGGATTTTAACATTAATAAAGATTTTTTCAACTCTTTAAAAAAAATAATATATTTATATTAAAATAATAAATAGATTATATATTATTATAACAGGGGATATAATATGATTGATAAAAACATAAATTACAACAAATACTTTTTAAGATTGGTTAAAGATTTTGAAGAATCAACTGCACTAACTCCGGATTTAAACGGAACTGAGAAACCTGAATTAAAAAAAAATGAATTAACAATAAGTAAAAATAATATTGAAGAGTTTTGTAAACAGAATTCAATATCTGAAAATGTTCTTTTTTTAGCCAGTACTGCACTTGCATTGAACAAATTTAATTTCACCAATAAGAATTTGATTTTCCATGAAAATAATACAATTTTCACAACTAACTTTGAAAACAGGAAAATTTCCATTAAAGATTACCTATTGAAAATTGAAAATGACTATAAAGAAAACCTAAAATACATTAATTTCCCCGTCGATGAACTAATTAAGGAATACAGTTTCGACCCTAAATTTTATTACGCTTTCAATAAAGACTTAGATTACGATTCCTTTAAATATAAATATGAATTTTACCTAAGCATAAAAGAAAACGATGAAAAATTCATATTATCTTCCTCATATAATGATCAGTTATATTCCAAAGACTACATCAATTCATTCTTAAAAAGTATTGAAACAATCCTAAATCAATTTTTATCAGGAGACATTTCCAAATTAACTTTATCCGATATTTATCTTGTAAAGGAACAAGAAACATCCCCATTCAAGGAAATAAAAACACCATTTTTCCACAAACGCTTTGAAAAACAAGTGGAAAAAAACCCTGACAACATTGCGCTCATTTCAAACGGTGAAAGATTAACTTACAGCGAGCTTAACAAGAAGGCCAATAAAGTTGCCAATGGACTTCTCAATAAAGGAATAAAACCCAAAAGCAATGTATTGATAATGTTTCCAAGAAACAGTAACATGATAGCTGCAATTTTAGGTGTTTTAAAGGCAGGTTGTGCTTATATCCCAATTGACTTGGCATTTCCAAAAGAAAGGATAGCTTACATCTACCAAAACAGCCAAGCAGACTATATTCTTGCTGAAAATAGTGATATGGAAAATTCAATTGACATTAACGAATTGCTTAATGAAGAAAATGATGACAATCCGAACGTTGACATTTCACCAAATGATTTAGCGTTTATCCTCTACACTTCCGGTTCAACAGGCCTGCCAAAAGGAGTAATGGGAACCCATAGGAATATGGCAACCTCAGCTACTGAAGACCCAGACAACATTGTATACGAGGCATACACAAAAATCAATAAAAACCTCGCAGTCACAACAGTGGCATTCGTGGCATTTTTCGCCGATTTCCAACCCCTGCAATTTGGAAACACAATAGTGCTTGCTAATGATAATGAAGTTAAAAATTTAGAGTCATTAGTCCAGTTGATGCAGAAAGAAAAGCCTGATGCATTTACATTTACAACACCTTCACGCCTCAAGCAATATTTTGAATATGAACCATTTGTAAAAGCGCTTTCTTCAATAAATCATATCGCCATGGGCGGGGAAAAAGTTTCAAATGACATTCTACCTATCCTGCTGGCCAACGATATGGACATTTACGCAATTTATGGAACAACAGAAATAACCGGATTTGGAGCTCTTGAAAAAGCTACCGGCACGAATGAAGAATTAACAATAGGTACCTCCCCATTCAATGTAATAACAGAAATAAGAGACATTGATGGAAAACTTCTCCCCGCAGGAGTAATGGGTGAAATTTACGTTGGAGGCTGTGGAGTCTCAAAAGGATATTATAATTTAGATGATGAAACCAAAAAGTCATTCCTGACCATAAATAACATACCATTTTATAGAACTGGGGACTTTGGAGTTGAAGGTCCAAACGGCAAACTAATTTCAAAAGGAAGAATCGACAATCAAATAAAACTCAGAGGACTGAGAATAGAGATTGGAGAAATCGAATCAAACATCATGAACTTCCCAAATATAACTCAAACCGCAGTAACCGTTAGAAAAATTAACAATAACGACCATCTATGCGCATATTTCACTGCAAAAGAACAAATTAACACTAATGAACTGAAAAAATACTTGCAGGACAGATTAACCCAATATATGGTTCCAACAGTATTCATGCAGCTGGAGGATATGCCTAGAACTCCAAATGGAAAAATATTAGTTAGAAAACTCCCAAAGCCTGTACTAAATCTGGAATTAGTTTCACCAGAAACTGAGACTGAGGAAATGTTGTTCAATATGGCATCATCCGTTATTGAATCTGCAGAATTTGGTGTGACTGATGACTTATACGCTGTGGGATTCACATCTTTAACCTTAATGAAATTGAATGCAGTTATTTTTGAACAAACTAACGTTAATTTAAACATTTCCAAATTAATCGATGATCCGACTATCAGAAACATTGCAAATGAAATAGACAATGCCCAAGAGGATTCCGATGAACTGGCTAAGATTATTGAATCTTCAAAAAATTCAAAATATATTCCATTAACTGCAAATCAGTTAGGAGTTTATTATGAATGCGCTCAAAATCCTGATGAGCCACAATATAATTTACCTTGTCTTATCAGATTCGACAAGTCAATCGATGCTAACAAATTAAGGGAATCACTTATTAAAACCATTGAATCCTATCCATATCTAAAAACTAGAATTGTCATGCATGGGGATCAACTGATGCACAAACGTGATGATTCAATTGAAATAGAAGAGATTCCTATTGTTGAAGTGCCAACCATCAGCGAGGAAGAGATTTATAATCTCAATTTCAAGAAATTTAAGTTATTGGGCGGACAGCTATTTAGAGCAAAAATATATGAAACTGATGATGAAATCATCCTATTCTTTGACATGCACCACATAATTACAGACGGTGCATCTGTAAATATGCTTTTCAGAAGCATTTCCAATGCATATGAAGGCAATGAAATTGAAAAAGAAACAATTGACGGATATATCCATGCATTGATTGAAAAAGAAAATGAAAACAGTGAGCAATACATTGAATCTGAAAAATATTTCCATGACATATTGACTCAGGAAGTTGATTCAACTATCCTAACACCTAATTTGAATGGAAATCCCGATTATGGAAATCTGAAATCAATATCAAAAAATATTAATCCAGAGACCATTAGAAAATTCTGCGCAGATGAAAGGATAAGTCCAAATGTCCTATTTATGGCAAGTACCATATTAAACTTGAATAAATATACATTTTCAGACAAAACATTGATAACAACCATTTTTAATGGTAGGTCAAACTCAAATTACTTCAACACACAAGCATTTTTAGTTAAAACACTTCCAATAGTCTCAATTAATGAAGATAGAAGCATTACCCTAAGACAATTGTTAAGTCAAACTGATAATATTTGGAAAGAAACCCTTAAACATTTAGATTATCCATACACCAAAATTTCAGAAGAATTCAAGTTAAAACCTGAATTCCTGTATACTTACAACAATTTTGATGAAAGCGTTATCACAATGAATGGGAAAGAGTATGAAATTACCCGTTTAGAAACCCTTGAAACCAATTATAAACTAACCTTCAATATTAACGAATCTGAAGACAACATTGAACTTCATCTAGTATATAACGACCAATTATACACTGAACAGTATATCAAAATATTTTTAAATAGTATTATAAATACCATGACCCAATTCATTGAGACAGATATTGATCAATTACATATCAATGACATTGAATTGAATAAAAATTATGAAATACCTACTTTAACCCCTGTGGAAACTCCATTTGTTCACAAACGCTTTGAAAAACAAGTTAAATTAAATCCAAACAACATTGCACTTGTTGCAGAAGATGCGACCTTGACTGCATATGAATTAAATGAAAAAGCAAATAAAATTGCAAATGCACTTATTAAAAAAGGAGTAACTCCAAAAAGCAATGTTCTGGTAATGCTGCATAGAAACAGCGATTTGATTGTATCAATTTTAGGAATTTTAAAAGCTGGATGCGCATACATCCCAATTGATTTGGAATACCCGCAAGACCGTATAAATTATATCTATGAAAACAGCCAAGCAGACTACATCATCTCAGACGATGAAAATGACAATTCATTGAATGTTAAAGAATTACTCAAAGAAACAAACACTGAAAACCCTGACGTTGAAATATCACCAGATGATTTGGCATACATGATTTACACATCAGGATCAACAGGAAATCCAAAAGGAGTAATGATTTCACACGAAAACATCGCAAACCAAGTGCAAAACCCAAAATCACAATACAACAGCATATTATGTCTTGCAACAATATCCTTTGACGTGTCAGTTGACGACATACTAACATCACTCGCAAACGGAATAAAACTAATACTTGCAAATGACACACAAATCAAAAACATCCCAGAACTAATCAAGCTAATCGATGAAGAAAAACCAGAATTGGCGCATCTTACACCGTCAAGGCTTGCATCCTACCTTGAAGTACAGGAGTTCTGCAAAGCAATCAGCTGCCTAAAATGCCTATTGCTTGGAGGAGAACAATTCTCAACCAAAGTATACGAACGATGTTCGCGATATTGATGGAAAACTACTGCCACACGGAGTAATGGGAGAACTCTACATCGGAGGAACAGGAGTGGGAAAAGGATACTACAACATGCCAGACAAAACCCAGGAGGCATTCCTAAAAATTGGAGACATCCCATACTACAGAAGCGGAGACTATGCGATATCAAGACCTGATGGAGAAATAGAAATCCTCGGAAGAATCGACAACCAAATCAAACTCAGAGGACTGAGAATAGAAATCGGAGAAATCGAAACCAACATCAACAAATACCCATCAATAAAACAAACGGTTGTAGTAATTAAAGAAATAAACAATAATGATCACTTATGTGCATACTACACCGCAGAAGAAGAAATAGACACTTCAGATTTAAAAGATTTCTTGAAAGACAAATTAACCAAGTACATGATTCCTACCGCATACATGCAACTGGATGAAATGCCACAAACACCAAACGGAAAAACCGACCTAAAAGCACTCCCAGAACCAAAACTAGACCTGGAAAACATAAAACCTGAAAACGAAATAGAAGAAAAACTCTTCGAAATCGCAACAGACCTTGCAAAAACAGATCAATTTGGTGTTACAGACGATTTATATGCAATAGGATTTACCTCATTGATATTAATG
>NZ_ONER01000144.1 GCF_900316895.1 uncultured Methanobrevibacter sp. | reverse complement strand
TGGATTATTTTGAAGGTGAAAGCCTTGTGGTATTTTTAGATCACTTTGACACATCCTGGGTGAGGGACAAGGCTGAAGTCGGTCGCATTCTTGATGAATACGACAACATCAAGGCGGTGCTTGCAAGCGGTTTCGACGAGTCCATTCAAAAGACTGAAATTCACATTGCCTATGAGATTTTGGATGCGATAACCAATGAAAAGATGATAAAGGTTGCAACCGATACCCTTGAAGAGGCCGCTGAACTGTCATTTAAATACTCTGAACCCGGAGATATCATATTGCATATGGGACCGCTCATATCATTTGATAGGGTCAATATACTAAACAAGATTATGAAGGGACTTAAGGACGGGAGTAGAAAGTATGAATAAGAATACTACCTTCGGAGTCATCGGAGTTTGCGGAGCAAACGGAAACCTGATAGCAAGAGTACTTAAGCAAAGGGGATATGATGTTGTAGGAACAGACCTTGCATTTAAGAAAGACTGCAGATTCGCTAAATCCCTGGAAGGTTATGACATTGAAGTCTTTTACGGAAACACTCCTGATACATTTTTTAAAAAAGCTGATTACGTTATTCCACCTTTAAGCTTACCGGCAGATGCCGAAGTAATCAAGAATTGCAAAAAGCCGATTTTGAGTCTGGAGGAGGTCATTGAAATGATCAGGCCTGAAAAGCCTGTGTTCGGAATAACCGGAACCAACGGCAAGACAACCTCAACCACACTCCTGAAGATGATTGCATATGACAACGGAATAAAGCCATGCGAACATGACCTTGAAGGAATGCAGGGCAATGCCGAGTTCATTCCAATTCTGCAGTCAAGATTGAATGGTGATGTGGGAATACTGGAGGTAGGAACCTTCGGAGTTCCGGGAACCGTTGGAAGGATAGTGAAACACACCGGCATGTCAAGCGGACTGATTACAAACATCACTCCTGACCATTTGAATGACCTTGGAAGCTTCATGGATTATGCAAACGTCAAGGGCGAATTCATAAAGGAATTGGGAATCGGACAGCTGATTGTCAACGGACATGACCCGACAATCATCGGTTTGCTTCGCGAACTTGATTTCAAGGGTGAAGTGATTACATTCGGTGTTGATGAGCTTCCGGATTCAATAGGCATGAAGGAATGTGTCTGCGGACGTGAAGTTGCTGTAAAGGAAATAATTTCAGGTTGCGGATATTACTTCTGCCAATGCGGAGTCACAACCCCTCAGGTAGACTATATTGCCACAAACGTTGATTTGGCAAACAGGACATTCGACCTGCACACTCCGACTGAAAAACTGACAGTCAAGATGGGAGTGGATGGGCTTCACAATGTCTACAATATCACAGGAGTAATCATTGCGGCTCATGAATTTCTGGACCTGCCTTATGAAAAAATATTGCCTACCATCGCCAGTTTCTCTGGTGTAAGCGGAAGAATGGAAGAGGTCGGCAAGGTTAAGGGCAAGGACATTTTCGTTGACTATGCCCACAATCCAGCAGGCGTTGAAACAGTGCTGAAGGAATTCAAAAAGCTATTCGGGGACTTTACAACAGTGATAACTGTGTCTTCCGAATCAGGCGAGGTCGGTGACATTGACATATTCAACAGCGTTTTGAAATTCTCAAAGTTCATTGTGCCTGCCTCAAGGGCTTCACACATGTCGATGACTTTGAAAAGACAGGAACCCTGGGCGCTTCAGAAGATGAAGTTCGTGACGGTTTGAGAAAAGCTTTAAACCTTGACTGTGAAATGGTGATAGCCATTGGCGAAGCCGCCACAAAATTCAAGGATATTGTTTTTGAATTATAATTTTTCTTAATAATGCAATGACCTCTCAAGGTCAGTATTGAATTGCACAAAAAAGGGAGGGAAAACATATTACTTTTCAAATGCTCTCTCTTAACCTTTTAATATTAAATGAAATTAATATGATATTATGGCAAGCTACATAAATCATCCTTTACTCAAAAAAGATGCAATCGAATCAAGGTTATATCAGCAGATTCTTGCAGGAGATGTATTAAAAAAAGGAAATACTATGGTTGTTGCACCTACTGCGTTAGGTAAGACAATTGTAGCCATTCTTGTAGCTGCAGACAGATTAAATAAAGTTAAAAATTCAAAGGTTCTTGTTCTTGCACCGTCAAAACCATTGGCCATACAGCATGAGGAAAGTTTCAAGGAATTCATCACCCTGCCTTGCAGCTCAATTACAGGTGCTGTTAAAACAGATGAAAGGGTTAAAAGATGGGAAGAGTCAAGAATCATATCAGCAACACCTCAAACAGTCGAATCCGATTTGTTAAACGGAAGATATGATTTGAGCAATGTGTCCTTAATCGTTTTCGACGAATGCCATCATGGTGT
>NZ_ONER01000021.1 GCF_900316895.1 uncultured Methanobrevibacter sp. | reverse complement strand
TGAAGAAAGTGCAAACAAAAAGAGAGTTCATGGTATTGCACAATACTGTCATGACCTGGCCGGTTCATTCAACAAGTTCTACAAATCAGAACAGGTCATCGGGTCTGATGATGAGGATACCAGGCTGATTTTGGTTGACAGAGCCAAGACAACCATTAAAAACGCTTTAGATATTTTAGGTGTTTCAGCACCTGAAAAAATGTAGATGAGTGTTAACTCATCTCAAATTTCTTTTTTTTTAAAATAATTAATCTACAAAACAGATATAATCTTCTTTTCTAGGCAAAGGCTCCGGCGCTTCCATGTCAGGATAGCCCAATACGACATGACCGATTCCTTCATATGTTTCAGGAATTCCCCATTCTTTTAGAAGTTCTTTTCCCTTTTCGCTTTGGAATTCGTCATAGGCCCTGTGAATCCAGCATGACCCGACGCCTACAGCATGTGCAGCATTTACAAGCACCGCCAATACGCTTGAACCGTCTTCTTTCCATGTTGGGATTTCACCATCAGCCAGAACAATCAGCAATGTTTTTGCACCGTAGAAAGGATCCATGTCATCCGGAACGTCTACAGGAAAGAAACTTCTGTTCCATGCTGACAATTCCTTGATTGTTTCCGGATTCTGTATTACAACGATTTTCGGTGACTGAAGGCCTCTTGCGGTTGGAGCGTATGTTCCAGCTTCAAGAATTGTTTGTAATTCTTCGTCAGTGATTTGCTCGTCCTTGAATTTTCTGATGCTTCTTCTTGTCTTTAGGTTTTCGATAGTTTCGTTCATATTAAGTCCTCACTAATCTTTTTAAGTATTTTTAAAAAATCATTATATTCCTCTTCTGTTAAATTGAGCTGTTCGTCCCATTTCTCATCGTAGTCCATTATTTTTAATGCGGTCTTTTCACCTTTTGATGTTACCTCGATTATTTTTTTCCTTTTATCTTTAATCCTTTTGATGAATCCCTTATCCTCCAGCTTTTTGAGGTTTCTGGTAATTGTGCTTTCGTTTAGGTGGAATGCTTCAGCCAGTTCCTCCTGGCTTATGCCCCTGTTTCTGTAAATCTTGATTAATAGTGGATGAAGACCAAAGCTTAGGTCGTCTTCCTTCACGATTTCATTGATGTATTTTGCATGCTCACGGTAGATTATGGATATGAAAGGGGCAGTGGGCATATCCTTATCAAACAGCATTGTCTCTACTCCTTATCAGTTTGTTTATATACAGCTCAATGCATGCATAACAGATTAGGGATCCTATTCCTCCTCCAAGAAGCATTCCGTAATATATTCCTGTTTCTCCCATATTGAATGTGAAACCTAGAATATATGCGAATATCAGCACCAATATGAATTCCCTGAATGTTGTCAGGAAAAAGGATATTGTTCCCTTACCGACTCCCTGGAAAACGTTACCCGCACTTGCTCCGAATGGAACATATAGGATAAACAGGCACATTATCTGAAGGAAGCTTGCTATTCTGGGCGCCAAATCTGCACTGTTTTCTGAATATGAGAAGATAAATGCAATCTGATTTGAAAATACATATAGGATAATGCACACTATTATTGAAGCTATTAAAGCCACTTTAACGGCATATCTTGCAGTCACCCTTAGGTTTTCATATTTTCTGGATCCGAATGCCACTCCTGCCACTGATATTGCCGCTGTTCCAACACCTATTGCCGGAAGCATTCCGATGTTGACTATTCTCCATCCTGCAGTATATACGGCCACCGCTACAGGTCCGGACACGATTGTAAGCATGTAGTTGACAAAGATTGTTAAGACTGACAGCACCAGCTGCTCCAGACTTGCCGGAATACCTACAACCAATATGTCCTTGTACATGTTAAGGTCATTGTGGAAGTCTTTTCTGTTGTATGAGAGGTATGTGTCCTTTTTGACGAATATCCAGTAAAACATCACAAGCAGGCTTATGAATGGTCCAAGGGCTGTGGCCCATGCCGCTCCTGCAATTCCCATATTGAATGTGTAGATGAAGATAGGGTCCAGAATCATGTTTATTATAGCAGCTAATGCTATTGGAACTGTTGCCCTTTTGATGTCCCCTTCTGCCCTGAATGCCCCTCCGACAATCGGCGGCATCAGAAGTCCAAATGTCCATGCGAAGATGATCAGTCCATATTCCATTGCATAGTCTATAACAGATGCTGCCCCCATTGAAATCAGCAACGGCTTAAGAAAGGCTATGAAAATTATTGTAATGATAATTGATACGACTACACTTAAAATCAGATTGTGTATTGCGGCATTGTTTGCCGAATGCTTGTCTTCAGCTCCGATGTATCTTGAAATAAGTGAGTTACCACCGGCTCCAAGGCCGTTTCCAAATCCTACCATTATCATGAATAATGGTGTAATATATCCAAGTGCAGCCAGCGGTTCTGCACCAAGTCCGGCTACCCAAATGCTGTCGATGATGTTGTTTGCAAATATCAGAAACATACTAGCTATAATGGGCAATGATAATTTGTTTATCGCCTTTTTAGGATCTCCTGTTATCATTTCAATGTTTTCATTCTTTTCCATAATATACCTCTCTTGCATATGCAATTATACTCTTGTATATGCAAGTGTTGGTATTTAAAGGTATTGGAAAGAAAAATAATTTTCAAAAAAATAAGGAAATAAGTATTAAAAAAATACTTATTCAAAGTTTATTGTAAGTTACCGTCTTCGTCAATCATGTCTGGATCGTTGGCCCTTTGTCTAAGCTCATATATGCTTGCTCCAGGGTCTTGACCACCGATGACATTACCGTTTGAATCATAGTATACGTTCAATTCAGCGTCGTAATATGCTTCGGATGGTGATCCTGAACTTTCTGCTTGACCTGAAGAGGAACCATTATTATTGTTGTACATTACGGTATTTGCAGTTGAATTTCCAGAAACTGTTTCTTCAGCGTCTGAAGTACCGTCTTCAATAGTTATACTTTGTTTTGCAGTACATGGATTGTATTTTTGGTTTCCAGCGAAATTAACGGTTACAGTATAACTTCCTGCGTCTTCACCGTTTATGGTAAGGAATCCTTTACCGTTTTGATCTGTGTTGATTGTATAATTTTGGACGTTTCCGGAACCGTCATCATAAGAAATTGTAACAGTTTGGCCTGCGAGTACAGCTCCTTGCGCATCTTTAAGTTCAAATTGTACTTGGTCTCCATTTTTTAAGGTTGTTTGGCTTAAAAAATTGATTTGAGTGCTGATTTTACCATCGGATGTGTGTGGTTGGGAGAATACAAAGACACCAACAACTGCGATGATGATAACAATCAATATTGCAATAATTATATTTTTGTTCATTTTAATCACCGATTGTATAATATCAATTAAGGACTTTTTTTTATTTGCTTATAAGTTTAATGTCCAATTTTAAGGTTTGCATTTAAATATATATAAAGTTTATCGAATGCAAGTGCACGCTTTCTAAAAAAATATCCTTACATTACCGATTGATTTTTAACTAATTTTAAAATAATTTAAATATTTTTAGTAATATACCTTATATCAAGGAGAATTTTATCATGAAAGTTTTAGTTGTTGGAACCGGTGCCCGTGAGCATGCTATCGCTGACGCCCTTAAGGATGATGTGGAATTATATGTTTACATGAGTAAAGTCAACCCTGGAATGAGCAAGATTGCCGAGTTTAAGCAAGGCGATGAGGGGGAAGTGGAAAAGGTAGCCGAATATGCAGTTGAAAATGACATTGACATTGCATTCATCGGTCCTGAAGCTCCGCTTGGAAAAGGAATCGTGGATGAACTTCAGAAAAACGGAATTAAATGTGTCGGACCTACCCAAAGTGCGGCAAGAATCGAAACTGACAAGTCATTTATGAGAAAACTCTTTGAAGACTACAAAATTGAAGGGTCACTTGTCTACAAAGTCTTTGACAACTCAGATGATGTATCAGCATTTTTGGATGAGTTTGACCGTGACGTTGTTGTGAAACCTGTTGGACTGACAGGCGGTAAAGGAGTAAAAATTGTCGGTGACCATTTAAAGGACAATGAAGAGGCAAAAGAATACTCATGTGAAGTAATTGATAACGTAATGGGTGGATTTGCTCAGGTAATTATTGAAGAAAGATTAATCGGTGAGGAATTTACCATCCAGGCATTCTGTGACGGTGAAAATTTAGCTCCAATGCCTGCAGCTCAGGACCATCCTCATGCATTCGAAGGTGATGTCGGTGCAATCACCGGTGGAATGGGTTCATATTCTGATGTTGGAGGATTATTGCCGTTCTTAAGCCAGGAAGATTATGATAAGGCTGTTGATATCATGAAGGCAACTCTCAAAGCTATTGCTGAAGAGGCAGAACCATACAAAGGTATCCTGTATGGTCAGTTCATGCTTACCGCTGACGGACCTAAATTGATTGAATACAATGCAAGATTCGGAGATCCTGAAGCTATGAACGTATTGCCGCTTTTAAAAACTCCATTGGCTGATGTTTGTCAGGCTATTGTGGACGGAAATCTTGATGAAGTCGAATTTGAAGACAAGGCCAGCGTATGTAAATACATCGTGCCTGACGGATATCCTGAAACTCAATATGCGGGTGAACTGATTGAAGTGGATGAAGAAGCTATTGAAGATATGGGCGCTAAGGTATTTTATGCTGCAGTATCCGAAGAAGATGACGGAATTCACTTGTCAGGTTCAAGGGCATTGGGCATTGTAGCCAGTGGCGATTCCATTGAAGAGGCTGAAAAAATAGCTGAAAAGGCATGCGAGTTTGTTAAAGGTAATGTTTACCACAGAAGAGATGTCGGTACAACAGAACTTGTAAACAAGCGTGTCGAACATATGAAAGAAATTTTAAACTAAATTTCTTTTTTCTTTTTTTTATAGAAACATTTAATATATATTTCCTACAAATATCTTTTTTTATACTATTTAAAGGGGATTATAATGGATAGTTTATTATCAATAACAGACATCAAGGATGATGTTAAATACATTTTGGATTTGGCTGTTAAAATCAAAGCGGGTGAAATGGAAGAAAAGCCTCTTGAAGGCAAGACATTGGCCATGATTTTCCAGAAATCATCAACTAGAACCAGAGTTTCTTTTGATGTTGGAATGTATCAGTTAGGCGGAAGGGCAATCTTTCTGTCTTCAAATGACTTGCAGATGGGTAGAGGCGAACCGATTTCAGATACTGCTAAGGTTTTAAGCCGTTTCGTTGATGGAATAATGATAAGGGCTATCAAACATTCCGATGTAGTGGAACTGGCCGAACATTCCGACGTGCCGGTCATAAATGGATTAACCGATCTTGAACACCCCTGCCAGGCACTTGCTGATGTTTTGACAATCAAGGAACATTTGGGCGAGTGGGAAGGCAAGAAAATCTGTTTTGTCGGTGATGGAAATAACGTATCCAATTCCCTTTTATTGATTGCTCCCCTTTTGGGAATGGACATGTCTGTTGCTTGTCCGAAAGGATATGAACCGTGCGAAGATATTTTAAAGACCGCCCTTGAATATGCGGACGAAAACAATACTGAAATAACAATAACCGATGATATCGGCTTGGCGTTGCAGAATGTTGATGCTGTTTTCACCGATGTCTGGGTAAGCATGGGCGATGAGGCTGAAAAAGCCAAAAGGGAAATTGATTTTGCACCATTCCAAGTTAATTCCGATTTGATGAGTCTTGCTAATGATGGAGCTATTTTCATGCATTGTCTGCCTGCAATCAGAGGTCAGGAAGTATCTGCTGAGGTAATTGACGGACCTCAATCAGTGGTTTTTGATGAAGCGGAAAACAGGCTGCATGCTCAAAAGGCTGTTTTATATTATTATCTAAAAGATTAGAGACGGAATATTGTTCCTAAAATCCCGAATATGATAAAGACACCAACGATACATAAGCAGCAGCTCAACCAATTGTTATCGTCGCTTGAAGAGGTGCCTGTTGTTGTATTTTGCTCGTGTGTATTCACGGTATTTTCAATTATTTCCGTTTTTTTAACTTCCTCATTTTTTAATCTTTCACCACAGTTTCTGCAAAAAACTGCATTATCTGGATTTTCTTCACCGCATTTTCTACAAAACATTAAAAATCCACCCTATTATTATTTTTAAAAAGATTATAAGGCCTAAGCCTCCAATAAAACCTGTAATAAATCTTAAATTGTTTGTGCTTTCTCTTGGTCCAAAATATTGTGTCAGGCCGTCAATTGCCACCGGAACCATAAGAATCATTGAAATGAACAGCATTTCAAAATTATACGGATGCTTGTAAAAGAAGTTTAAAATCAGGTAAACGACCAGGCCAGTGTAAAAGCCGGTGCATCTTGCACAAACCGGAAACTGATGGCCTTTGATGAAGAAACTTCTCTCCGGAATCCTGTGACATAAATATTTTGTTAAGTTCATATTATCACACACAATTTGCTAACCTTAATATGATTTCAATAATTATATATATTTTTGTATTCATAAGTTATTGTATAATATATGAAAAAAGGTTTTTACAATGAGAGGCGGAGAAGCGATAATAGAATCCCTCAAAAATATGGGGGTCAAAACAATATTTGGTTATCCTGGCGGACAGACCATACCATTCTATGACATGTTATATGATGCAGACATGGATCATATACTGGTTAGACACGAACAGGCTGCTGCTCATGCGGCTGACGGTTATGCAAGGGCATCCGGTCGTGTGGGAGTGTGCTTGGCAACTTCCGGTCCTGGAGCAACCAATCTTGTAACTGGTATAGGAACAGCTTACATGGATTCTTCTCCAATTGTGGCAATTACAGGTCAAGTTCCTACTCATTTAATTGGAAATGATGCATTCCAAGAGGCAGACATTATTGGAATAACAATGCCTATAACTAAACATAGCTACCAACCTAAAGACCCGGATTTAATACCTTCAATGATTAAATCAAGTTTTGAAATTGCTTCAACTGGAAGGCCAGGGCCTGTTTTGATAGATGTTCCAAAAGAGGTTCAGGAAGGGGAATTGACAGAATTCAGGGATGATTTGATTCAGACACCTGGTTACAATCCGACCGTTAAAGGCAACATCAAGCAAATCAAGAAGGCTCGTGACTTGATTAAAGAGGCTAAAAAACCAATGATTTTGGCAGGTGCAGGTGTCATCATAGCCAATGCATGCTGTGAGTTAAAGAAATTGGCCAAAACCATTAACGCACCGGTCATGACTTCACTTCTAGGTAAAGGTGCTTTTGATGAAACTGACGATTTGGCATTGGGAATGCTTGGTATGCATGGAAGGAAAGTTTCAAACGATTACATTAACGAATCAGATTTACTTATTGCTATCGGTATAAGGTTTTCAGACAGAACAACCGGAAGGCTGGACAGTTTCGTACCTGACACCAAGGTTATCCACATTGACATTGACCCTGCTGAAATAGGCAAGAATGTGGATGTCGACTTGCCAATCGTTGGAGATGCCAAAAATGTTTTAAAATCATTAAATAAAGTATTGGATGGTTATAATCCATCAGATGATGTTAATAATTGGACAGATATGATTAAAGCCAAAAAGCAAGAATTGATGCCACGTGTAAGTTACGACGATGTTCCTTTAAAACCTCAGACTGTCATAAAGGAAATTGCAGAGGTTTTAACACCCGAATCAATATTGACAACTGATGTAGGTCAGAATCAGATGTGGGCAGCACATTTCTTTGACACTCAAAAACCGCGCAAATTCATCTCATCAGGAGGTCTTGGAACTATGGGATTCGGATTCCCGGCTGCTATTGGAGCTAAAGTGGCATGTCCAGATGATCCTGTTGTATCAATCAATGGTGACGGCGGATTCTTGATGGTCTGTCAGGAATTGGCTACCGTTCGTGAATATGACCTGCCGGTCATTGCGGTTGTTCTAGAAAACAGAACCTTGGGAATGGTATACCAATGGCAAAGCTTATTATATAACAACAGACATTCTCAAACATTATTGGGCAACAGTCCTGACTTTGTAAAGCTTGCGGAAAGTTTTGGAGTAAATGCAGTTAGAATTACAAAGCCTGGTGAGACTAAAGAAGCTCTATCAAGTGCAATGAAAGATAATGAACCTGTCTTATTAAATGTTGTAATAGACTCTGAGGAAGCCCTTCCTATGCTTCCGCCGGGAGCTGGAATTAATGAGATGATTGGTGAATATAAGCTTGAAAAGGATGTGATTTAAATGGAATCAAATTATCACGTTATATCAACACTTGTTGAAGATAAACCGGGGGTTTTACAGAAAGTAGCTGGAATGTTCAACAGGAGAGGATTCAACATTGACAGCATTACTGTCGGAAGCTCAGAAGTGGAAGGACAATCCCGCATGGTCATTTCAGTGCATGCGGATGAAAAGGGTTTGGAGCAAGTTACAAAGCAACTTAATAAATTGGTTGACGTTATCAAGATTAAAGATATCACTAAAACTGCCGTTAAAAGGGAATTATGCCTTGTTAAGGTAAGTGTCCCTAATGCTAAAGCAAGGGCAGAAATAATGCAATATTCAAATATCTTCAGGGCACATGTTCTGGATGTCACTGATCAAACATTAATGATTGAGCTGACAGGAGATAAGAAAAAGATTAATGCATTCATATCTTTAGTAGAGGGCTATGGAATAAAAAGAATAGCCCGTACTGGCCTTACAGCTATGTCAAGGGGAGTATAAGTTATGACTATATTAGAAGACGTATTAAAAGACAATAAGGAATTTGTGGAAAACTTTGAAGGCGAAGAAATGTCTCACCATGCTGCTAAAAAGTTAGCTATCCTAACCTGTATGGACTGCAGACTAATCGACTTTTTCGAACCGGCACTCGGTCTTAAAAGAGGAGATGCAAAAATCGTCAGAAATGCAGGAAACTCCATTGTAGGCGAAGATGCAATCAGATCAATCGGTGCAGCTTTATACAACCTTGGTGCTGAAGAAGTGATGGTTGTAGGCCACACAGAATGTGGTATGGCCGGTGCTGATGCTGAAGCTTTAAAGGAAAAAATGATTGCAAGAGGCATTGCCGAAGAGGACATTGCAAAATATGACCTTGCAGAATGGATTGGCGGATTCGAATCAGAAGAGCAGAACGTCAAGGACGTTGTTGAAAAGATTAAAAACCACCCATTGATACCTGATGTACCGGTACACGGTCTTATAATTGACATTGTCACAGGTGAGTTGAAAGTTTTAGTAGATGGTTACTGATTCCATCTATAATTTTTTTATTTTTTTTAAGTTACTTTTATTAATATTGAAAATCATAATTATTAAGTGATATTTTATTGGATATCTTTAATTTTTATTAACTAATTTAAGAGATGATTTTAAATGAAAATGTATTACGACGATGATGTAAATACAGATGCTCTTGAAGGTAAAACCATAGCAGTAATCGGTTATGGTTCACAAGGAAGAGCACAATCTAGAAACATGGCTGATAGTGGAGCTAACGTTATTGTAGGTTTAAGAGAAAACGGTAGTTCCTGGAACTTAGCAAAAGAAGATGGAATGACTGTAAAAACCATCGAAGATGCTGCAAAAGAAGCAGACATCATTCACATTTTGCTTCCTGATGAAATCCAGGAAAAAGTGTACAATAATCAGATTGCCGAATACGTTGAAGCTGGAAACACTATTTCATTCTCTCACGGTTACAACATCCACTTCGGATTAATCAAACCTGATGAAAGCGTAAACATTGTAATGTTTGCACCAAAAGGACCAGGATCCATGGTTAGAAGAACCTATGAAGAAGGATTCGGTATTCCTGGATTAGTTGCAGTCGAACAGGATGCAACCGGAGATGCTTTACAATTGGCATTAGGCATGGCTAAAGCTTGTGGATTAACCAAAGCTGGTGTATTGGAAACCACTTTCAAAGAAGAAACCGAAACCGACTTGTTCGGTGAACAAACCGTTTTATGCGGTGGACTTACTGAATTGATCAATGCAGGATTCACTACCTTGGTCGAAGCAGGTTACCAGCCTGAAATCGCTTACTTTGAAACCTGTCACGAAGTAAAACTCATTGTAGACTTAATCTATGAAAAAGGTTTTGCAGGAATGTGGCATGATGTAAGTAACACTGCTGAATACGGTGGATTGACCAAAGGTAAAGCTGTCATTACTGAAGAAGCAAAAGAAGGTATGAGAAAAACCTTAAAAGAAATCCAAGATGGTACCTTCAAAAAACAATGGGCCGATGAAAACGCTACAAACGGCGCTAACCTAAAAGAAATGAGAGCTGCTGAAAGTCAAATGGAAATCGAAATTGTCGGTGAAAGACTCAGAAAAGCTTGTGGATTACAAAAAGACGATTAAACACGTCTTTTTTCTTTTTTTATTTTTATTGTTTGATATTTTTAGTGTGGTAATAATGGTATTTATTGGAATGGACCATGGAACAACCGGAATCTCTTTTTGCATAATGTCCGATGAGGGTGATGTTGTCGATGTATTTAAAATCGGAAGAGAGGAAAGTAAAAAGGGTCTAGTTTCTGCCTCAGAAGAACTGAAAAAACGTGTTAATTTAGAAGATGTTAAATTAATGGCAATAACATATGCTATGGGCGATGGCATCAGCCAGATTTTACCAACAGATAAGGTCAAAGACCGTGGAATTTTATCAATCAGCGGTGCCGGCAAGGTCACCGGCGGCGGAACAAGTGTATTCGATGAGCTTGAAGAGCTGAACCTGCCGTCAATAATGATTCCCGGCCTTCATAAGGACTCAGAATCTCTTGATAAATTGTTCAGGGCAGCCTATTCTCACCAGGCAAGTCCGGAAAAGGTCAGCATATCCTACAATGCAGTCAAGGAAACTGGATGGAGCAATTTCATCGTTGCCGATATCTCCTCAAACAGTGTGGATATTCTAATCGAAGACGGCAAGATTAAAGGCGCAATCGATGCCTGTTTGGGAGCTATGGGCGTTGTTCATGGACCTCTTGATTTGGAAATGCTTCGTGACATCGATGAGAACGGGGCATCTGCAAACGGATGCTTTTCAAATGCTGGAGCCATTAAGATTGCTGGAATTAACGGGAAAGTTGCCGATATGAAAAATCAGCTTTTGGACAATTATCGCCAGGGTGACGAGAAGGCAAAACTTGCAATCGACACTTTGATAATGACCGTTGCAATGGAGATTGCAGGCCTTGATGTGGTATGCGAAAACGACATTGAGGGTGTTGTTCTGACAGGTTCTATCGGATCATCAACTGAACCCTTTGACTTTAAAAAAGAGATTGACAAATACTTTAAAGGCAAATATGACCTGAAAGTAATATCATTTGATTCTGGAGCTATTGGAGCTGCTCAAATAGCGATGGATGTCTTTAATGGTGAAAAAGAGATATTAGGTATTAAAGTTAATATCTAATCTTCTTTTAAGCTTATAAAAATTATATTTCCGCCTTTAAGTGTTTCAATACCATTTTCATTTTCTAAAACGAGATTCAAGTAATTGTCAATTGCTATTACTTTACCTTCGGTTTGATAATCTCCTCTTAAATCAACACTTACATATTTGTTTTTAAACTGAGTAAAAAGTTTGTTTACATTATCTTCGCTCATTGTTTCAAATCCTTGAATATTCTACTTTTACATTAGTCTTTCAACTTTAAATACTTTAATGTTTATATTATATAGTATGGCAATTAATCAATTAGAAAGCAATTTGGAAGCTATTACTCGTACAATAGCTCAACTTAAAAAGGACGGATGCACTGACGAAAAAATTTTAGGCGAACTTAGAGCCGAAAGAGAAAAGATACTTAAAGACTTAAACTTATAGGTATCTTATCTTAACCATTCTTTCAATAAACTCATATCACTTGTTAAATCTATTTTTAATGGTGTTATTGTAGTTTTTTGCATTTTTTTAAGTTCATAACCATCGCTTCCAGGCTCGTCAAACTCATATGGCTCACCGCCAATCCAGTAATATGGTTTGTCTCTCGGATCCAGACGTTTTTCAATGACTGGGGTATACATCCGTTTTCCAAGTTTGACGACTTCAAATTCCTCATCTGAAGGGTTTTCTGGAATATTAACATTTAATAAGTCAATTCCTTCAGGCAAACCTTTTTTTAAAACGATTTTGGTCAGCTTGTTAAGCATTTTCTGTGCAAATTCAAAATCGATTTCGACATGTCCGTTTTCAAACTTTATGTCGTCCCTTGAAACTTCCTTTGATATTGCAATGGTTGGAATTCCAAAACTGGCGGCCTCAATTGCGGCGCCTAAAGTTCCGGATGTTGTCAGTTCAGCCTGGCCAAGATTAAATCCGGTGTTTATTCCTGAAATCATGATGTCCGGTCTTTCATCCATTATTTCGAACAATGCTATTGTCACGGCATCTGTTGGTGTTCCTCCAACTCCATAGCCTATGCTTCCATCCTTAAGAATGTGTTCATTAACTCTTAGTGGTTCGTATAATGTTAGTGCATGGCCAATTCCGCTTTGTTGGGTTTCAGGAGCCACCACATAGGTTTGGCATAAATCTTCAACTGCCTTTTTAGTTGCAAGTATTCCTGAAGCGGTTATTCCATCGTCATTACTTATCAATGCTTTCATATACATTAATTAGCTGTCTATTTTTAAATAATTTTTGTTATATGGGAATTTCCATATTTTTTAAATTTCATTAAATCCATTAAAAAACAGTTGATAGCTATTATCTAAATTTGATGATGTTGATTTTATGAATGGACATAAATATTGTTTTTAATTGAAAATAAATAAATTTAAGCGAGTTTTTAAAATTGAGTAATATGGACTATAAAAAACTTTAATAACAATTTAATCCATAAAATATAATATTATTGTAAAAAAAATACATGCGGGTGGAAACTTGGAAAAACCACAATTAATTAATTTTATAGCGAAAGTAATGGAGGACTCAGGTTTTAAGGTTTATAAGAATTTTAAAACCTCGCAAAAGGTCATTGACATATATGCTATTCTGCCCACAACAATTGGGGACTTCGGGGTAGTTGTAGCATGTCTGAATTATGATAAGGAGTTTCAGGTCGGCGTTGATGTATTGAGGGAAATGGAAGAGGTGCAGGCAAGCCTTAAGGCCTCTAAAGTTACTATTGTGACCTCATCATATTTCTCCGATCAGGCTAAGAACTATGCAATCAGAAAGAACATCAAATTGGTAGACAGAAACAATCTGCTTGAACTGGCTAAGAAATATCAGGACAGGACCAATCAGACAACACTTGACAATACTTCTTACGATGGCGGAGCATCTGCCTATATTGAGGAAGAATATCCAGAATACAATTATGATGCTTCAGACATGGAATATATCATGCAGAGAAGGGATGCTCATCCTCATGTCTATAAGAACACCTTGTATAGGCAGGTCGATGAACCGCATGTTAGAGGATTCTCTTCACTCTTAAACAGGGGTCGCCGTCAAAGAAG
The DNA here is from genome assembly GCF_900316895.1 of uncultured Methanobrevibacter sp. Taxonomy (GTDB): domain Archaea; phylum Methanobacteriota; class Methanobacteria; order Methanobacteriales; family Methanobacteriaceae; genus Methanocatella. Next base: position 10,243 of record NZ_ONER01000021.1, on the reverse strand, counting down.
CACCGGCAGTTTAAGTCCTTATTCCTCTCAAACCAATCTGTATAATTATGATACAAGAGCGAGCTCTTATGCGGCAGCTTCTTCTGGACTGGTTCCATTAATATTAAGAATCATAAGCAATCCTATCGGTCTGATTCTTACAGTAGTGGTTGTTTCCTATTTGCTGTCATTTATTGCAGGTCATTTGCTTAAGATGGATTCCGGTGTAACCGGTCTAATAGAAATGTTTGTTGCTCTTGCTTTGTCTTACGGATTGTCATTCTACACTGATAGAAATGCTGATTTTATTGTAAAAGGAACATTCATATTCTTCATTTCATTGATTATATTGATAATCTTAATCTTTGTCTAGATTTGGATTGTGGTTTTTGGTGATGGGATTTAAATCTCATCGCTGCCTGTATTTTTTTTAAACAACACCAGTATAATGTAAATCAACCCGATCAGATATAAAAACCAAATCATTATATCTGTTGGACCTGTTTCTATCCAGATTATTGTATGTGTCAGGATAAATGCATAGATTCCAATGCCCACACCATTTTTTATCTTATGGACCAATCCCAGAAACGCTCCCATAAATAGCATCTGTATTGTCAGACCTATATATCCGAAATCAAGCATTACCGGACCGAAAAGTGTTGATGTCAGGCACACGTTGTAGTGCAGGACATATTCGCCGATAAATGTTCTAGGGCTTCCTGATGAGAATATCATCGCCAATATCTTGCCGTGTGTTGTGCCTGCAAGAGGGATGATTCTTTCAAAGACTTCTAATGTAAAGGCCGCACGATAAAATATGAGTTCCATCGGGTTCAATGTCCAGTGCTGGCCTGCAATTGACTGGGAAGCGATGTAGCCGACAGCCATTAGGCCGACAACAATTATGGCTATGAACACTATGCCGAATTTTCTTGAAATCTTATCCAGATAGTATAATGTGATAAATGAACTTCCCAAAATTCCCAGGACTGAAGTTCTATAGCCGTTAAGGCCAAAGATCAATGCTCCTAAAATTATTAGAATTAGATATTTCCTGCTGTAGTATTTGGCAAGCAGAAAGTTAAGGGTTATTAAAAACAATGGATATGCAACTCTCCAAAGGTTTGTAGTTGCATTTGCTTTTAGAGTTGAGTTAAAAAGCGGAATTCCGCCTAAAAACACTAGATTTAGGCTTTGCAGGATTAAAGCTATAATTGCCAGTGTCAAAAGCAGCTTTTCACTTAAATAGTTGGTTTTTCTTATTTTGACGTTTGCCTTGTATTTAACGGCCAGATAACCGACTGCAAAAACGATGCATGCAAATATGATTGTCAAAATCACTTCTGCATCAAGAGGGTCTTCAAATCTGTAGTTGAATGATCCGATATAGCCCATTGCGAGAAATGCAAGAATCGCAACTACTACAATCAGCGGGTTAAAGAAATCATATCTTTTCATATTATTCTCCTAATTCTTTAGCTGAAATGCATAGATTGCCTGCAAAGTTAGGCATTGCAGCAACATGCGTGTGAACATAGCTTGCAAGGGTGTTTTTTTCCATAAAGCCATCCTGCAGGTCGTATGAACCTTTTCCTCTGGTAATTTTAAAAGCCAGTGGATGTTTCAGTTTATCCACAATTACTTTTGAATAATGGAATTCATGGCCATGGAACACTTCGCCCTTCTTGGAGATGATGTTGTCCTCCTGCACTTCGGCTATTGTGTATTTTAAAGCTTGAACACGGTCTGTCAGAACCGCCTTGTACGGGTAGATGTCAACCACCTTATCGTCATGTATTGAGTTCATGAGATACATCAGCCCTCCGCATTCGGCAAAAATGGGCCTTGACTCATTGTGGAACTGTTTGATGTCCTTAAGCATTTGTGAGTTTTGGGATAACTCTTTTGAGAAGAGTTCAGGATATCCTCCACCAATGTATACTCCGTCAACATCAGGCAGGCTTTCGTCGTTCAACGGTGAGAAATACTCTATTTTTGCATTGTTGGCTTCCAGGGATTCGATGTTTTCCTTATAGTAGAAATTGAACACCTCATCATAGGCAACCCCAATCTTCACTGGCTGTTTGTTTAGCTTGTTCCAAATCGGAATGGTTTCGGAAGTGATTTTTGGTGCTGATTTGGCGATTTCCACCAGTCTGTCAAGGTCAATTGATTCCTTAATGGTTTTTGACCAGATGTCAATGAACTTGATTGAGGTTTCCCTTTCACGTGCAGGAACAAGGCCCAGATGCCTCTGTTCAATTGAAATACTGTCGTCACGGATGATTCCGCCGATTACTTCGGTTTTGGTTATCTCTTCAATTGACCTTTTGGTCTTTTCATAATGCGCCTTGTTCTTGACCTTGTTCAGGATGACTCCTGCAATGTTGATTTCAGGATCCAAAGCCTTAAATCCAAGAACTAGTGCTGCAGCACTTTTGACAAGGCTTCTTGAGTTGATGATTAGAATTACCGGTGCGTCTAAAGCTTTTGCAATGCTTGAAGTGCTTCCGATATCATTGATTGAATCTATTCCTTCATATAATCCTCTGACTCCCTCAATGACTGCGATGTCCTTGCCTTCCATTCCCTTTAAAAATGAGTCTCTAATCTGGCCTTCCTTCATGAAAAATGAATCCAGGTTTCTTGAAGTGTTCCCTGTAGCCAGTGTGTGGTAGGAAGGGTCGATATAATCGGGACCCGCCTTAAAAGGTTGCACATTGTACTTTTCACTTAAGGCTTTCATTATTCCGGTTGCAATTGTGGTTTTTCCAACTGCACTTCCGGTGCCTGCTAGAATTATTCTCATAATAATATATTATCTAGTTTTAAATATATTTTTAGTGTTTGGTCTTAATTGAATTTTCACGGTTTGTTTATTTTAGGAGAGATATTTCCCTCTTTAATATAAATTATAAACAGTTAGTTATTTTTACTAATATTCTTTTTAAATGTGTTTAATTTTTTATAATTTTTTTAATTATTTTTTAAAATATTACTTTTTTTTTTAGATAAGACAATATTGTTTTTTAAAAAAATTAAAAATTATATAGAATAGTTTATATATTATACACATCATATATATAACACGATTAATCTAAAATTTTTTGTTTAGATTAAATCGAAAAATGAGGTTGCGTAAATGAAGAAATCGAAAATTTCAATATTATTTCTATTTTTAGTAATGATATTAGCAATTTCTGCTGTTTCTGCAGCAGATACTAATGATACTTCAGATTCAGCCGTACAGGCTGTAGATGAAGCTCCTATTGAAGAGGTGGCTTCAGAAGACGTTGACGCAGTTGCGGCAACGGACAATACAGATGTATTGGCTGCTGATGGAGACGGAAATTTCACCGAGCTTCAAAACTCAATCGACTCAAGTGGAACAGTCATAATGTCAAAGGACTACACTCGTGTTGAAGGGGAAAGCACTCTATCAATTACAAAGGATGTTACCCTACTCGGTAATAATCAAAAGATTGATGGAAACAACTTAGGTGGAATATTTAATGTTAATTCAGGTTGCACTTTAACATTGATGGGTGTAACATTGATAAATGGTAATGCTGAAAATGGTGGAGCTATTTACAACAACGGAGGAACATTAACCATTGTTAATTCAAATTTCTTAAACAACACCGCAACTAAAAGCGGTGGTGCAATATATAATGATGGCGGGTCCATGACTGTAACTGGTTCTACCTTTGATGGAAATGATTTAACCGACCGTAGCGTAAACGGTTATGGCGGAGCTGCAATTTATACAAAAAATGGTGATGTCCTCATATCCACTTCTACAATATCAAATAACCTAAAAGACATTGTACACCGTGGAGGAACAGGTGCATACACTGGAGACTTAAGCAATGCAGCAGTATCAAATAGAAATGGTGCTTTAACTGTAACCGATTCCATATTTGAAAACAACAGTGGATCATACGGTGGTGCAATATTAAGTGATGGTGATGCTTCCAATTTAATTGTTTCAGGTTCTACTTTTAATAATAACTTTGCATTCAATGGTGGAGCTATTTACTGCCCTGATGGAAATTATTATATATCAGAATCTAATTTCACCGGAAACAAAGTTAGGGGTACTGGTAGTTCAAATTCAAATTATGCTCATGGTGGAGCAATTGCAGCTACAGAGTCCGATGAATGCATAATTTCTGACTGTATATTTAAAGATAACAGTGCAGCTATGGGAGGTGCAATTTCAACCACAAATACCCAAGTAGTTGGATGTACTTTCATTAACAACACTGCTAATTCAGCGTATTCCGAAACATTTAATGGTAAAACCAATAACCGTGGAGGAATGGGTGGAGCAACATACAGTGATTCAATTATGACCATTACAGGTTCTACATTTGTAAATAATACTTCACGTAGCGATGCAGTATATATTAGGCAAGGTTCTATTACTGATTCATCATTCACTAATACTATTATTGCTCCTAATAGGGGACCTTTAACCATTTCTAATAACACTTATGATAATGCAGGTGCAGATATTATAGGTGGAAACAGCCCTTCAGTTTACTTTGATGGTGTTGGAGACGTTCCATATGTTTCATATGCTAAAGTTTATTATGATGCTACTAGTTTTGCTGATTTACAAGCTATGATTGATAGTGGAACTACAGCAAGCATCTACCTAACTGGTGATGTTACTAAACTAGATTCAGAATATGAAACCTTTGCAAATGGTATTTATATAAACAGATCAGTTTCAATTTATGGAGAAGGCCACACTATTTTAACTATAAATAATGCTGAAATTGCCGGTGACGGCACAGCTGCTATAACCAATGACGGTACAGTATCAGTAGGTTTGACTACTAATTTCACTAATGTTGGGGATTATGCTATTGAAAATAACGGTAGAGTTTCCCAATCCGGTCTCACTACTTTTACTCAATTGTCCAATCTTATTGCTTTAGTTAGTGGTGGAGAAGTTTATATTGGTTCATCTAAAATCACCAAAGCGGATGATGAAAAAGCAACATTTGCAGATGGTATTATTGTTGAAAAAGATTTAACAATCACTGGATATGCAAACAGTAAACGTGTAATTAGCACATATTTGGATGCAGATAATTCCGGCAGAATCTTTGCTGTAAATGATGGCGCCACATTAACACTAAACAAAATTATTTTAAAGAATGGTAACGCTGAAAAAGGTGGTGCAGTTTACGTAGAAGCTGCTAACAGTTTCATTGCTCAAACTGTAGACTTCATTAATAACACTGCTGTCTATCGTGGTGGAGCAATCTACTCAGAATGTTTTGTAAATGTTACAGACTGTGTATTTGACAGCAACGACATTACTTTCCGTACAGCAAATGATGACAACGGTGGAGCAGCAATATACAACTTAAGAGGCATTTTATTAATAAAAGATAGTAAAATAACCAATAACCTTAAAGACATCGTTATCCGTGATGGAAACAGCGGTGATTTACTTATTGGTGCTGTAGTTACCTCCGGTGAAACAATCATTGACAATGTATACTTTGCAAACAACACAGGATCTTGGGGCGGAGCAATATCATCTGTTGGATATTTAAACCCTGATGATTATGTTTTATCTGTTTTAAACTCTAAATTTGAAGGAAACAATGCTACTTTTGGTGGTGCAATCTTTGTTGAATCCTCAAACTTAGACGTTAGAAACTGTACCTTTGAAAACAACAGAGGTGTAGGTGTAGGAAGTTCAGGAACTTCTGACACTCAAGGTGGAGCAATTGTTATATTCCCAGGCGATTCTCATGCAGAAATCATTGATTCAACTTTCATTGGCAACTCTGCTAATCTTGGTGGAGCTGTAAGTTTCCCAGGAGTTGCTTCAGATACTTTCGTAGATAATTGTACTTTTGTTGATAACTCTGCTGTAAATGGTGGGGCAGTATACTTCTTCTCAGAAGAGGGTTCTTTATCCGTTTCAAATTCTGACTTCGTTGGAAATGATGCAAGTGCTTGGGGTGGAGCAATATGCGTTTCAGATAATGCTTCAATCACAATCACTGAATCCAACTTTGAAGAAAACACTGCGGCCGCTGCAACAATAGTTACTTTCGGTAGTTCCAGTCTAGCTATTGATGGATGTAACTTCACTGAAAATGCTAATACATATGACTGGGGTGTAGTAACTGTATACAGTACTGGCGATGCAAATATTGAAAACTCTGAATTCATTAATGATGTCACAGGTTCCATTGCTATTGATGTTGAGAATAATGCAAACGTAAATGTTGAAGATTCTAAAATTTCTACAACCAATAGATATGGTATATGGGCCGGTGATGGTAATTTAAGTCTAGAAAATAATGATATTTCTTCTGCATATGTTCCTGTAATAACTTCAGGTGGTACTGAAATTGTTTCAACTGTCAGAGCAAATATTTCAGAAAATAAAACTTATAATAGGCACTTAGGTGAAATCACAGTAACTATTAATTTAACTGATGATAGCGGCAATTTGGTTTATGATGCTAATCTCAAATTTGTAGTTTACAAAGATGGTGAAGTAGTATTCAATGAATCTGCCTCATTCGATGGTGAAAAATACACAGGCACTTTCACTCCTACAAAACCAGGTACCTATTTAGTAACTTTGGATTATCCTGCTCAAGAAGTTGCAACTGCAGTTTATGTAGTTTCCTCATCTTTAACAGACTTGAAAAATAAAATAGACAATGCTGAAACAATGCTTATAACTTTAGACATAGATTATGCATACATTGCCGAGTTTGATGAAGGTCTTGAAGATGGTATTGTAATTGATAAGAATATCATCATTGATGGTAACGGATCCACTATTAGTGGTGCAAATCTCGCTAGATTATTCAATGTCACTTCTGGTTACACTTTAGTTTTAGGCAATCTTACTGTTTGCGACGCTAAAGCTGATAAAGGTGCTGGCATTTATGTGAATGAAGGCGCTGGTTTACTCGCTGACAAAGTTAACTTTATTAATAACACCGCAGTTTATCGTGGTGGAGCAATCTACTCAGAAGGTACTGTAGTTGTTGCAAATTCCGTATTTGAAAGCAACGACATTACTTTCCGTACAGCAAATGATGACAACGGTGGAGCAGCAATTTACAACTTAAATGGTACTTTAGCTATTTATTCATCTAATATTACCAATAACCTTAAAGACATCGTTATCCGTGATGGAAACAAAGGAGATTTACTAGTTGGTGCTGTTGTAACTACAGGTAAAACTGATATTTATGATTCTTACTTTGCAAACAACACAGGATCTTGGGGTGGAGCAATATCCTCTCTTGGATACATGAACCCTGATGAAGATTATGTCTTAACCGTTAAAAACACTAAATTTGAAGGAAACAACGCTACTTTCGGTGGCGCAATCTTTGTAGAATCCTCAAACTTAGAAGTTGATAACTGTACCTTTGAAAACAACAAAGGAGTAGGTGTAGGAAGTTCAGGTACTTCTAACACTCAAGGTGGAGCAATTGTAGTATTCCCAGATGATGCTCAGGCAACAATCGTTGATTCAACTTTCATCAATAACTCTGCAAGATGTGGTGGAGCTGTAAGTTTCGCAGGTGTAGATTCAGACAGTTTAATTGATAACTGTACATTCATAGACAACATCGCTGATGACGGTGGAGCATTCTACTTCTGGTCAGATAGTGCAGTTATAACTGTAACCGATTCAGACTTCATTAACAATGTCGCTGACTACGGTGGTGCTATTGAAAATGAAGGCGGCTCTGATTTAATTGTTGATAACTGTAACTTCGTTGAAAATTATGCTATTTCTGGTGGTGGAGCAATCATTTCCTCTGCAAGTACAAGCGTTTCTAACTCTGTATTTGAAGATAATGAAGCTCCAGGTGGTTCTAATGCTATATATCTTTGGTACCCTGATACTACATTAACATTGTCCAATAATACAATCACTGGTGATGCAGTACAAATCTACACCCAACCGGGAGTTGAAATAATTAATCCATTGAATGCTACATTCTTAAATAATAAAACTATTCCTGCTGAACAAGGAAATATTTTCATCCTTAATGCTACATTAACAGACGATAAAGGCAATTTCATTTATGATGTTGATTTCAGATTCTCAGTTAATGGAGAAACTATTGATGACATATCCTTTGATAAAGATACTGGATTATACACCGTTGATTATTACATTGGAACCGCTGGCTCTAAAGTAATTTCAACAAATTATGAGGCAACTGGTTTAACCAAATACACTGGTGTCTTAGATGTTCCAACAGCAAACGTAACTGAATTCACAGTTTCAGTTGATGACATCGTTGAAGGCGAAAATGCTACTGTTGTTGTAACTTTAGCGGGCGTCAACGATGAAGGCCTAAACGCTAGCGTAACTGTAATCATAAACAATAAGGAATATACAATCAATGTTGTCAACGGTACTGGAAACAGAACCTTTGAAGATTTAGGTGCTGGTCAATATCCGGTCGTTGCAATGTTTGAAGACGTAAACGGCAATTATAACTCTGCAATTAACTCAACAGTATTCTATGTAAAATCAACTACTGTTTTAACCATTTCAGTAGATGCAGTTGTTGCAGTTGACGAATACCCAGGTGTAGTAACCGTTATTGTAACATCTAATGCCGACGGTGACTATAACATCACTGTGGGAGATGTGATAACTCCTGTCACCGTGGAAAATGGTGTGGCTTACGCTACTTTCACTAATGTTGCAGCAGGTAAACAAAATGCTACTGTAACATTTGCAGGTAATGACAACTACAATAAAACAACTGTAGACAAAGAATTTGAAATTTCAAAAGCGACTCCGGAATTCACAGTTGAAGTCTCTGAAACTACTTATCCTGATGCTGTTGAATTTACAGTAACCGGTACTGATGGTAGCTACACTATTAAAGTGGATGATGCTCATCAAACAGTTATTGAAGTTCAAGGCGGTTCAGGTACTGGTAGTATTTCAGGATTAGCTGCAGGAGCTTATAATGACGTTTCCGTAAACTATGCAGAAACTGATAATTACGCAGCTGCAGACAGCACCATTTCATTTGTGATTAACAAAGAAAGTTCCAGTGTCGTGATTGATCCTGTAACAGATACCATTGTTTATCCGGGCGCAGTGAATATTACTGTAACCGCTACAAATGGTGAAGCTACTGTAGTTGTTAAAGATGCTAATGACCAAACTGTTGATTATACTGTCGTTGACGGTAAAATTGTTTTAACTGGCTTGGCTGCTGGTACTTACAATGTCACTGCCACTATCGCTGATAGTGAAACTGTTGCCGGTTCCAGTGATTCTATCACATTCACTGTTGAAAAATCCGCAATTAATCCTACAGTCAATGTGCCTGAAAAAGTTGCTATTGATGAAAACTTCACCGTAACCGTTAGTGTTCCTGAAACTTATACTGGAAACGTTGTTGTTGAAATTAATGGTAATAGATATGATGTTAACCAAAACATTTCATTAGCTGAAGGCAGTTATGATGTTAAAGTAATATTCGACAGTGATGACAATTATAATGGTGTAATAGTTGAAAAAACCTTAGTTGTAACTAAGGATGTTGTTCCTCAGGATGCTGTATCAATTGATGTTCCTGAAAACACAACAACCCCTACATTCACTATTGATTTACCTAAAGACGCTACCGGTTACTTATTAGTGGATGTTGATGGAGAACAATACCATGCACCTATTGTAGACGGTTCTGCAAGTATCACTACTTTCCCATTATCTGGAGGTAACCACACTGCTGTTGTTACCTACACTGGTGATGAGAAATATGCAGGATTTGAAAAACCGGTAAATGTAACCATTGCAAGTAACATAACTGCTGATACTGCGTTAGATGTCCCTACATCCAGTGAATCCGATTCACCTACATTCAGTGTAAACTTGCCTAGTGATGCAACCGGTTACTTGACTGTTGAGGTTGATGGTAAAAAATACGCAGCAGTTGTCGAAAACGGAACTGCTAGTGTTACCGTGCCTGGCTTAAGTGACGGTAATCATAACGTTACTGTAAGTTACTCCGGTGATGGCAAATATCCATCATTATCCAAAGATGCGACAGTGAATGTTCACGTTCCTGTATATGGAATTACAGAAAACAAGAACGTTGCAGCTATTTACTCAGCTACTGCAAACTACAAAGTTCTCGTAACTAAAGACGGCAAAGCCGTTGGTGCTGGTGAAAGTGTAACTATCAAGTATAACGGTAAAACATACACCGTTAAAACTGACAGCAAA
>NZ_ONER01000032.1 GCF_900316895.1 uncultured Methanobrevibacter sp. | reverse complement strand
ACTAAAAAATACAATATAGATGCAAGCAATGTTTTCAATAACGACACTGTTTCAACCAACAATACATTCTATGCAACAATAATGGTTGGAGAAGGCATGCAGTTGACTCCGGTTAACAATGATATTAATGTTAATGTTCTTCCGGTCAAATTTGATTTGCGCGACTGGGGATGGATGTCATCAGTTAAAGACCAAGGATGGATGGGAGCCTGCTGGACATTTGGAATGTCTTCAGCATTAGAATCAGTATTGTTAAAAGCTCCTTATGGGTCTATGGAAGTATTTGAAGGCGGAACCAATCTCGCTTCTGCAGGATATTTATTGAGCTGGCTTGGAGCTATTCCATGTGGTGCGGATACTTATGACGAGCTCGGTAAAATTACAATGCCAATCGTAACCGATCAAAACATTCATGTTCAGGATATAATATTCATACCTAATAATGAAATCCCTAACGGTACACAAATGAAACTGGCAATCCTGAAATACGGGTCTCTGGATGTGTCCTTTTTCGGACAAGCTTCATTCGATGATGAAGCTCAGTATTATAATCCGAAAACCTATGCACAATATGCCGATATGCCTGAAACTGCAAACCATGAAGTGTCCATTATCGGATGGGATGATAATTTCCCAAAAGAAAAATTCCTATACACCCCTCCGGGCAATGGAGCATGGATTGTCAAAAACAGTTATGGGCCTGACTGGGGAGACAATGGAATCGTCTATGTTTCATATTATGACAAATCACTCCTGAAATATGCACCCGGCAAGGTCATTGATTACGCCGCCATACCTATAATTGAAAATACGGTACCTTACAATAAAAACTATCAATATGACATTACATGGCTCTCTCATTTTGCGCGAAGCAATGGAACTATAAGTTATATGAATGTCTTTGGAGCATTGGATGACGATTTGATTGCCGGTGTTGGAACATACTTCAATGAGAGCGGCGTCAGTTATACAGTCAAAATTTTTGTAAACGATGAATTAAGACTGACTCAAGAAGGAGTGTCCCCATATGTTGGTTATCACACTATCAAATTAGGTAGTTACGTACCAGTCAAAAAAGGTGATGTCTTCAAGGCGGAAATAACATCAAATTGGGTGCCATACATTCTTTTAGAAGATACTAGGGTGCATTATACTCAAAATATTTCATTTGTCTCATTCGACGGAAAAACATGGAAAGATGCTTATGACTTGGGTTATATTGCTTGTCTAAAAGTCTACACCGTTGCTGATGACACCAAAATCATCAACAATAATGATATCCGTGTTGATTATAATGGAGGCAAATACTTCTCCGTTAAGGTTGTAACCGCTGACGGCCATGCCGTAGGTGCAGGCGCAAAAGTCACATTTACAATCAACAAGAAGACAATAACAGTAACAACCGACAAAAACGGAATAGCTCAAATAAAAATAACTGACATTCCTAAAAAATACACAATAACAACCAAATATGCAGGTAAAACTTATAAAAACACTGTTACTGTTAAACATGTGCTTAAAGCAAGCAAAGTCACTGTTAAAAAGACAGCCAAAAAATTTGTCTTGAAAGCAACCCTTAAAATCAACGGCAAGCTGGTTAAAGGCAAAGTCATTAAATTCAAATTTAAAGGCAAAACCTACAAAGCTAAAACCAACAAAAAAGGTATTGCGCAGAAGACTTTAACCAAAAAAGTCATTAAAAAGCTCAAAAAAGGTAAAACATACGCTGTTAAAGTAACTTACCTTAAAGACACCATTAAAACAAGTGTTAAAGTTAAGTAGATAATTCTATCTACTTATTTTTCTATTTTTTCATGCTATTTGCATGTGTCCTTCAGGGAATTGGACATGGATTGTTTTCATCGCCAAACATAGATGGATTTTGATAATGCAGAAAAGAATTGAAATTATCTGTCTTTGAAAAAGTCAATACAAAAACTTCTAAAAAAATAAAAAAAGAAAATGAGAGATGAACTCTCATTGTTTTTTAGGCTGTAGCCGCAACGTTGCAATAAATACAATTCCCAGCAGAATGGCCGTTATTATCATTACGAATCCCATAGCTTCCTGAATAATGACATCTACGGCATTCATGACAGTACTGTCTTGTGTAATATTTTCGGTACCGGCTGCCTGGAGGTAATTGGCTGCATCATCAAAGAATTGCGGGTCGTTTGCATGGTCTGGTGCATACATATCGATTGCAGTGGAAAGACCTCCCATAACTCCGAGAATTAGTATTACTCCAATAAGTGCTGTACCCATTGATTCACCTAATGTTTGTGTGGTTGTAAGAACACCAGATGCGTTATTTTCACTTTTCTTAGGAATATTGATTAATGAAATGTCTGTACTTAAAGACATTACAAAACCAAGTCCAGCACCCAATACAAACAGACCAGGTATCAGATCATACATTGTTGTATTTAATCTGAATTGATAGCTTAAAATCACACATCCAATGATTGCGATTAAAGATCCTACTGCAATGAGTGTCTTATGACTAAATTTAGTAGATAAACTTGGGGCAGCTATTGCGAAAATAAGCAGACCTATAGTCATAGGAAGTGTGGTCAAACCGGTATTCAATGCATTTAACTGCATTACACTTTGCAGGAAGAGTGAAACTGCAAACAATGCTCCTCCCATTGCAAGACAACCGATTAACCTAATTATTGCTCCTACACGTAAATTTCTGTCTTTGAATAAGTCCATATCAAGTAATGGCACTTTGCCATTTCTTTTCCTTCTGATTTCAAACCATGCGAATAGTGCTAAGATGGCTAAACCTATAACTATTATAGCAACGCTGGATGAATCTTTTGTAAGCATTAAAATACCCCAAACAAACAAGACAAGTCCTATAATTGAAATTATAGTACCAGTAATATCCAAATCTTTTTTAGATTCAGTAGGTTTGAAATCAGGTATTTTATGTTGCATTACTAAAATAAGTATTACAAATATTAATTCAACTGCGAATCCCCATCTCCAACTTAAAAATGTTGTCATGACCCCACCGAATAGCGGACCGACAGCAGCAGAAATGGAAACCATTACACTTTCAATTGCCAAAGCAAATGTACGTTTTTCACCGGAATATATTCCACTAATAAGGGAAACAGTAGCAGGTGTCATCAATGCTCCAGCAATACCTTCAATCAATGCCCATCCAATAAATAACACTGGTGTACTCCAACTTATTGCCGCAGTAAATGTACCGACACCATAAAGAATGGTACCGATTATGAACAGTTTCTTTTTACCGACTATGTCCTGAAGTTTGGTACTCAGAAGCATGAATGCAGCGGTGATTAAGGTATAAAATGACATAATCAACTGAATAGTACTTACATCAGTATGCAGATCAACTACAACCTTAGAAATACTTACATTCATGAATGTCGCATCCAATGTTATAATAAATGAGGCACAAGCAACTAACACTAATGGAATCCATGAGTGTTCCTTGACCGTTTCATTCATATCTATTAATCCTCCTATATATCCATTTTAAATATTAACATGACTAACTTGCCATGTGTTTATATGAATAGCATATCTAATGAATTCTATCCTATTAATAATTATCTTTGTTAATTAAATATATAAAATAATTATTAAAATAGATTTAGGTCGTGGAAAATCAATATTTGATGACTTTTAATAATCTAATCGAAAAATATTATTAGTTTTGATAAACTCACTAAATTTTTTAGTATACTTAAATAGAATGGAATATATACCTCATATTATGCATATTTTTTTTTTAAATATGTTGTTTTAGAGGTGAAAAATTATGAAAAAGGTATTAATGATTTTTGCAGTTTTACTTGCAGTCTGTTTAACAGTATGTGCAGTAAGTGCAGATGATAGTTGGAGTTTTAATTTTTCTTCAAGCGACAGCAGCAACTCCAATGGCGGATCAATGTCCTTTGAAAATGGAAAATTAAAATTACAGGACCTTGAATTTACCATTCCTGATGGTTTTGAAGAAAATCAAAGTGCACAAAAATTAGCTGAGGATGCTACTGATGTAAAGGACGCTAAATTTTCAGTGTGCCAATTCATTAAAGACGGCAAAGAAATATTTGTAAAAGTATTTTTCTTTGACAACGATGAATTTACCGCCGTAACACCTATAGATAATGAAGTTAACAAGACTATGGCTGGAATTGACGGTGTTTATGATGCAAATAAATACAATGATAGTACACCTACTTTCAGATTTGTTAAAGACGGTAAATTGGTTGAAATTAACGCGCCTGATGATGAAACTATCGAATCAATAATCAAACATTAAGTGAAGATAAATCATTGATTTATCTCTTTTTTCATTTTTTTCAATTGAAATAGTAAAAAGTAGTATATGGGTTAGAATTTTTCTAAAATTCTAGCATATACAGCTTTTAAATCATCATCTGATTTTTCATATATTCTTTTTAGAATTAATTCCGGTGTACTTTTTGCAAGGAAATTCATTTTTGGGGTTCTGTCAACAATCAGATTATAGTTTTCATCTAATCCTTTTGCTTCAATACCATCTACGCGAATGTTGGTGTAATTCATCAGTTCCCTTGCCATATGAGTGACAATCACACCGTAAGAATTGGATTCCTTAATCATATCAATGAATGTGGATATGATTTTGACGGCTGCATCGAGTTCTGTTATTCCTTCGAGTTCATCTAATAATACTAACTTTTCACTATTGGTGGTGACGATTGGTATGAACACATTTAAGAATGATTCGAATGCTCCTGCATCAAGAGATCTTTTCTTTGAGAAATGGTAGATTTCATCAAATAATTTTATCTCGGCACGGTCTGCACTTACCGGCAGTCCCATTTGGGCCATAATGGATATTTGTGTTAGGGTTTCCAATAATGTTGTTTTTCCACCGCTGTTTGCTCCTGTTAGAAGTGCAATGTTTTCATCGGGGGTTAACTGGTAGTCCACTTTTTGAACATAATCCTTATCCTTTTCAAGTGCCAGCTCTAGGTGCAATGCACCTTCCAGTTTTATTTCTTCACAAAATTCAGGTCTGCACAATCCGTATTCATATGCAAAACTGCCCAGGCTGAATTCATAGTCGAATTTGATTGTATCCTCAACTTCTTTGATGGCACGCTCCTTAATTGAGTTCAGCTCAATTGCGGCACTTTTCTTAATGTCGAAGATATCGTTTTCCTTTCTTGATGACTGTTCAAGAGTTACCCTTTGGATTTCAGTCTCGTCAATTTGTATCGGATATGTCCTGAGGTAGGGGTCAAAACTTAGTCCTGTTTTCTCCCGAATTATTTCCTTTCTTTTATTGATAATGTCGTCAAATATTTTGCTAATCTTTGGCGGGAAGTTATTGTTTAATAAGTTGAGTATTTCATCTCCTTCAAGATCCACATTCTTTATGGATTTTTCAAGCTCATCATCCATCTCATCTTTTAGAGAGAATACAAGTTCTTCAATATCCACTTCCCTTTTGTCGATAATATTCAACTCATCAATGATAGGTATGATTTCTCCTAAA
The DNA here is from genome assembly GCF_900316895.1 of uncultured Methanobrevibacter sp. Lineage (GTDB taxonomy): Archaea > Methanobacteriota > Methanobacteria > Methanobacteriales > Methanobacteriaceae > Methanocatella. The sequence goes on along the minus strand of NZ_ONER01000032.1, from coordinate 10,971 downwards.
ACACTATCCTTATTTCTGATCTTTTGTATTTCATGAACTCTCAAGAACAGCTCCTTGTTTTGAATAAAGAAATTGATTATCTTTTCAGGAACGATTTCATAATCGTTTTCGTCAATATTGACCATTATCAGGTTTGGCATTCCTTCAAAATCAAGTATTCCCTGTGAGTAAACATAAAATACCAAATCATAGTTCATCAGCTCTTCCTTAAGCAGCGGAGAATCGCTGGCGGTAATGATGGGATAATATTGGTTCAGTCCCAAATCTGTCAGATAGGAATTGTCCTCTTCGGATTCGACAATAATGGCTTTGCTGGGGTCATACTCGGGTTTGGCCTCTTCAACTTCCTTAAGGTTTTTCATCAAACCTCTCAACTTGATGATTGGAAGCTGTGAAACATGCTCTTTTGCAGTCATTACAAAATCGAGGTTGGAAGCTATTTTATCCATGTCTTTTGTAGGAGAAAGCAGCAATATTCTGTTTTTGGAGTATGCGGTGTTTGAATAGGCTAAAATCTTGCTTATGATGTCGTCATAAAGCTCCATTGCCCTGTCGCTTTTTATGAAATCCTCCTGGGGATTGCCGAGTAACTGGTTCATTATCTCAATGGCTTTCCTTTGGCTGATTCCATCTATTGAAGATATCTTTTCAACATCAACATTATCAACTATTTTTTGGAGTTCATCTTCGCCCCCAACGCTGTTAAGTATCTTTTCAGAGATTTTATCTCCTATCCCTTTAATGTTTTGCAATGTTATTCTTTCTCCACACATTTTTACCAAACCCTTTGTATACATAATATATTTTTTAATATATATTCGACTTTGCCGAGAGCATTTGAAAAGTAATATTAATAGTTGGCAACGGTATTTTTAGGACTGTATTTTTCAAGTTCTTTTTTGTCAATATTTCCATTTAAAGCTTGTCTGTAAATGTTAACCACTTTATAGTAATTATCATCTTTATATCGTCCGTCAATTGAAAAATTAGTGTATCCGAGATTTTTAAGGTGATTAATTTCTTCGAGTAGTGAAAGTTCGCTGCCGTCAAAAATAATCAATTCCTCACCTGAAATGCTTTTGTGGATTGGGTATCTGTTGTTCTTGGCGTCAATCAGATAATTTTCATAATTCCTTTTGTTTTCATTTCCATATAAAATAGGATATCTGGTCTTCATAAGCTCAACGGAACCCTGAACCAGCATTTCAATTTTGTCCGGATTTTGACTGGAGGTTATGATGTCTTCATAATCCTGTTTGCGCAGTTCCGGTGAAACTGTCAGTATCTTATAGTTTTCAAGACTGCCGGCGCTGCAGCTATTGGCAATGTTCATTGAATAAGGACCGTATTCTGCATTGAAATTGGCGCTCATAATAGGAAGGGAGCAGTTCATTTTGTTCAATATTCCCCTCACTTTATTCAGTGCCCTGATTAGTTTGTCATGGGTGATGTCTGGCCATTTCCAAATCAGCTCATAATCCCTGCCGTATGAAATTTCCATTGCCTCCCTGATGAAGCTGATCATGTAGTTGAGGTTGTAATTGTCATCTTCAAGTGTTAAAGAATCGTCCTGTGGAGGAATCTCCAAATAAACCCTTTTGACTCCGTCAATGTTTTTCAGATGATTCAGATTGTTTGTATAAAATGAGAAATTCACTTCCCCTTTTGAGGCGGACCCTGTTTTGTCCAGTGTGATTCTTTTATTTTTGTGCCTGTATGAGTTTATGGCCTCATTTTCCAGTTTTTCCAGGAGGTTTCTTCTCAGCTCATTTATCTTGCTTATAGGGATGAACAGTGTTCCGTCATAATTGATGTTGACCTGTGTTATCTCAAATGGGTATTTGTCAAGTTTCAGGAGCTGCTTTTTGATGGTGTCTGCACTGACGCTTTTTTTGAGGGGCTTTTCGAAAGGAGTGTTTCCAGTCACTTCAGCAGTTATCTCCTTGCGGTTTGCAAGTGTCAGTCTGCCCTTCAGAAGCGGAAATTTGTTCTTAATGGAAAATGTCAGTATAAGTTTGGATTTGACATAGCTTGAGCCTCTGTTTTCAATCTCTTTAACCTTTTTGGATAATCCGTTTCTTTTTGTCAGATACGCTTCGGATTCATTCAGGTTAAAGTCTGCATCCCTATTCTGCCATACCTTTTTGACAACCAAAACCTTGTCTTTTCTAGTCAGATCTTTTACCTGCTTATTTTTACCCTTTTTAAAATGATTCAGTGTTGTTATCAACGGGTCTTGGGATATTTCAAAGCCGTAGTCATTGTCATTTTTGACAATCAGTAGACCATCGCCCCTTTCGGGAATTGTTGTTATGGAATCGTTCAGCCGTATCGCAAGCTGGTTTTTACCGCTTTTGATTACTCTGCCAATTTTTAAACCGATATGGCCTGCTCTTATGCTTCTTTTTGAGTTATTTGAGAACTGTCCTTCGCTTAATCCTCTATTGAACACTAAACTTATTTCTTCAGAGGAGGCTGTCTTTCCGCTTTTCAGTTTGTTGAGGGCCTTTCTGTAACTGCTCACGACAATTGCAAGGTATTCCTTGGACCTCATCCTTCCCTCAATTTTAATCGAGCGGATATCCATCTCTGCAATTTCCCTCAAATGATTGTACAGCGACAAATCACAGGGGGACAGATAGTAATCAGGTCTTTTGATTCCCTGAATACTGTATTTTTGACGGCAAGGCTGGGCGCATGTTCCCCTATTTCCGCTTCGTCCTCCCTTGAAACTGCTCATCAGGCACTGTCCGGAATAGGAATAGCACAATGCTCCATGAACGAATATTTCAAGTTCCATATTTGTCTTGAGATTTTTGATTTCCTCTTTTCTCATCTCACGCGGAAGCACAACCCTTTTCACTCCTTTGCCTTCAAGATAATTTAGCTTCAGCTGATTTTCGCAGGTCAGCTGTGTTGATGCATGGATTTTAAGATTAGGTAAATGTTTGTTTATTAATTCGATTAGGCCCAAATCCTGCACCAGAACCGCATCGGCGCCCATCGAATATAACCTTGACAGGTAATTCATGACGTTTTCAAGTTCGCTTTCCTTGATTATGGTGTTTACGGTGACATAAACCTTGACGTTATGCATATGTGCGGTGTTTATCGCATCTTCAATCTCATCCAATGTGAAGTTGTCTGCGAACTTTCGGGCTCCGTAATTCTTTCCGGAAAGATAGACTGCACTGGCTCCTGCATTGATGGCCACCTTCAGGTGTTCTTTGGATCCGACCGGTGCGAGTAATTCAGGTATTCTCATTATTTGTCCTCGTGCAATCTTCCTTCAATATAATTTCCCTTGTTGATGTAGGATTGTGAGAAATCCATAATCTGGTATTTATATTCGGTTAACTCTTCCTGTGTCTTGTTCTTAAGGCTTTCAGCATAAATTGATAAAATTTGTGAGGTATATTTCTCATTAGAATATCTGCAATCCAGAATCAGTGAATCAAGACCCAATTCCTTGATTTCATTCATTTCCTCAATCAGACATAAGCAGTCCTTGTTGATGATGTGACTTTGCCTGTTGTAGTCGAAAAATATCTTATATTTGAATTTTTTTCTTTTTTTGTCTTCCAGGGTCGCATAATCCGCATCGTTTGATATTATGAAGTCTTTACCGTCATTCAGATTGGTGAAATCATCTTTGCTCACAATGACTTCGAGGTTTCCGTTGACAATCATCTCCAGGTCAATGTTCCTGTCATGGTTTCTCAATACCAGCTCTTTGATTTCTTTACCTGAAAGCTCTGATGACAGAATCAGTGATTTGAATCCTGAAGCGTTCAGATTATGTACGCAAAAGCTATTCCAAACGTTCAGGTTATGGTTTCCATGGATTGAGCAGTCAAATATCTCATTCATGGCAGGGAAATCTCCCATAACTGAAATGATGATTCCCTCTTCCTGAAGCTCCTTGACTATTTTTTGGCATCTGACGGCATCCTCTTCAGATATGAATGATGACAAAACCCAAACGAACTCAGTCGGTGCGGCCATTAGGCTTCCCTGCTTTAAAGTTTCCTTTATGTTTTCAAAATAGTCGTCAGGGTTGTTGTAGTGGCAGTTTCCGTCAAAGTAAATTCTTTTCAGGTCAAATCCTGAAGCCGCCTTGATTTGTGCAATGTCATCAATGAATATTGAAAGTTTAGGAGCTTTCCTTTTTGTTTTGCCAGGATATCTTTCATATTCCTCAAAAAATCTGGTCAGGTCCTTTCGCACCGCTTTCACTGATTTTTTGGTTGGGGTGTAATGGTTCATTAGAAATTCGGTTGCGGTATCCAGTATTTCCCGTCTGATCTGGTTGATTTCACGGATTGGTATGAAGATGTCGCCGGGCATGTTGTTGAATCTGATTTCCTCAATATAAAACGGTGTGCCTCCTGTTTTCTTAAGCTGCTTTTCAATGATTTCCTCTGTAACGGGCTTGTTTTTGGCCTTTTCAAACTTGTCCAATGTTTTGTGTCTGAAATTGATGAGCTCGCCGTCAACGTAATATTCGACTTTGGTAAACAGGTTCAGGTTATCGTCCCATGTCATGGACAGCTTAACTGGCACATTATTCTTTATTGTCTCATTTTCAAACTGTTTCAAATAATCGTGAGTGGATTTTGAATAGCTGATGAACACTTCGGTTCCGACCTTGACAAGGCGTGTGGTGTCTATGACAATTTCATTTTCATCCTGCTTGATGATGTTTTCAAGATAGATTCCCTTGATTTTGCCGTTGTATTTGAAGGCGATTCCGTCTCCAGGTTCCAGAATTACAGGTATTTCCTTGTTTTTAATCTCGATTGTAACCTTGGTGCCATCAATGTTTGTGATGTCTCCAATGTAGAGTCCTTCATGGCCGGAATGACCTCTTCCCATAACGTCCCCAGGCTTGTCTCCCATCATGTATCCGTTTGTGAATTGCCTGTTGAAAACAAGGTGCAGGTCCTTTTTGTAGTCTCCGGGATTTCCATCGATAAGATTCCTGTAGCTGTTTACGATGGTTCCTATATAGTCTCCGGATTTCATTCTGCCTTCCAGCTTAAGGGATTTGACTCCGGCATCCTCAATGGCTTTCAGATTGTTGTATGTTGCAAGGTCGTGTGTTGAGAGGAGATATCCGTTTCCTATATTGTATCCTCTGTATTTCAGGCGGTATTCCCGTCTGCATGGCTGGGCACAGGCTCCACGGTTTCCGCTTCTGCCGCTGTTGTATGATGACATGTAGCATTTTCCGCTGACACAATAGCACAGTGCTCCATGACCGAACACTTCAATGTCCATGTCTATGTTGTCCTTTTTGAGCTGTTCTGTTGTTTGCCTGATTTGTCCGATTGTGACTTCCCTTGGAAGCACCACCCTTTTTATGTTGTTTTTGGCAGCCCATTTGATAGATGAGTAATTGTTCAGGCCCATCTGTGTTGATGCATGAACCTCCAAATCCGGAATGAATGTCTTCAAAAGCCAGATCAGTCCGAAATCCTGCACGATGACTGCATCCACTCCAATCTGATATAGCTTAAAGAGATATTTCAAAACATCGACTATTTCAAAATTGTTGACCAGTGTGTTGACTGTCACATGGATTTTGCTGCCGTTCAAGTGAGCATAATTCACAGCCTTTTCAATTTCTTCGAAGCTAAAGTTTTTAGCGTATGCCCTTGCACCATATTTTTGGCCTGCAATGTAAACCGCATCGGCTCCTGCATTGACTGCAATTGTCAACACTTCAGGTGAGCCTGCGGGAGCTAATAATTCTTCCAAAACCATTTTATAATTACACCTTGATTTTTTATACATTCATATCTTTGTAATTAATTATATATTAAATTAAAACATATTCTATCATATGTATATTGTTTTTGAAGGAATTGATGGGGCAGGTAAATCAACCCAAATCCAAATGCTGAAGGACTGGCTTGAAGCCAACGGGTTCAGGGTTGAAACGGTAGTGGAACCGACAGAGTCTGAAGTCGGGGATTTGATTCACAAGATTCTGCAGCGTCCCGATGCACAGACAGACAATGTCCAAAACCTTTTGGCGCTATTGTTTGCAGCTGACAGGATGATGATAATGGACAAGCTGGAGGATGAATCAAAGATTATCATTTCCGACAGGTCATTCATTTCATCACTGGCCTATCAGGACAATGCCGAATGGGTCGAGGTTCTAAATAAATATGCCAAAAGACCTGACCTTTTGATTTTGCTTGACTTGGACGTCAAGACCTCTGTTGCAAGAACCTCCGGTGAGGATACCTTTGAAAACGAAGCGTTTCTAACCAAGGTCAGGGAAAACTATCTGAATTTTTCCAAGGACTATACCTGTGAGATAATTGATGCCACAAATGGCGTAAACAAGGTGTCTTCAGACATAAAAAAGGCTGTTGCGCCGTATCTTGGAATCTGTCCGGACTGCATTCCGTAGATGAAACCGGACTGTTTAAATTTAAAATAAAAAATAAGTTTGGGAAAATTATTTTTTCCCTTCTAATTCAGCTAATCTTTCACGAATTGCATTTTCCAAAAATTCTCTTGCTTTTACAAGCTCATCGTATTCGCCAATTAATTTTGGGCCGAATTCGGTTTGTTCCAATTTGATGTCGAATTTTTCAAAAGCATGTGCAAGCATCTGTTCGCCAACACCATTTGGCAAACCCATTTCGAATTCTTCTTTTTCTTCAACCATTTAATTTTCCTCCATAAACTCTCTGACAGGAGCAAAGAATTCAATTAAGAAATCTTTAATTCCATTTTTCAAATCCATTGGATGTAAGTTGCCTTCACTAAAGTCTTTGATTAACTCATCGTGTGTAAGTTCGATATCTCCACCGAACTTTTCAGGCCTTTTGATAAGTAAAGTATCCTGATTTGGGAAAACAAAGGTTTCTGCAATCTCAATCATAGGGTTTCCTTCAACTTCCCCTTGAGGACAGAAACTTTTCTTGATTTTTTTGCTGATTACTTCAACTGAATCGTCCACTGCAATGTAGTTTCCTTTGCTTGAAGACATTTTTGCATCGCCGTCAAGGCCGTGCAATAATGGGGTGTGAATACAGACAGGAACGTTTTCACCTATTTTTTCTAAGTTTTCACGTGCCAGCATCTGGATTTTTCTCTGTTCCATTCCACCAAGGGCAACATCGACTTCCAATGCAGCCATATCCACTGTCTGCATAATCGGATATATTACGCTTGCCACTTTAGGGTTATCGTCTGCACGGCTTACCTGATCCATACTTCTTCTGGCCCTTTTCAGGGTGGTCATGGTGGCCAGCTGATAAACTTTATCGGTATAATCCGGTTCTAATTGGAATGATGATCCCAATACGAATTCGGTGGTTTCGTCAAGGCCTAAAGCCTGGAAACACTTTTTGTTGTATTCTGCAGTTTCGGCAATTTCTTCAATTGTTCCTTTTCCGTTGAGGAATGCATGATAATCAGCTAAAAGGATTTTGATTTTGAAACCTAACTTTTGCAGTTGCTTTAATTTCTGCACGGTTACGGCATGTCCCAAATGGATTTTGCCTGAAGGTTCATAACCGGTATAAGCTATAGGTTGTTCTTTTTCAAGCACTTCTTTCAATTCCTCTGTGTCTATAACTTCCAGAGTTCCTTCTTCAATCAATTGAATCTTTTCTTCAATATTCATTTTATCACATTAAATCAATAAATAAACGTTATTGTCAATTCTAATAAGTTTCACTTCTTGTCCAACATTCAACTCATCGTATTCCCCTTTCATGTTCAAATCCAATGCGGAATAGTCAATCGGATCTAGAATCTGCAGGAACTGCGGGGATTTTGAAATGACTGTTGTAGTTTCAATGTCATCTGATTTTTTAATGAGTTTGATGTTTTCCATGTTCTTCATTGGAATGTTATGCTTTTTGTTTGTTGAGATGTCAACTCCAACAACACTGCTTTTGCCGATGCTTGTAACCTGCATGATCTTATCCTCAAAACCGATAAAATCATCAATTTCAAATTCGGGAATTCTGACTGAAATCCAAACCCTGTAAAGTCCCTTTCCGGTGGACTTGTCTTCACTTATGAGCCTTGGGGATTCCTTTATGATTCCTCCAAACTCTTCAGTTAAGGCTTCCGCAACCTTGTGGCCTGACTTGAATGAGCCTATATAGTAGTCATAACCTTCCTTCAGCTTTGCAATTTGAGGGCAATATGCCAGCTTGTCACTTTTTGACTGTTTCATCAGTGTCCTTTCTACAATCTCATCGGCTTTGGCATATTCTTCGGCTTTTATTTCTCTTGAATCTGCCCTGAACTGAACTACGGTTTCATAATATCCTGACTGTATTTTGCTGCATGTTGGACAAACGGTTTTAAGTATCTTGACTTCGCAGTCATGGGTTTCATCTATCTGTGTTCCATGGACTTCTCCGACAACTTCAACATAACAGTCAGCTATTGTTCCCTTGATCTGGTCTATTTCAAGGTTGATTATTTCGTTTTCCACTTCATCGGCGATTTCAATGTTTCTCTCAAGTGCACGGTAAATGATTTCCTCTTCCGGAATGAATTCATCACTCCATTTGCCTTCCTCGAGTTTGCTGTTGCAGTGACTGCATATCTGAACTTCAATTCTTTTTGGAATGTCAATCATCTGAAATTCTTTTAAAAAACAGTCTATACAGACATCTCCAACCATTTCCTTATCTGTACTTCCGCACTCTGGACAAAACATTGTATCTAAAAAAATAAGTAAAAAAGTAGAATTATAATGATTTTAAAGGTGCTGTTGCACCGCATGCAGCACATTTAAGCAGGAATATTCTACCTTCTCTGATAATTCTTGTATCCGGTCTGTTGCATTCGTGGCAAATTACATATTTGTCCACGTAATCTTCAATTCTTTCATTGATCAAGTAATGGGTAAATTTACCTTGCAGGATTGCTCTTTGACCTTCAATATTTCCTGCAGTACCTAATTCCCTCATTAAGAATTTCAATAAATGTTGAGGATCTCTGTTCAAACCTTCTGCAACATCTTTAAAGTTTTTAATGAATGTTCTATTACCTTGGATATCTGAATAAGCTTTAGGAATTTTGAATCTTTTGTGTTCAAATACTTCAGGAGGTAATTGGTCTATTGCTCTTTCTAATAAATCTTCATATTTGTCCATAATTATCTCTCCTTATAAAATTAGTATAAGTATAATATATTAAATATGGTTTTAATCATTTATTAATGTATTGATAATTTGGCGACAGGTGAAAAATTTAAATTAAATTTTTTAAAAAAAAATAAGGATAAGAGAATATTATTCTCTTAAACTACAACAATCTTGGTTGCTGTTCCATTTACAGTATGGGTATGTGAATCTGTATGTCCGCATACTCCACATTTGTAGGTAGAAATCATTTTATACTTTGCGGAACTTTCTTTGTACTTTAAGGATGTTGGAATGTATTTTGCTTTGAATTTTGTAGTGAACTGTTTGTAGTAATAGTCAGTTCCTTTGATTTTTTCCTTGAAGTTTCCACCAAGTGTTCCGATAAGTTTTACTACGCCGTTGGTTACATTACAGACGAGTGATTTTCCGTTCCAGGTTATTTTAACTTGTCCGGAAGTCACTTTCTTACCGGATGTTGTTGTAACTTGGATTTGGTATTTCACTTTATCTCCGGATTGGCCTCTAATGTTGTTTACAGTAATTTTGGTATCGTACCTATTTTTAACAACGGCTTTTCCGGCGGCAGCTTTGCATTTTTTAATGTTTTTATTGCCCAAGAATTGTGCAGTGTATTTGTATGTTTTGACTTTGGACAATTTGATCTTTTTAGTTGCAACTCCGTTTTTAACTTTGACTGTGTAGGTTTTTCCGTTGATTTTGAATTTAACTTTTCCTTCATTAACCTTTTTGCCGTCTTTGGTTTTGCTCAGTACCGCTTTTAAAGTAAGTTTATATCCCTTATATGCGGTAGCTTTTTTTGCAGTTACCTTTGTAGTGGTTTTCACAATTGACAGGACTTTGCTGATTGCGGTTGCAGTCACATTGTCTTTAGTGTCATCGTGAGTGATTTTAACGACATATTTTCCTACAGGTAGAGCAGTTGTAATTTGTGCAACCCCATTTGAATCGGTCTTATAACTTGCTTCTTTGGCGATTTTGCCGTTTTGTACATATTGGACCTTAAGGGTAGTTGCTATTCCTTTTCCGGTGGTCTTATCGGTTATTGTCACTTTCATTGTTTTTCCGGAATGGTAAGTGGTTTTAACATCACTTGATGTGATTGTTCCTTCTGTTGTGGCGTTTCCACTTTCGGAATCGCTTGAATTTCCTAAGTTATTATCATTAGTTTGAGCTAATGTTAAGTCTTGTGACGGTTCATTTTCTTTAATTATATCATTATTGGCTGATTCTAAGCTTAAAACACTTTCATCAGCGTTTAATTCTGTAGTATCTATTTCAGATATTGTTTGATTGCTAATGGATTCGTCAGATGCTGAAACAGCACCCATCAAAAGTAGCATTGCAATGAAAACTACAAATATTCCAGATATTTTTAATTTAGTTTTCATTTTTCACTCCTCCTTTTTTAATAATTTAAACAATATTTTAAAATAATATTTAATCTTATTATCTTTAATGTTATATAAACGTTTGTTATTTGGCATTTTAGGGCAATTTCGAAAACTGGTAAAATCAAATCACACAAATTTTTTAATTTGGCCCTGAAAAAATAGTCGGCATCAAAAAATGTGCTTTCGGCGTTATATAAAAAAATAGAAAAGAAAGGATTTAAATTATTAAATCCTTATTTTTTAACTTTAACGGTTTTTTTGACTGTTTTGGTTGAGTATTTTGCGCGGTAGGTAACTTTTTTACCAACTTTAAGCTTTTTCAATACTTTTTTCTTAATGGTTACTTTGGCAACACCTTTCTTGTTGGTTTTTCCGATGTATTTTTTGCCTTTGAACTTGAAGATAATCTTTTTACCTTTAACAGCCTT
>NZ_ONER01000002.1 GCF_900316895.1 uncultured Methanobrevibacter sp. | reverse complement strand
CAAGCAGAAGCTATTGATGAAAAAATCGCTAACGGCGAAGATGTCGGCGCTTTAGCTGGTTTGGTATTCGGTATAAAAGCAAACATTAATGTTGAAGATCTGATTATTTCCGCAGCTTCCAAAACCCTGGAAGACTACTACGGAAGCTACAATGCTACCGTTGTTGACGAAATCCTTAAGGAAGATGGAATAATCATCGGTATTTTAAATATGGATGAATTCGCAGCTGGAAGTTCAACTGAAACCTCCTACTACGGACCAACCCAAAACCCAGCTGCAATGGGAAGAATCCCTGGCGGTTCATCAGGTGGATGTGCAGCGGCAATAGCAGCTGAAATGTGTGACATTTCAATCGGTTCCGACACAGGCGGATCCATCAGAAACCCTGCATCCCACTGTGGTGTTGTTGGATTCAAACCTACTTACGGTGCCGTTTCAAGACAGGGTCTTTTAGATTTATCCATGAGTCTGGACCAAATCGGACCGCTGGCAAAGGATGTAAGCGGAATTGCATTAGCTCTAAATACTATTGCAAAATATGACGAAACCGAATGTACCACACTCGACTGGGAAAAACCTGACTTTACCGAAGTGCTTGAAAAAACCTCTTTAGAAGGCATGAAAATAGCTGTATGTAATGAGTTCATTGACGTGACAGATGATGAAATCAACAAGACCGTAAACAAAGCTATACAAAAATTGGTTGATGCAGGCGCAGAGCTTGTTGAAGTTAGCTTCGACTACATTGACTTATGTCTGCCAACATACTATTTAATCAACTATGTTGAATTCTTCTCAGCAACCAGAAAATACGACGGAAGAGATTACGGTTCCAGAATCGAAGAAGTCTGTGGAGATGAGGTTTTAAGAAGAATCAAAATCGGTTCACATATTGCAGAAGCGGAATTCAGCGGCAAATACTATAAGCAAGCTTTAAAAGCAAGATCCGTAATCAGAGCTGAAATCACCTCAATGCTTGAAAATGTCGATTTGATTGTAGGACCAACCGTGCCTAAACTTCCTCACGAAATAGGTGCTGAATTGGAGCCAATGGAAATGTATGCCTACGATGTATTGACAGTAATTGCCAACTTGGCTGGTATTCCTGCAGCAAGCATACCTGCAGGTGAGGTTGACGGCATTCCAGTAGGATTGCAGATTCAGGCTAAACCATTGGATGACGAAAAAATTATCAAAGCTATGAGTGTTTTTGAAAACACTCAATAAACTCTTTTTTTTACGAACTTTTTTACACTTGAAATGCACCTCTAAAATTTTATAATTTAAAAAAAACAATAGATTATCAAGAGGTATTCTTATGACAAAAATTGGACTTGCTTATATCAATGGAGCGGTTCCGGGATTTGAGGATTTTGGAAACTTACCAACCGACATTGTAAAGGAAAACGGACTTGTAAATGGTAATAAGGCTTCAGATGAACTAGATGCATTAATCATTCCCGGCGGAACACTTATTGAATCAAATGACATTAACATGGGATTGAACACGGAAATCAAAAAGATGGCAAAAGCCGGAAAGCCTATCATCGGAATATGTGCCGGTTTTCAGCTATTGTCCAATCAGATAGACATCGGAAGAAAATCTCCCGTGCCGATTGTTAAGGACGGCCTTGGAATAATCGACGTGAATTTCTCACCATTGATTACAAGCGACCGTGTAAAGGCCAAGGTGTTTGACAACTCATTTCTCGTAAAGGGACAGACTGAAGATGTTGACGGCTTTCATACCCATACCTACGGTAAGGTTGAAGGGGATGCAAAACCTCTGTTCTATTCAAAAGTTCAAAGGATGAATTATGGCGACACCAATGAAAAGGGCGACTATAATATCTTTTCAGGTGCATGCAACGATGACGGCAATGTTATCGGAACCATGATTCACGGCATTCTGGATGAAAATCCGATTATTGTAGATAATCTGCTGGAACAAATAGACGCTACAGATACCGATGAGATTTACAATAGAAACAAAGAAGTCAAAAAATTCCTTCAAAGCGAAGTCGGAATAAACACCGGAATAAGAATACCTGAAATTGAACCAAACAAAAGACCTAAGTACCTTATGATTGGAAGTAATGGATCCGACAGTGGAAAAACTTTCATTGTGACCGGTCTTGCCGGAGCCCTAAGAAAAAGGGGATATAAAGTGGCCCTTTTAAAGGTAGGTCCCGATGTGCGTGACATAATACCTGGGCTTTACCTGACAAAAGGCAAAATGGAAGATTTCGCATCAATAAAAATTGGCCACCTTGGCTGGAGCGACATCGAATCTACTGTCGCGAAACTCAACTCATCAGACTATGATATCGTGCTTATCGAAGGAGTAATGAGTGTGTTTACAGGTCTGTTAAACGAAAAGGTTCCATTTTCAGCAGCTGAAATAGCCATGTCATCAAACATACCGATGATACTTGCTTCAGGCGTGAACAAGGGTGGAATAGAATCAGCTGCAGTTGATTTGGTTTCACATGCAAATATGCTTGAAAAATTTGGGGTTTCAGTAGAAGCAATCCTTTTAAACAAAGTTTACAATGACGATATATTCGACCAGGTGGTGCCATACATCAAAAACAACACAAAAGTCGAAAACGTGTTAAAGCTTCCAAAGTTGAAGTCAGCAGACATGCGCGGATTCATTCCTGAAGTTGAAATAAGATATGAGCTTTTCACCTCACATGCGATGGATCTGATTGAAAACAACCTGGACATTGATTTGATTATCAGCATGGCCTGTGAAGTCGAGTTTGAAAAAATCTACACATTCGATGAAATCAAAAGCAAGGTGATTTGATGGCACTTAATTTAAGTCCTGAAAAAGGTGTTAAACTAACAAAAAAAGACAGGGCACATGTTCTGAAGAAAATGAAACAGGGTTGGAAGGCAACATGCCTAATACCGGATTATGTCTTTGACGAAAACGGCAACATTCAGATTGCAAGCGACAAGAACCGCAGAATCGTCAGGATTCTTAAGTTCAAGGATGACGGAATTCACATTGAAAATGCCCTGAAAAGTAAAACTCTTAGAATTCCATGGAAAAAAATAGCTGAAATAAACAAATCAAAAGAAGTGAAAAATGCTTTGGAAATTAAAATGAGAGACGGAAGATACGTCTCATTCAGCATTTATAATTCCTACAAATATCAGCAAATAATGGAATTTATTGCCAATTATATAGCTAAAAAGTGCAGTGAAACAGCTTAGCTATTCTTTCAAGTATTCGTTAATGATGTCTTCGCCTCTAAGTAAAACCAATCCGTTTTCTTCGGCGTATTTGCGAGCATCAGCAACTGATGTGGCCTGACCGGTTTCACCATCCATCATTTCGCACACTACACAGACAGGAGTAACTCCTGCAAGTTCACATAATGCAAGACCGATTTCAGTGTGTCCTTGCCTGTTTTTAACAAGTCCTTCAGCTCCTCTTAAAAGACATACGTGACCAGGTGACCTGAATGTTGCACCAAACTCATCAAATCTTTCTTCCTTCATCATGATTGCCATTTCAGATATTGTCATTGCTCTGTCATGGTCTGTTACGCCTGTGAAAGATTTTCTGTGGTTTGTCCAAATTGAAAATGATGATCTTTCATCGTATGGAATGTCTGTTGGTGCAAGTTTTGCAAGTTCCGGATATTTTTCTGTAGCCGCTTTCATTATGTCAACCATAAATGGCAAATGAATAGCTTCACAGTAATCATCGTGTAAACAATTGCAGATTAAACCGCCTGCATCATTTCTCATGGTTGCAATTGATTTTGGGGTTACAAATTCGGAAGCGATAATCATATCGACTTCTCCTTCCCTATCGTCATCATCAAAAACTAGTACGAATTGACCATTTCTTATAGCTTCTAAAGCTTTATCTAAATTTGTTTCTTGATTCATAGTAATATCTCCTTATATACTAGAACCAGGGCTAAAAATAACTAAATAACTATTATCTTCTCTTCCATCCGGACTATCACCGTCGGTTTTGGAATCTCACCAAATCAACACGTCTTTGTGCTCGTGGACTTATTTTATCAAAATCACCACCGGTGGGGAATTTCACCCCGCCCCGAGAACGTATTAAAAAATATATTCGTTATGTATAAAATACTTTATGGTATCAAAATTCCAATGATACTATATCGCCGTCTTCAAGGCCCAGCTCGTCTCTTAATCCGACCTCGGCAATGAATTCCAAATAATTCACATCATGAACCGTTTTAGCTGGGAATACTATTGCCCCATTAATCTCATCATTCAATACGGCTTCTATGTATTTTACAGCCCCGAATCCTTCATCTGGTTTGATTATATTTTGACAATTATCCTTGATTTCATTGATTTCATCCAAATACTCGTCGCTGACAACAACATTCAATGTTCCAGGGAATGGAACGAATCCCAAATTTTTCCTGAATTCGTTTGAGTAGAATTCCTGTGACATGAAATATGAACCCTTTCCCAAACCGCTCTTAACTTCACCCTCAATTTTCATGAAATAACCTCAAATTAAATGACATCAAATCAAATAACTATCAAAATTTTTAACTAAATTTTTAATTTAATAAATCTATAAAATAAATGTTTCAAATTTAATTTAAGAAATATAGATTCAACACTATACATTTAATTTTTTTTGATTAATAAATATTTTTAACGATGAAAAATATAGTATTACTATAATAAAATTTTACAGGGTAATCGAAATGGAAATAAAAACTATCTCTACAGATGTGTTAATCATTGGATCTGGAGGAGCAGGTTCAAGAGCAGCTATCGAAGTTGACGATGCAGGTCTAAAAGCAATCATCGTGTCAAAAGGATTGTCATTCAGGTCAGGCTGTACCGGAATGGCAGAAGGAGGATACAATGCAGTATTCAAAACAGTAGACAAGGATGACTCCATAGACGCTCACTTCAATGACACCCTAAAAGGTGGAAGTTATCTGAATGACAAAAAACTTGTTGAAATACTCGTCAGCGAGTCACCAAAAAGATTGGTTGACCTTGAAAACTATGGCGCACTGTTCGACAGGCAGGAGTCTGGAGAAATAGACCAAAGACCATTTGGAGGTCAGAGCTTCAGAAGAACCTGCTATCAAGGAGACAGAACCGGTGCAGAGCTGTTGAATGCTCTTAAAGAGGAAATCATCAAAAGAGATATTGAATGCATTGAAGAGGTAATGATTACATCCCTCGTCACTGACGGCAATCAGGTGATAGGCGCAACCGGCCTAAACCTGAAAGATTCAAGCCTCATATACTTCAAGGCAAAAGCGACCATCCTTGCAAGCGGAGGAGCCGGACAACTATACCCTGTAACATCCAATACCTTCCAAAAGAATGGAGACGGATATGCAATTTCCTACCGTGCCGGCGCAAATCTTGTTGACATGGAACAGGTTCAGTTCCACCCGACAGGAATGGTGGCGCCCGAATCCAAAAAGGGAGTCCTTGTAACCGAAGCGGTAAGGGCCGAAGGCGGAAAGCTCATTAACAGCGAAGGCGAAAGGTTCATGAGCAAATATGCACCAGAAAAGATGGAGCTTGCCACACGTGACGTCGTTGCAAGATCAATCTATCAGGAAATCATTGAAGGAAGAGGAACCGAAAACGGCGGAGTATACCTTGACATTTCACATCTGGATGACGATTACATCGATGAAAAGCTCGAAACAATGGTACTGCAGTTTGAAAATGTAGGAGTGGACATCAAACACGGCCCGATAGAAGTGGCACCAACCGCACACCACTTTATGGGAGGGCTTAAAATAAATACCGATGCATCAAGTTCCCTGGATAACCTGTTTGGAGCGGGAGAAGTCTGTGGAGGAGTCCATGGAGCGAACCGTTTGGGCGGCAATGCACTGGCTGATACACAGGTATTCGGTAGAATTGCCGGTGTAAGCGCATCAAAGGCCGCAAAGGAAAGCGAACTCAAAACCAATGATGAAATGGTTCGCGAAGAAGCCTCAAGAATTGAAGGCCTGATTAAAAAAGGATCCGTCAAACCGAAGGAATTCAAAAACAGAATCAAAAACCTGATGTGGGAAAAGGTTGCAATCGTTCGTGAAGAAAAAACCCTTAACGAAGCATTGGGTGAGCTTCTGGAAATGCAAAAGGAACTCGTTAACCTTGATGTCAGCGACAAAAAACAATACAACACAGATCTGGTAACCGCCCTTGAAGTAATAAACATGGTTGAAATATGTATTCTGACTGTAAAATCAGCAATAATACGTAGAGAAAGCCGTGGCGCACACTTCAGAAGTGATTTTCCTGAAACTAAAGATGAATGGAAAAAGAGTATAATAATAAATAAAAATAAAATAGAATTTGAAGCTAGATAGCTTCTTTTAATTCTTTTATGGCCTGTTTGGCTCTAGCATAAATTTCATCTTCATCCAAAGTTGTTAATTTCTTATTTTCCATTAGTATTTTACCGTTGCAAATAGTGGTATCTACATTTGAACCGTTTGCTGAGTAAATTACATTGGAGGACAAGGATGAACTGTCCGGAACCATGTTGGCACTGTTTGTGTCAATCAAAATAATATCAGCTTTTTTACCGACTTCAATAGAACCTATCTCATCACTTAAGCCTAACGCTTCAGCACCTTTAATGGTAGCCATTTCGATAGCTTCATCTGAATTTAATACCTTAGGATCTAAAGTTGAAACCTTTTGTAGCAAACTGGCAGTTTTCAACTCTTCAATCAAATCCAAATTATTGTTTGAAGAAGCTCCATCGGTACCGATGGATACGCAGATATCATTTTCAATCAGTTTTGAAATCGGAGCAATACCTGAAGCCAATTTCATGTTACTGCAAGGGTTGTGTGACACTTTTACATCATGCTTTTTGATTATTTCAATTTCTTCATCACTTAACCATACACAGTGTGCAGCAACAACATCCGGACCTAAAAATCCGATTTTTTCCAAGTATTCAAATGGCCTTAGGCCTCTTTCATCCAAACTGTCATTGATTTCCTTTTGGGTTTCAGAAACGTGTATGTGAATTCCAATGTTATGCTCATCAGCCAATTCACGTACTTTAATCAGTAGTTCCTCGGAAGCTGTATATGGTGAATGAGGGCCGAAAAATACCTTGATTCTTCCGTCTGCCATTCCATTGCAGGCTTCATATAGCGCCATGTTTTCCTTAATTTCAGCTTCCCTCCTTTCGGCATCGCCAAAGTCTATCATTCCATATGATAAGACTGCCCTGATTCCAGCATCCTCAACTGCACGGGCAACATCTTCCATGTAGAAGTACATGTCAGAAAAGGTTGTTGTTCCTGACTTGATTAGCTCAACTGCACCCAAAAGGGCACCGATATAGCAGTAATCTCCATTGAGATTTGCTTCCATTGGCCAGATATGATCGTTCAACCAACTGTCGAGGCTCAAATCATCGGCAAGGCCTCTGAATAATGTCATTGATAAATGAGTATGAGTATTGATTAATCCCGGAAGCAGTATTTTACCTTCCGCATCGATTATCTTGTCGACATTGCTGTCGTCGATTTCATCTGAAATTTCAGCGATTAAATCATCTTTAATTAATAAGGATTGTTTCTTGTTTTCAAAATTATTCGGGTTTAAAATTAATGCGTCTTTAATCAAAATAGTATTATTCATGATAACACCTTTAAAAAAAAATAAAAAAAAGTTAGCTAAAACTATTTATAAGTTTTTGATAGCTAATTTAATATCATCTGCTTTAACAGTTTTACGTTTTGCGATTTTTGCAACGTTGTTTGCTTCTTTAGCAACATCACGAGCTACTTCTTCTAAGTATTCAGCTAATGCAGCTTTTGCGTCTTCGCTAACTCTTTCTGCACCAGATTCTTTGATGATCCTTGCGATAGGAGCTTTTGGTATTTCAGACATAATTTTCACCTCACATAATTCTGTTAAAACTTATTATTATCAACAAATAATAAGTTAAATAAGATATAATATATCTTAATATTTAAATATTTCGCTAAATTATGCCATGATTTTAAAATGAATAAAAATAATTTACAAATTTTTAAAAATAAAAGTATTGATATTCATTAATAATTAATAAAGATTATTAATAACAATATTTAAATAATATTATCAGATAAAAAAATTTTTGAGAAGATATGATGAAAATTAAAATTGCGGTTCCTTCAAAAGGAAGAATCAGTGAACCATCTATAAACATCTTGGAAAAAGCAGGACTAGGATTAATCGACAAAAGCAATCGTAAATTAATTTCAAAAACATTCAACGAAAATATAGAGGTGATGTTTGCAAGAGCATCCGATATACCTGAGTTTGTCAATGACGGTGTGGCAGACATTGGAATAACAGGTGTGGATTTGATAAAGGAAAACGAAGCGGATATTTGTGAACTGCTTGACCTAAGATTTGGACAGACAAAACTTGTCCTGGCGGCTCCTGAAGAATCAAACATCAATTCAATTGATGACATTACTGATGATATGAAAGTGGCTACCGAATTTCCGGTCTTAACAAAAAAATATTTAGAGGAAAAAGGCTTGGATTTAAAAATCGTTAAGTTAAGCGGATCCACTGAAGCCGCTCCATTTATAGGTATTGCAGACTTGATAACAGATCTTACAAGTACAGGAACTACCCTTAAAATGAATCATTTAGAAATCATTGATATAATACTGGAAAGTTCCATTAAGCTCATTGCAAATCATGACAGTCTAAAAAATAAAAAAGAATTGATTGAAGCTGTAAGCACAAGTATAAAAGGTGTGCTTGATGCCGACAGGAAAAAGCTAATCATGATGAATGTTGATGAAATCGATTTGACAAAGGTAAAAGAAGTGATGCCTTCAATGGGTGGTCTGACAATATCTGAAGTATTATCAGATAAAAAAACAGTTGCCGTGCAAGCGGTTATTGATGAAAAAGAAGTTTTTGAACTTGTCAATGATTTAAGAAATGCCGGTGCCCGTGATATTCTCGTTGTGCCAATTGAAAGAATAATCTAAAAAAGGTGGTTAAAATTTTCAAACTGAAAAACATTATTTCAATTAAAGACTTTGAAAGAGAAGACATAGAATATATTCTTGATGAAGCTTCCAAATTAGAAGATATTGCTCAATCTAAAGCAATTTCAGATGAATTAAAAGGAAAAGTATTAGGTTTAATGTTTTTTGAACCATCAACAAGAACAAGAATATCCTTTGAAACTGCAATGAAACGTTTCAACGGACAGTGCATTGGATTTGCAAGCAGCGACTCAAGTTCGGTTTCAAAAGGTGAAAGCATTGCAGATACAGCAAAAATGTTTGAAGCCTACAGTGATGCCCTTGTAATCAGACACGAGCTTGAAGGAGTGTCAAAATTCATATCAGACTTAGTAGATGTTCCTGTCATAAATGCAGGTGACGGTGCAGGCCAACATCCTACACAGACACTGCTCGACCTATACACCATAAGAGATGAAATCGGATCAATCGACAATTTAAATATCGCTTTGATTGGAGATTTGAAATTCGGCCGTACAGTGCATTCACTGGCCCAATCCTTAACATTATTCAATAACATTAAAATTTATCTGGTATCACCTCCGGAGCTCAGAATGCCTCAGGAGATTCTTCATGACTTAAACAAAACCAATGTCGAGTATGTAGAGGTTGATAACATTGAAGATATTATCGATGACGTTGACGTGCTGTATGTAACCAGAATCCAAAAAGAGCGTTTTGTTGACATTGATGATTATTTAAAAATAAAAGGCGCTTACATCATCAACAAAAAAATGTTGGAAGGCAAGGATTTGATTGTAATGCATCCACTGCCAAGAATAGATGAAATCGCCGGTGATGTTGACGATACCAAATACAACAAATATTTCAAGCAAGCAGCAAATGCAGTACCTGTTAGGATGGCGATTTTAAAAACTTTAATTAAAAACAACCCTAAATAGAGTAAAGAGCTGTTTCAAGTAAAGTTTCATCACATTGAAGTTTAATTATATTAGTCCTACCTTTTCCACGGCCACGTGAAACGGTGTTTGTAGAAATTATACCGAGCAGTTCAAGCTCATTGATGAAATCAAATATTCTTCTGTATGTCACTGCATCCTTTTTGGAAATCTCAGTGTAGGATTCATAAAGTTTTCCAGAGGTTATTTCCTCTTTTTGTTTTGTTAATGTTAAGATAGCTAACAGAAGCCTTTGTTGCTGAAGCGGAAGTGTGGATAAGATTTCACTAACTTTATTATGTTCTATTCTTTCTTTAGCTCTTCTTACATGATCGCTTGTAACTTTTTCACTTGCTTCATCAAAAGCCAATTCACCAGCATTCTTTAAAAGGTCCAATGCATATCTTGCATCGCCTTCCTCTTTAGCGGCCATTGCAGAACATAATGGAATGACATCTCCATTTAATACATCATCATTGAAGGACAATTCAGCCCTTTCGGATAGAATGTCTGACAATTGGTCTGCTCCATAAGGTGGAAATACTATTTCTTTATCATTTAAGCTACTGGTAACCCTTGATTTGATTAAGTTTTTAAAGTCAAGATAGTTACTGATTGATAGGACCGCAACATTGTCTGTTCTGGTTAAAGTGTATAATATTCCGTCACCATCCTTATCAAGCAATATATCGATTTCGTCCAATATAACGATTAGCTGAAGTTTTTTACCAAATGCATTGGTTCTAAACAGGCTTCTGAATGCATTTACAACCTCGGCCTTGGTCCATCCACGATTTGGAACATCACGTCCAAGCCTGTTACACAACTCGGCAATAACCTGGTATTCAGTAGTGAAATCTGTGCATCGGATATATTCTATCTTTACAAAGATGTTTTCGTTGTCTGCAACTTCCATCAGCTGTTCACGTGCGAATTTGGAAGCAGCTGTTTTTCCTGTTCCTGTTTTACCGTATAATGTGACGTTTGATGGAGTGACATTATCCAAAACATCGACCCAATTTCTTGCAATTTCTCTGATTTGCTCATCCCTATGAACTAGTTTTTCTGGTAAAAATCTGTGATCCAGAGGTTTCTTGTTTTTAAATATCTGATTTTTCCTTCTGTTTGAAATAAGTTGTTCATCCTCAAAAATATTCGCCATCTTTCCCACCTAAAAAATTAAGTAAATAACAAAAATGTAGTAAGTATAATTTCCAGTGTTAATAATATAAAATACCTCATAAATAAAGGTTTTTATTACAAAGTTATGAAAATTGTATTAATAATTGAAAAATCTCTAAAAATTAATTTGATTAAAATAAGTTAAAATGAATAAAAATGATTATATATAATTATAATATAAAATAAATGAATATATATTATTAAAATTCAAAAATATTTGATTTTAATATTTTAATTTTTAAATGTGAAATAGTATTATTTCAAATAAAAGATAATGATTTCAAGTGTATTTATCTCTAAAAAATATGAATTCAAACTACTCAAATCAGCTAATGGACATCAAATCTGAAAAAATTATCATGATTTGTCACAAAGACAGAGAGGTCCGTTTCAAGTGTAATATTTTTTTCAAAAAACTTAAAATGAAGACATGCATTTCAAGTGTAAAAAACAAGATTAAATGTTGAAATTATAAAATAAAGGAAAAACAATATGTTTAATCAGGAAAACAAGCGCAAAAATAAAAGATAAATTTCAAGTGTTACAGTTGAAATAGACCCCTTCAGTCTTACAATATCAACGAAAGTGTTTCACTTGAAATACACCCCTCCCTCTCTAAATGAACATGTCATTCTCATTGGAAGGTGTGACATTAATTTGAATTGATCCGAAAGTCTTGTCGATTAACCAGATACAATGAAGTTTGGCTTTGAAAACACGTTTAAGAGTTCTGAAAAATTCATTTTTGGTGATTCCATCCTCAAAAATCTGTTCAGTGACTACAAATTGCTGCAAAATATCCTGTGCAACCTGAAGCTCAAAATCGACCAGGAAATTATTCAAACCAAAGTTCAAATCCATGATGAAATCCTTTTGAGTTTTTTTATCAGCTTGCCTCATCAGGTCCAAATGTTGTTGTGCAACCTGTGTAGCGCATGCAACAATCAAACAATCTTTACCTGCTGGCTTTACAACATCCATGATATTTTCTTTTGGAAATTCAATTATATAGTGAAAATCAGCATTTTCATCATACTTGGCTTCTCTTAACAAATCTTCTTCAGATAACCATTGTCTTACATTTTCTTCAAGATTCATAATAACCATCTTTTATTAAAAAATTTATAATAAATTATTTATTTTTTAATTATATAAATTAAACTATGATTGAATATAATAATTTGATTAATGGTATAATTACAACAAAAATAAGCAATATTATATCATTAAATTTATTTTTATTTATTATATTTGCCTTAATATTATCATTGATAATAGACATGATATTTGGAGAGCTTCCCACAAGAATACATCCTGTCGTAATAATGGGATCAATCATCAATTTCTTCAAAAAACTATTTATTGTGATTAAAAACAAAATTTCAGGATTGTTAGTTGTTTTAGGAGTGTATTCAGTATCTATTATTATTTTATATTTAATTTATTTAATTTGCAGTTGTAATCTAGTTCTGTTTTTCATTGTGTTTTCAATACTCCTGTCATCGACATTTTCTGTCAACATGCTGTTGAAGACTGCAAGCGATGTCAAGGATGCACTTGATGAAAACATTGACAAAGCAAGGCAGATGGTATCCTATCTAGTCAGTCGTGACACTGATGAACTGACAGAATCATTCATTGTTTCAGCAACGATTGAAAGCCTGACTGAAAACATTACCGATTCATATGTTGCACCTGTCTTTTATTATTTCATTTTTGGAGTTGTTATATTATGTCATCCGCTCGACAATCAGCTGTTTTATCTGCTGCTGATTCCAATGGCTTATAGAATTTCAAACACTATGGATGCAATGCTCGGATACCAAACTGAAGAACTGATTGACATTGGCTTTTTGCCGGCAAAAATAGATGATATACTGAATTTTATACCATCACGAATTGCAGGACTGTTCATTGTTATTTCAGCTTATCTTATGAATCTTGATGGTAGAAATGCCTATAAAATCATGATGAGAGATGCAAGAAACTGTCCATCTCCAAACTCAGGATATACAATGGCAACAACCGCCGGAGCATTAAACATTCAATTGATTAAAAAAGATACCTATATTTTAGGTGATGACAATAAAGTTATAACAAAAGAAGATATTTCAAAAGCGGTAATGCTGTCTAAAATGACTATTTGTCTGTTTACAGTAGTCATCATATTATTATTTACTTTAATATATGTGATATTATGAAAGTAGCAATAATTTCAGTATCAAATAAGGGCCAGGAATTGGCACATGATTTAAAAGATGATTTAGATTCAGATTCAACAATTTTAAAGTGTGATTTATATCACAAAAATGTTAAAAAATATTTTCCAATTTTATTTTATGAATATGATGCGATTATTGCTGTAATGGCTTCAGGAATATTGATTAGATCAATCGCACCACTGGTTGAGTCTAAAGTCACAGATCCTGCCGTGATAAACATAGACGATAATGGACAGTTTGTAATATCTACATTATCTGGTCATTTAGGTGGAGCAAATGAGTTTGCAAATAAAGTTGCTGCTTTGATTGATGCTACACCAGTCATTACGACTTCAACTGATGTTAATAACAAATTGGGAATTGATGTTCTGGCAAAGGATTTGTATTTATCAATTGACAATACAAAAGAGATTTTACACTTCAATAAGGCCATTTTGGAAGGTCGTGAGATTTCTATTACATTAAATCCAAACAGGAATTTTGAGTATTTATTTGAATATTTGAACAATGTTACACTCGAAATCAATGTTTCAATTATTTATTCATCAAAAGTTAATACAGATGAAATACATGTCAGTTTTGAAGGGCATGAACTGATATTGAGGGAAAGAAAAGTAGTTGCAGGAATCGGATGTAGGCGCGGAAAGGAATGCAAATACATCTATAATGGACTTAAAAAATCATTGGATGATTTGAAAATCTTTGCTTCAAGAGTTAATATGCTCACTTCTGCAGAAATAAAAAAAGACGAAAAGGGAATTCTTGAATTGTCTGAAAAATTGAATATACCTGTTGAATTTGTTGACATTGACAAGATGAAACTGTTTGAATCCAGTGATGTTTCCAAATCAGAATTCGTTTATTCGAAGTTTGGAATTTATGGTGTTTGCGAACCATCAGCATTGATAATGGCAGGTTTCGATTCAGAATTGATTTATAAAAAAACTTCTTATGACGGTGTGACAATAGCTGTTGCCGTTTCTAAATAATATTAAAAAAATAGTAAAAAACTAAATTAGATTGCTTCTAATTTAGATAGAACTTCCCAAATTAAAGTTCTTGCGTGTACCGGAATATTAGGATCATTACTAATTTCATCTAATTTTCCAAGAACGGTACTGATTCTTACAGATTGATCTTGTTCATCATCCTTTAACAAATCACAAGATTGACTTGCTGCTTCTCTGATATTACGAGGAACAGTGTTATTATCTGAAATATAGTCAAGAATTTCACATACTTCTTCGATTGCTTGATTACTCATTTATTCTCCCTCCAAAATAAAATATTAAAATAAGTAAAAATAACTATTAAGATAATATTTGTCTGTAATAGATTTAAATAGTTTTTGGTAATAGCAACATCTTTATTAGAAAAATATATATTTAATTAAAATGAATTATTATACATGTCAGATATAAGCAAAACCACAATAAACTTACCTGTAGATTTAAAAAAAGAATTAAAGAAAATGGCTATTGATGAAGATACTTCATTATCTGGATTAATCATTCAAATGATTGAAGAAGGAATGAAAAACAGAAACAAATCAAATGTAATTTCAGATGAAGATTAATCAATATCTTCAGCTGAATTTAACATAAATGTAATAAACTGAGTTTTAGCAGTCTCTTCAACAAAAACTGCCAGTAACATAGCTTCTTTTAAACTGTCACTTACGCAAATCACACCATGATTTTTTAAAATTAACACATCTTCATTGCCAAGGCCTTCACTGGCGCTTTTTGCAAGTTCATCGCTTCCAGGCTTTTCATAATCAATGGATTGCAGATATGGTGTAACTATCGGTCCGAAACCTTCCAGTCTTTTAAGATTTTTATTTGAAAATGCAAATCCTGTTGCATAAGGTGAATGGGTATGAACTATAGCATTCACGTCAGATCTTTTTTTATAAATTTCCAAATGCATATTTACTTCAGAAGACGGCTTTCCCTTAGTCAAGACGTTGCCTTCCATGTCAACAAGAACAATATCCTCTTCACATAATTTTGATAGGGATTTCAATGTTGGTGTAATGGCAACAACATTTCCAAATCGTGCGCTGATGTTTCCTGATTTTCCGGAAACCAAACCCTTATCATAGATTTCATTTGAAACGTCAATAATTTCAGCAATATTCTTTTTCATTAAAATAACCTCTATAAGAATTTAAAGTGTCTGTATTTTCCTTTATGAAGAACAGGTACTTCAGCAGGTGTCGGATTGATGTTATAAATTTTCTGGAACTCTGTCTGAGTCTGGAATGTACCTGAATTAATCAAATGAACGCCTTTATATTTTTTGTAGCTGTTAATGTGAATGTGACCTGTATGGAAAACATCTGGAACCTCATCAATTACAAGATAGTCTTCAAGTTCTGATGCTAAAGGTGTTCTTTCTCCATAAATTGGAGCTAAATGTCTTTTTTGCAGTAATTCAACCATTATTTCATCACTTTTTTCATATTCAAAGCTCTTGATGGCCATAACCAGGTCGTCAAAACTGCGTCCGTGGTAAATTAATACATTGATTCCGTCAAGTGAAACGACACCGGGATTTGAAATGAATTCGACATTGTCAAGTTCATACAGTGCCTTTGCATATTCCTCAGGCACGGCCGGCTGAGGTTCAGCGACTCTTGATGCATCGTGGTTTCCAGGTGCAATGATTATTTTGATGTCACTTCTGATATTGCCCAAAAATCTGGCAGCTTCATTATACTGCTCGGTAATGTCTTTAATGGCGAGTTCCTTGTCCTGATTCGGATATACTCCTATACCGTCCACGATATCTCCGCCGATAATCAGGTATTTGACATCTTCAGCAACTCTTCTTTGCTCTTCATCTCCAGCCTCACAGTTAATCCAATCAATGAATCTTTGAAAGGCATCCTCCAGGAACGTTAGACTTCCGATGTGAACATCTGACAGAAATACTATACCGAAATCCATTTCCTTTTCAGGTATGCTTAGGACACCCGGATTTATTATTTGCTGTCCAAAGGCGAAACCCGCATCACTGCTTTTGTTTGCAATGACTCCAACAACCTCATCCCTGACAAGCTTTTCGGCTTCTGCAAACAATTCCTCGTTTTTGTTTGAAAATAGAATGGAAATGTTTCCTGTATCATCTTCAAATTCAACGATTTTATGACCGTTTTTACTGGATCTGATTTCACGGACCATTAGAATCAGGCTTAAGCTATCCATCCCGTCATCGATATCGGCTATTTTCGTATAGTTTCTGAGATCAGGTCGTCTGGATAATATCTTGGCCAATTTATCATATCTGCTTTTGAAATAGGAAATGAGGTTTTCAAGCTCACCGCTTGTGTATGATTTTTTACTGGTGTCCTGAATGATTTTAAAATCATATTTGACATTTGTCTTCTGTTCATTTCTTTTGAATTTGATTTTAGTATCCTTAATAGTTTCAGAAGCTTTTTCAATGGCCTCATTTACATAGTGTTCAGGTTCATCACCTTCTTTTTTAAGGTCATCAATGGAATCCGGCTTTTTGGTTTCAACTTCCTTTTCATTGCCGGCGCTTTCAGGCTTTTCATCCATAACCTTTTTTGGCGGTTGCTCTTTTGCATCTGAAACTTTTTTAGGTGGCTGTGGTGTTTTGTCAACAGTCTTTTGAGTCTCTTCAGGTTTTATTAACGTGTCCTGATCATCACTTTCAGGTGCTGTTTTAACGCCGGTGATTTCATCTATGGTTTCACCGCTAACGCAAATCAGGTCTTTAGAAGTAAATTTATCGCTTTTCAATTTGACTATTAAATTTGATGCAAAATCCAGAGGGTTATCTGCTTTCATGACCTTGTCATAAGCTTCAGGTGATAGGTTAATTCCTTTTTTTGCAAATTTTAATAGAATTTTATTAGTTGACATACTGATAAAAAATTTATTTTTCTATGTTAATAAACTTTGAGAATTTTAAAAATCAATATTGGTTTTACTGTGAAAATTTGGGTTAGGTTTATTATATATTAGACATATAATTTAAAACATTATATAATCTATATTTATAAAGATTTATGATTGTGATAAAATGGCAAGTAAAATACTTAGAGTTATACTAATAATAGTGTTATTTATCGTATTTTTTGAATTGGGTCTATTCAGTTCATACACCATTGTAACAGCTGAAGCTCCTAACTTCCACGGATTGGTGGATATGCAGATTTCAAAAATCCAGGAATTCTTTAATCCGCAGAAGGTTAACGACGTTTTGATTAAGGACCCAACTCCAGTCAACATTTCAAATAAAAAGGATGTTGCACTTAAGATGGAATCGCTGTCGCAGGTAGACGGAGTAAATGTTGATTCAATGAATATTACAACATTCGATGACACTGATAACAAAAACATTACTATAAATGTTGAGGCGTTAGGTTATGCTTCACCTAATCAGACATCAGGTCAAATAATCATCAGTCAGGATCCATCCTATAAGGTTATGGCAACCGGTAAGGCGACATACGGTGAAAATGGTCTGAGAGTAGATGAAAATACAGTTGCGATAACTTCTATTTTAAAATTGTACTAGTGATATAAATGATTAATGTAATAGGAATTGGCCAAAATAGGGACAATATGACTTTAGGGGCTATCAAAGCCATTGAAGAGTCTGACATTATTATCGGTTACAAGAAATATGTAGACCAAATTGAAGACTTAATCGAAGGTAAGGAAATAGTCAAAAAAGGAATGGGTGATGAGATAGCTAGAGCTGAATTCGCCATTAAAAAGAGTCTGGAAGGCCAGACAGTTTCATTAATCAGTTCCGGAGACCCAGGCGTATTCGGAATGGCAAACGTATTATATCAGATAGTAAGCAAATATGACGATGTTGAAATAAAGGTTTATCCGGGAGTATCAGCCCTGAACTATGCATCAAGTCATTTGGGAGCTCCTTTACATGACTTTGCAGCAATAAGCTTGAGCAATATCTTGACTCCATTATCAGAAATAGAAAAGAAGTTAAGATATGCACTCGAAGCCAATTTGATAGTTGCAATCTATAATCCTATAAGCAAAACACGTAAAGAACCTTTCAGAAGGTTCAAACAATGTGTTTTGGAAATTAAAGGTGAAGATGCATTGATAGGCATCGTTGACAGTACCTATGAGCCTCCAAAAGCAACAATCGTTGAGGCCAAGGATTTGACCGAGGACATCGTTAACATGTCATGCACACTGATTGTCGGAAATGACATAACCTATGTCCAGGACGGTAAGATGATAACACCGAGAGGATATGTTATCAGGTCCAAGATTCATCCATTATCACAAAATCATTATGAAAAATTCTTGAATGGCGAAGTGGCTCATGGCCCAAACCGTGAATGTGAATTCTATCCTTGCCACTGGGATGGTCAGTACTGTGATTTCTGCTATTGTCCATTTTATCCATGCGGAGATTCTGCAACAGGTGGAGAATGGATTAAGGGCAAGGGAGTATGGAACTGTACAAACTGCCATTGGCTACATCAAAAGGAAACCGTTGAATATATCAGAGAGCCTTTGGAAAACATTCTTGAAGATGTTGAAGATTTGAAAACCAAAAAGAAAACTTTATTGAAACTTAGAAAATCATGCTTATTGAAAACAGATCCAAATGATCTATAGGGGAATTTGAATTGACAATTAAAACTCTTTTAATAGAAATGAAAAACATGTCGGAGTTAATGGTGGATTTAGCTTATTCTGCTGTTTTGTTCAACAGTAAAGCAGCAGCAGAAGAAGTTATTGCACTGGAAAATGAAGTTAACTCCATGAATTATGAAATCAAAAAGGAATCGTTAGTAGCGGCCAGATCATATGAAGATGCAGAGAAGTTAACAGCATTGATTGAAATCGCAGAAGCGGCTGAAAGTATAGCAAATGCTGCTAAGGATTTGGCTGATTTAGTGATAACCGGGTTTAAACCACACCCTGTATTTAAGATGGTTATGGAAGAATCTGATAAAAGTATAGTCAGAGTTACCATTGACGATTCATCAGAACTTGCAAATAATACTTTAGGAGATTTATTATTGGTAAACCGTACTGGTATGCGTGTAATTGCAATCAGAAGAGGTTCATCATGGATTTATGGACCGGATAAACATACCACACTTTTACCGGATGATACTTTAATTTTAAAAGGAACAGACGAAGGTGCTGATTTGCTTGAAAAATTAGCGGCAGGAACCTGTTCTTTAGAGGATATTCCAGAAGAATTAGAAGAAGACTAGGAAGTGAAAAAATGATTATGGGTAGTGATATGTGTGACAGACAAACAGAAGAAGATTCGCACTCCACTATCTGTAAAATGTTCTGATTTTTACGCAGAGCATAAATCTGTCATTAAGGAAGGATTAATAGCCCTTTTGATTTGCGCTATTGGAGACCTATGTGCCGGTCTTATTTTAGGTAAGATGACCTTTTTCCTAGAAACATTCCCGGGATTGCTTGTAGTCATTCCTGGAGCAATTGGAATGAGGGGAAATATTTTCGGTTCTTTTGCATCAAGATTATCAACCAACCTTCACATCGGTATAATATCACCGGAATTTGAGTTTTCAGAGCAATTGAACTATAATATTTACTCATCTTTTGTTTTGACGATGGTATTGTCATTGTTTTTAGCAATCATAGCTAAAGTATTATGTATTTTACTGCATCAACCGTCAATGAGTCTAATAGATTTCATGCTAATCTGTGTGTTTGCAGGAATAATTTCAAACCTGATAATGCTTCCGATTACAATGTTTGTATCATTTAAAAGCTATGAACATGGATGGGACCCGGACAATATAACAAGCCCAATTATAGCTGCATTTGGAGATTTGCTCACACTGCCGGCTATCATTGCATCAATATTTATTCTGCAGGCGATGAACTTCAGCTACATTTTTAAAGATGCTGTTCTTGGCATCGTTTTGATTGCAGTCTGCATCAGCTTTGTTTATTGTTATCGTCTGTCCTATGAGACAAATACCATTTTGAAGCAGTCCACACCTATTCTGCTTTTATGTTCCTTTTTAGGAGGGGCCGCTGGAAGTATCTTGAATTCAGCACTTGAAACATTGCTTACAAATGCAAGTCTACTGACCTTATTGCCACTGTTTTCAGGAGAAAGCGGAAGCCTAATAAGTATTTTGGGAGCCAGATTATCTTCAGGACTTCACTCAGGTTTAGTCGAACCGTTCAATAAGCCAAAAGGCGAAGCGGTTCATAATTTCATTATCAGCTTCATTTTAGCGATTATTGTCTTCCCGCTAATAGGCCTTTTAGCAGAAGGGTCCTCCTTCGCTTTGGGTGTTGTCGGTGTCGGATTTGATAAGATAGTTGAAATAAGCACAATGTCAGGGCTGATTTTAGTGGCTATAATGGTAATTATTGTATATTACGTTTCCATTACATCATATAATCATAATTTGGATCCGGACAATATCGTAATTCCTATTTCAACAAGTATAACAGATTCAATTTCAAGTTTTGTCTTGATTTCAGTTTCACTGCTCCTGTTGGGCACTTTAATTTAATACCATGCCTTCATGACAAATTCACATTCATTTGTTCTGAAATAATCATATTCTAAAAGGTCCTTATCAAAGTTTTTTGGAACGCACACCAGCAATGCCTTCGGATGTGGCTTGTCAAGATGAACGAACACTATGGCACTTTCATCATCGTAAAAATCAAATTCATCGTTTAGGTAAATCACATCAGATATTGTGGTTTTCCATTGTCTGTCCTTTACAACTCTTGTGGTGTCTACAATGTAGGACAGGTCATATTCCTCTGTCGTGTCAATCAGCAGATAGTAATCCGACTTTTTTAAGTTCCCCGGAAATACCTTAAAGTAGTTGCAGCTGCACTTGTCCTGTGAGTGGTGCTTGTTGCACTTGCCATTGATTTCAAAATTTTTGAGTACATAGCTTTTGTAGAAATCACATTTCACCAGTCTTGTAAGTGAAAAAACGCTTTCGCCTTCACCACTTTCACCAATCTTTACACTTGAAATGCAGCTCTCCTTAGGTATGAGTTCCATTGAAGTATGTATTTTTGATGTGAACAGTTTGTCATAAACCAGCTTGTCATAATCCTTTCCTAGGGCTATCAGTTTGGCATATGAGACACTGTTTGGAATTATCTGGCCTTCCCCATTGATGACTGCAAGGCCGGGAGTGCCTTTGCCATATTCATTCCAGTTTTCAGGAACTCCTGGATTGTTTATCAGGTTGGCAATGACTTCTGAGGTTAGTTTTTCCATATTATTTGCTTCAACTTCTTTCATGGCCTTTTCAGTCGAATTTTCAATGGATGAAAGGATTGCGCCGAAGATTACTAAAATGATGATTAGGATTATTCCGATTTCAATAGCTTTCATTTCCCACCAACCCGTATTTCTTTCTGTGTGATGCATCCAGAATCAAGCTGTCCCAATCATCCGGATTTATCTTTTCGCCGTTATAGTGGTCTGCAAAAACCACATGATCAGAGCACGACAGCGATTCGTTTCCAAGTGGGGTATGTGTCTGGATGAAGACCTCCATGCCATAATGGGGACATTTCCCCTTTCCTTCCAGCCTGCATAGATAACAGCTTCCGTCAGCGCTTTCATGAAAATAGCCGGTATCAAGGCAATCCCTCAATACTCCAGGATCACCATGGTGAACGTATGGGTCATAAGGACACCTTTTTATAGTTAATGGCGCTGTTGCTTCGATATATGATTCCGGCGAGTCGAAATTATGCAGGAGCATATATGCTGAAAGTGCAGTCTTATAATGGATCTTATCATCATATGCCATCACGCCGGATGCTATAGTCAGCTTTGCAATAGGTAATGGGTCCCTTAAACCTTCAATAGAAGCGTTTCTTTCAATTATCTGTGAAAATTCATCACTACCCTTTTTTCCATTCAGTTTAACTTTAAACAATAATTTCCAGGGTGAATCGGTTGGTTCAACAGATATCACCTCTGAAGATAAGTCAATATCATATTTTTTCTTGAATTCTTCGTTTTTATCTTCCAAAATATTGTTCAAATTCTTTTTTATTTGGTCTGGACTGTCTCTTACAGGCAGACCATTGTAAACCTTTTGAGTAGCTTCAGCTATTGCATCCCTTTCTAAAATCTCCAAATTGGCTGAATAGTCATCGATAACATATTTGAAATTATCATTGTTCTCGGAATCAATATTTGAATTTTGAATGAAAGTTATTGTAGTTATAACAAAAATGGAGATTAACAGAAGCGCCACAATCAGAATTGCAGTGGTGCCTACGATAATATTGCCTTTTGAGTCTGGTTTTTTTGCTTTCATTTTTAAGGATTTGGCTTGAAATTTATAAATTAATTGTTGAAGTGCGACCCTATGATTTTGCATATTAATGTTAATACGATTTTGTGAAAATGTCAAAAATAGTAATAAAAAAAATACCTATTTATATTATTTAAGATAAACTATACATATTGAAAATTATTAGGAGGATTCACATGTCTGATACTGTAAGAACATGGCGTCATATACAACAAAGATATAATCTTATAGGCTCCAAATGTAACACCTGTGGTGAAGTATTCTTCCCATCTCGTGTAGTTTGTCCTAACTGTAGGAGAAAAGGAGACCTTGA
Source organism: uncultured Methanobrevibacter sp. (assembly GCF_900316895.1). GTDB lineage: Archaea > Methanobacteriota > Methanobacteria > Methanobacteriales > Methanobacteriaceae > Methanocatella. Next base: position 45,079 of record NZ_ONER01000002.1, on the reverse strand, counting down.
ACCTTTCCAATTTTCTGGAAAAGGAAAAATATATACTTATTCAGTAATTAGATCAGCACCTGATGACTTCAAAAAATCAGCTCCATATGCTGTTGCGGTCATTGAACTTGAAGAAGGTGCAAAATTAACCACCCAACTCGTCGACTGTGATGTTGATTCACTTGAAATCGGCGATGATGTTGAAATGGTATTTAGAAGAGTTAGAGAGGATGGAGAAGACGGAGTAATCTCATATGGATACAAATTCAAAGTTATCAAATAATACCGGTGTAATTCTCGTAAGTCACGGCAGTACTTTGCCTTACGCTGAAGAGGTATTTACAGAAATCAAAGAAAAATTTATCAAAAAAACAGGTCTTGTGGCTGAAATAGGATACATGAAAGTCTCAGAACCTACAATTGCAGGTGCTGTAGATATTCTAAAAGAAGAAGTGGATGATATGGATAAAATCATTGCTCTTCCTGTATTTTTAGCTCCAGGAATTCACACCAACATCGATATTCCACAATTATTGGGTTTGGAACCACTTGAAGAGGATCCAAGATGTCCTGACGGCAACTATCCGCCAGAACATTACTTGTCAATAGCTCCTGATGTCGATTTTGATGGTGAAATTGAACTTTTAAGTTCAATAGGACCAAGAGATGAGCTATTGGATATCATCGATAAAAGAGTTGAAGAAGCATTGGCTGAATCCGAATTGGATGACAGTGCAAAAACCGGAATACTGCTTGTAACCCACGGTTCCAGACTAAACTACAACAAGGAATTTGCAACTGCATTATACAATAAGTTTGAAAAGACCTGCGAATTGCCGTCAAGTTTCGGATTCATGGAATTATGCGGTCCAAGCATACCTGAATCAATCAACAAACTTGTTGATGAAAACGGTTTGGAAAGACTGGTTGTCGTACCGGTATTCATTGCTCCTGGAATGCACACAACCCATGACATTCCACATATCCTAGGATTTTTGGATGACCACGAACATGGGCATTCACACGGCCATTCCCATGGCCATGGGGACCACGACCATGTGCATGACTTGACCCCTGTCGAGTTCGATGGTGAAATCTTATATCCGGAGCCTATCAAGGCTGATGACATCTTAATAGATATTTTAGCTAAAATGATTGAGGGAAAATAGTTATTTTTCCATATATTTTTTTGAAAAATTTTTTAATCAAGATAACTTAACAGAATTTAACTTAAAATTTAATTATGGTTGATATTTATGTCAGATAAGAAAACAGGAATATTATTATTATCTCACGGTTCCAGATTGGACGATGGTGAAGAGGTAATTAAAGCTTATAAGGAAATGTATGCTGAGGAATTTCCGGACATACCGGTTGAATACGGTTTCATGGAAATCAGAAAACCTGGAATTCCGGAAACAATCAAAAAATTGACCGAAGAGAATGATTTGGAAAAAATCATTGTAGTGCCGGTCTTTGTAGCACACGGTCTTCACACAAAAAGGGACATTCCGGGATTGTTAGGAATTGAGAGCGATTATGAAGGTGACGACCACGGACATCATCACCACCATCATGACCACGATGATCACGATGACCACCATCACGGACATCATCACCACCATCATGACCACGATGACGAGCCGGTCGAATTCGATGGTGAAATCGTTCTGACCGATCCTTTAGGAATCGACAGAAGAATGTATGAAATCATCAAGGACAGAGTTTCAGAACACTTATAGTTCTGAAATATTTTTACTTTTTTTCTAAAAACTTATTTATTTTAAAGTTTATACTAATATTCATGACCTTGAAAGTCTCAGATATCGGCGAAAAGGAATTGGTCAGATATATCATATCCAATTCCAAGGATATCACGCCGGATGATACAGCAATAACAAATTTTGACAATACAAATCTTATTTCAACATGTGACATGCTGATTCAGTCAAGGCACTTTCCGAAAAACATGACATATTTTGACATGGGATTTAAGGCAGTCACAGTCAACGTAAGCGACCTTGCGGCAATGGGAGCAGAGCCATTGGGATTTCTGCTTGCAATCGCTCTTCCAAAGGATTTGAAATTGGATTCCTTTAAGGAAATCATTGACGGTGTTCTGAAGGCCTGTGACTATTATTCAATTCCACTGATTGGCGGGGACACCAATGAGGCATCAGAAATAATAATCACCGGCACTGCATTGGGTCTGACAGATAAGCCATTGATGAAAGACACTTATCAAAAGGGTGATTTGATTGCCGTTACAGGCGACATTGGACTTGCAGCATTGGGCTTTGAGCTGGAAACCTTGGATAATGTATATGTAAAGCATGCATTAAAACCCAAAGCAAGGATTAAGGAGGGTGTAATCCTGAAGGATTATGCAACTTCAGCCACTGACATTACAGACGGGCTTGCAAGTGAGTTATATGAGATTAAAAGGGATGGTTTCGGCTTCATGATTCATGAAGAGATGTTGAATGCTTCCAATGAATATAAACAGCTGGCCAATGAATTAAACCTTGATTATCTGGATTTGATATTGCATGTCGGCGAGGACTTTGAGCTTTTATTCACAATTTCTGAGGAAAATCTTGAAAAGTTGCCGATTGACTGCATTGTAATCGGTGAGGTTAACGATTCGGATGTTGTTGAACTTACCCTGGAAAACGGCTATGTTGAAAGAATTAAAAACAAAGGCTATGAGCATTATGTTAGTGAGTAGTGATTTATACAAAAAGAGTTCCAAAACACGGAAAATCAGATGTGAGATTTGCGCCAACTACTGTAAGATTGCTGATGGAAATGTTGGAGTCTGTAGACAGCATAAAAACATCAATGGGGAATTGTTTGATGAGTCATATGGTGTAGTTTCATCACTTAGTCCTGATCCGGTTGAAAAAAAGCCTTTGAATCATTTTTTACCCGGCACTTTTACATACTCAATCGGGGGTTTTGGGTGTAACATGACATGTCTGCATTGTCAGAACTATATGATATCACATGAATATGACAAAAATTCAATGGGTGTTAAAATAACACCAGAAGCGATTGTGGAAAATGCACTTAGATACAATTGCAAGTCAATTGCTTGGACCTATAATGAACCTACGATACACTTGCCATTCTCCATGAAAACCTCTTTACTTGCAAGGCAAAAAGACCTGAAGGTAATCTATGTGACCAACGGCTATTTTTCGGATAAGTCAATTGAAGAAATCTTAACATTTGTCGACGCATTCAACATAGACCTTAAGGCAATGTCCAGGGATTTCTATAAAAAAGTCTGTGGTGCGGATTTGGATGTAGTCTTGGACAATATAAAAAGGGTTTATGATGAAGGTAAGCACTTGGAAATAACCAATTTAATTATCAATGATTATAATGATTCAATTGAAGAAATTAATGAATTATGTGATTTTGTAGTAAATGAATTGGACTGCAATGTTCCGCTTCATTTCTCAAGGGCATTTCCATACTATAAGATGAATGACATTTCACCGACAAGGCCCGAAATCCTGTTTAAGGCAAAAGAAATAGCTTTAAATAAAGGAATAAAAAATGTGTATTTGGGTAATATTTAAAAAAAGTAAATTAAAAGTTAGTTTCATTCTCCAAAACTAACTCTTTCGAATTTTTCTAATGTTTTAAGTGACTTTGTTGCGTCAACTCCGATTTTAGTGGTTGTACCGTCACTTTCAGCCACAGGGTCTAATGATGATCCACGGACATTTGGAACAATCATGATGTCACGGTCACCTTTTACACGTGTAGCTATTGCATATTCAACATCTTCCGCATCGAAAATGTTGACATCGGTATCCACAGCAACACAGTGTTTTAGTGAAGGGTGTGCAGACAATGCTGCCATGATTGCGTTCTTACCGTCACCTTCAGTCTGTTTGTTGATTGATACAACTGCATGAAGCCAGCAGCAGCCTCCTTCAGTCAGAACGACATTTTCAACTGTAGGAACAGCATTTTTAACTGCCTTGTAAATCCTTGGCTCCTGTGGGAGACCTTGCAGCAACTTGTGTTCAAATCCTGCAGGAACGATTGCATGATAGCAAGGATTGTCCTTTTTGATGTGCATTTTTTCCAAGTTAATGATTGGTTGGTCACGGATGATGTCGTAAGTGTCAGTCAAATCAACGAATGGGCCTTCAGCAACGGTTTCAGTCACTGAAATCTTACCTTCAAGTATGATGTCAGCCTGTGGAACTTCTAAATCGCCGCATTTTATCAATTCGAGTTCTCCATTTTTAAATGCATTGGCCACTTCCATCTCGTTGTAGTCGATAGGTATTGAAGTGGTACTTGCAAGCAATATTGCAGGGTCCATTCCGATAGCTATTGCAATATCCAAGTCTTCACCAGCTGCCTGTGCATTCTGGAAGTAGGTATAAAGGTTTCTAGGCACAATTCTGATGACCAGTCTTTTATCGTCAAGCACCATCATCCTGTGGATTGAAGCGTTCTGGATGCCTGTTTTAGGGTCACGTGCAAACACGACACCGGCGGTAATGTATGCTCCACCATCTCTTTTATAATGTGTTAAAATAGGAATTTTTCCTAAATCAATATCTAGATTATCATAATCTGAAAAATCAGTGAATTTGGTAACTTCAAGTGGGTTTTCCATTGCGTCAATGATTTTTTCGGTAATCTCTGACACTTCACAGTTGATTGATTTAGCAATCTTGTCACGGGTATTGCAGATTCCGGTTACAACTGGCATGTCATATCCTTTCACGTTTTTAACAATAACGGTGTCCTTAGGATATTCTCTTAATACTTTTGAGATTTCATATTCAGTTGAAAGCTCATCTGCAATTTCTATAATGTTTTCGTCTTTAAGGTTCATGTTATCACTATAAGCTTATTTTTTTATCCTTTAATTTCTCAAGAATGTCCACCATTTCCGGATTTCTGATTGAAAATATTTCACCTGCCAATACTGCGGCATTCTTTCCGTTGTTTATTCCGACAGTTGCAACGGGAACTCCCGGTGGCATGCTGACAGTTGTAAGCATGTAGTCATCGCCGTTTTCATTGGTACATGGAACTCCGATTACAGGTCTTGCTGTAAGGCCGACAAGTCCTCCTGTAACCTGTGATGAGTTGGAGCTGACTCCAATGAAAATTTTGGCGTTTTTCATGGACTTGACATAATCGATGAATTTTTTGTTTGATCTGATTGGACAGACGACTTTCATGTCATATGTAATTTTAAGTCTGTCAAGAAGTTTGGTTATTTTTTTTGCTGTTAACACATCTGCTTGTCTTCCAACAATAATCGCCACTTCAGCATCCTTGTTTTTGCATCCTCCATTCTCTTCATCCGCTTGAACTTTATTTATTTCAATGTCTTTGACTTTTATGAAGTCATTTCTGATGAATGGCCTGTGAATCGGCTGGACAAGGTTTTCATTGCTGTCAATTACCTTTTGAGCATAATCCTTTCTTAATTTTATGACCTTTTGATGTATCTCATCGTCATGAAGTCCAATGAATTGTGCAGCAAGTATTGCCGCATTATCTCCCCTGTCAATTCCAACGGTAGCTATAGGGGATGGATAAGGCATTTGAATGATTGACTGTAAAGCATCGATACCTCCTGTTTTTACATCAACCGGAACTCCAATGACGGGTCTGTATGTATATGCCGCAATTGAACCAGGCAGGTGCGCTGCCAAACCGGCAATTCCAATAAACACTTCTATTCCAGCAGCAGTACCTTGAGTCACGATTTCACGTACAAGGTTAGGTGTCCTGTGGGCTGATGCTATTTTTAAACTGTATGGTATTTCTAATTTGTCCAGTATGTCCATTGCTTTATTTGCAATGGCAATATCTGATCCACTTCCAAGAATAATCATTATCTTTGGTGTCATTTAAAAATCCCTTCTAAAAATAAATGTTAATATATTTATTTTATGTCTAAGTACTATTAAGATTTTTGCAAATTTACATAATCCGATAAAATTTACTTAGTATTATAATAATTACTTATACATATATAATTGTGTTGGTTTAAAACCAACAAATATATAAATATTATAAAAAATATAATATGATATGACAAGAAAAATTCAGAATAAACATAGGATAGGTGACAAATTGATTTACACGGCAAAGACACCTAATGGCTGGTCAATCGTTATCATGCCGGATAACATCCTGATTGACAATTATCATATTGATAGGGTTCATATTCATCCTGACCCTAAAAAACATGTTCATAAAGTAGAAATAAGTCAACTGGATATGGAAAAAATTTTAGAAACAATTAAAGATTACTTAAATGCATCAAATAGTTTTGATGTTGAGGAGTTAATGGAGATGTTAAAGTGATTATAACTTTAGTCAAAAAGCAAACAGGGCATGAATTTATTCGAGAAATGGAAGAAACATATAACTCCATTTCAGAACTAGAAAAACTGTTTGAAAGAACAAACAATATGAAAATGTATGTTGATTTAGAAAATTGGAGATATTATAGGGATAACTTGGATGAAGAAATAGAATTAACTGAAAGTTTGGTAACAAATAAATTATCCTTATCAGATTTGGATTTGATTATTTTAAATACCATTAAACATGAAAAGCCTAGAAGCATCCGTGATTTGGCAAATAAGATTAATAAAGATGTAAGTAATGTACAGCCTAAAGTAAAAAGATTAGAAGAAGAGGGATTTATTAAATTTGAAGCTGGTGCAAAGAATAGCAAAATTCCTTACTTAACATTTGATGAAATTAAATTGGAGATTTAGAGTATCATCGAAAGATTAATCCTATTTCTTCTGTTATCAACATCCAAGACTTTAACGTCAACGATATCCCCTACACTCACAATATCCAAGGGGTGCTTGACAAACCTATCGGCTACCAACTGTGAAATGTGAACCAGTCCGTCCTGATGAACTCCAATATCTACAAATGCACCGAAATCAACAATATTTCGGACTGTTCCCTGCATTATCATGCCTTCCTCCAAGTCATCGATCGATAACACGTTTTTTCTCAGCATCGGCTTCGGCATGTCTTCACGGGGATCACGCCCAGGCTTTTTAAGCTCCTTAATGATATCCTTTAGGGTTTCTTGACCTATATCCAGTCTTTCAGAGAGTTCATTAATGTTGATGTTATCTAATTTGAGTTTTGAGGTTCCTATATCATTAACGGAGTAATTCAGATTATCCAATAATTTTAAGGTCGCATCATATGATTCGGGATGAATTGTGGTATTGTCAAGCGGATAATTCGGATTATCAATTTTAATAAAGCCGGCACATTGTTCAAATGTCTTTTTACCTAGTTTATTAACTTTCAATAATTCCTTTCTGTTTTTAAAACTTCCGTTCTCCTCCCTGTATTCGATAATATTTTTAGCTGTTGTATTTCCAATGCCTGAAACGTAATTCAGGAGACTTACTGATGCGGTATTCAGGTCAACTCCAACTTCATTAACCACTTTTTCAACAACGCCGGTCAATGATTCATTCAATCGCTTTTGATTCATGTCATGTTGGTATTGTCCGACACCAATGGATTTCGGGTCGATTTTAACAAGTTCGGCTAATGGATCCTGCAGCCTTCTTGCAATTGATACCGCACTTCTTTCACCCTCTGAAAACTCCGGAAATTCCTCATCAGCCAATTTTGATGCTGAGTATACTGATGCTCCCGCCTCATTGACAATGATGTATTCTACATTTGTGTTTTTGATAATTTGAGATACAATCTCTTCAGACTCTCTTGAAGCCGTACCATTGCCGATTGCAATAACGTTAATGTCATATTTTTTAATCAATTTACGAACGGTATTGATAGATTCATTAACCTTATTTTGCGGCGCTGTCGGATAAATCAAAGCGGTATCCAATACTTTTCCGGTTTTATCAATAATGGCAAGCTTACAGCCGGTTCTGAATGCAGGGTCCCATCCTAAAATAGTCTTGCCGACAAGCGGACTTTCCATCAGAAGCTGATTCAGATTTTTTGCAAATACCTCTATTGACTTCTCTTCGGCCTTTTCGGTTAAAGAATTTCTTATTTCCCGTTCAATTGCAGGTGAAATTAGACGTTTATAAGCGTCGCTAACTGCCTCTTTAATGATTGGTGTCGTATACTTATTGTATTTGACTTTTTCAGGTACCTTAGAGATGTTTTTAAGCATATGCCTGTTTAGATATTTTAGGATTTCATCGCTGTCGCAGGTGATTTTAGCTTTAATAACACCTTCCTTTTCAGCCCTGTTGATTGCCAGAATCCTGTGGGGTGGTATCTTTTTGACGTTTTCCGAATAATTGTAGTAGATATCGTATTCCGTTGAGATGTCTTTGTCCTTAGCCTTGGTTTCAATCTGGCCGGTGCGGAATGTATTTTGACGGATTTTCTTTCTGAATGTGGAATTGTCCGAGATGATTTCAGCTATTATGTCCTGTGCCCCCTGAATCGCCTCTTCAGGGGTTTTCACCTCATCGGTGACATACTTTTTGGCTATATTTTTGACGCTTTCCTTAACATTTTGTTTTAAGATGATATTTGCCAGTGGCTCCAGGCCTTTTTCACGTGCCTTTGTAGCCCTTGTTTGCTTTTTGCTTTTGAATGGTCTGTAGATATCTTCAAGTTCCACTAAAGTTTCAGCCCTTAAAATCTGACTTTTCAAATCATCATCAAGTTTTCCAAGTTCTTCAATTCTTTTGATGGCTTTCTCTTTTTTGTCTTCCAGGTTTCGCAGGTATTTTAGCCTTTCATCGAATTTTCTCAATGTCTCATCGTTGAGAGAACCGGTGACATCTTTCCTGTACCTTGCAATGAAAGGTATAGTATTTCCGTCATCAATCAGTTTGATTACCTTTTTTACCTGCCAGTTGGCCAGATTCAATTCTTTTTGGAGTGTCTTAACAATCATCAAATACTACCTAAATCAATATTTCTTTTTAATTCAATATTATCGCTTATTAATTAATAATTTTTTGTTTGAATTAATAATAACATTTATAACTATTTAAATTATAAAAATAATAATGTAGAAATTAAAAACGGTGAATTTAAATTGTATTGGTTTTTTGTAATTATTGCATTTTTGCTTGCGGGAATAAAAACCCAAAAACCTAAAAAGTACCAGAAGGTTTCAGTAATCATCCCCGCCTATAACGAAGAAGATACCGTAGCTACCGTTGTGGATGTGGTGAAGAAGGTATCCTTTGTTGACGAAATAATAGTTGTCAATGACGGATCATCTGACAATACCGAAGCTGAAGCAATGAAGGCAGGGGCTCGCGTGATTACTCATGTGACCAACAAGGGTAAAGGTGAAGCATTGTTCACAGGTTACAGGGAAGCGGAATGTGATATCATTGCTTTCATTGATGCAGACATTCATAATTTAACATCCAAAAAGGTAGAGGCAATGATAATGCCTATTCTTATGGGTAAAACTGATATTACTAAAACCAAATTCGCACGTGCCCGTGGACGTGTAACTGAACTTACCGCAAAGCCGCTCTTAAACTTTTTCTTCCCAGAAATTACTTTTGAACAACCGTTGAGTGGTCAGTTTGCAGCACGTAAAGAAGTATTGAAACGTATAAATTTTGAAAAGGACTATGGTGTCGATGTAGGTATTGTTATAGATGCCGATGTACTGGGAATTTCAATAACTGAGGTCGACATTGGTGCAATCGAGCATGACATGTCCCCACTTGAGGATTTGAACTTGATGGCAAATGAAGTTGTAAGGACAATCATGAGCCGGGCTAACAAGTATGGCCGTGTTATAATGATTGATGAAATCGGTCATTTTATCCGAATGTCAATTGTCGGATTGTCTTTGGTCATTTTAGGCTTGTTTACAATATTTTTCGTAAGCTTTGTTCCGTTGGCTATAGGTATAATGATTGGTGTCATCGGTGTTATAATAGCAATCTATTACATTGTCAAAGTTATTGTAAAGTCAATCCTAATGTTTAAAAAGACTCCTAAGGGAAATCTTGTAAGGTCGTTTATCAAAATTCATTTTCCACTTATTATTTCAATCATTATATTGCTTTTAATGATTTCAACATTTATTGGAGCCGCACATTTTGAAAACGGTGTCCTGTCAATCGAGCCCAATTCAAGAAACCTGATCATTTATGCCGATGATTCAGCAAGGGGAAACTCAATTTCAGTAAGGGGTCCTTATACCGTTGATGTAGCTATTGAAGATGAATTGGATTTGGTGCGCATACCGGCCGACGCCATGATGACATTGGGCGTAAAGGAAAACGACACTATACAGATTGATGACAGCAGTTACACAATCAAAGATGCAAGGGATGGCGAACCTAATGTATTAAGATTACCTAAAGGTGCTAAAAACTTTTTGAATCTTGAAGAAGGAAGCGTGATTCAAAATACTCGCTTAAAAGAAGTGTTTGAAGGAACTGTAATAACTCACACTTATGAAAATAACAACACGACAGTTTATGAACAGTATGCTGTCTCTTCAAAGGATGTTCATTCATGTACATATGAAATCTTTTTGGATAACTCCTCCATAGCTTATTCATCAGGAATATTCAAGAAGAACTCAACATATGACATTAAGGTCAATGATGAATCTGTCACTTCATTTAACTTTAATAAGGATAGCAATGTCACATTTGACTATGGAAATCATACCGTTGAAATAATGTTTAATGATAAGAATACAACATCCATAAAAGATATTCCACGGAAAAATCAGGGAACCTTCCTGAATTTTGAATTTTGATTCCATATAATCCATGCCATAATCTTAGAAAATATTTTTTTTCATTTAATTATCTATTTTTTTTGTTTTCCATCACTAATTTAATCCAATTTATTTTTAACAGTATTTAAATGATTTTTTTTGATTGGTTTTAAATTAATCGTCAGAAATTAAGAAAATATAGGTTTTATTTTTGTTTTCATTTTTTCTCATATTCAAAATATTTATATATTAATACTACTAAATTTATTAATCGGAAGGAATGTTCCTTCCGACAATGTATTTCCGACTATACATTTTATGAAATTCATTTAGTAAAAAATTTTCCACTTTCAAAATATTCGGCTAAATGAAAAATAAACTCAAAAATTGATGTGAAAGAATGTCAGAAAGAGATGATAAATTAGACCAAATAATTAAAACAATAGAAGTAAACGACATAAAATTTTTGAAATTAGAGCTCTCAGACATACATGGGTTACCAAAAAGTATGGCAGTACCTCTTAAAAAAGCTGACGATGTTGAAGACATCGTAAATGATGGATTATTGTTTGACGGATCCTCAATTGCAGGATTAGCTTCAATTAATGATAGTGATTTACTTGCAAAACCGGATATCGACACATTTTCAACAATTCCATGGAGACCTGAAGTGAAAGGTACCAGCAGATTCATCTGTGATATTTTCACTACAGAGGGAAAACCATATGATGGAGACCCAAGAGGAGTGCTTAAAAAATCATTACAATTAGCAGAAAAAAGAGGATACCAATTCAATATGGGTCCGGAACCGGAATTCTTCATTATAACAAAAGATGAAAACGGAAATTACATACCTGCAGATGAAGCTGAATATTTTGATGTAGAACCTCTAGACCAAGGTACTGATATCAGAAGGGAAATCGTATTAGGTCTGGAAAAATTGGATTTCAATGTTGAGGTAAGTCACCACGAAGTGGCTGCAGGACAGCACGAAGTAGACTTCAAATATGCTGATGCTTTAAAAACAGCTGATGCTGTAATAACATTTAAAGAGGCAGTCAAAGCTGTAGTAAACAACTTAGGATTTAAAGCAACATTCATGCCAAAACCGTTCCTCGGAATCAACGGTAGTGGAATGCACTGTAACCAAAGTTTGTTTAAAGACGGAAAAAACATTTTCTATGATCCTGATACTGAAAACCAAATATCACAGGAAGCATTATACTTCATTGGAGGATTGCTGAAACATGCACCGGCTTTATCAGCAATATTATCCCCAACAGTCAACTCTTATAAACGTTTAGTGCCTGGATACGAGGCACCATGTTACATCGCTTATGGATTTAAAAACAGGTCAACATTATTAAGGATTCCTGCATCCCGTGGATTAGGTACAAGAATCGAGTGCAGGTCAGCTGACCCATCATGTAACCCATACTTGGCATTTGCAGTGCTTCTCGAAGCTGGTTTAGATGGTATGGACAATAAGATTGATCCTGGCGAACCGACTGAAGAAAACTTGTTTGCACTTTCTGAAGATGAAATTGCCCAAAAAGGAATTGGCAATTTGCCAACAAGCTTATGGGAAGCATACCATTCATTAGAAGAGGATGAGGTTGTTAAAAACGCTCTTGGAGAAAAAGTATTTAATCAATTCTATAACATCAAAAGGGCCGAATGGGATGCTTATAGAATTCAAGTCTTCGATTATGAAAGGGATGAGTACTTAAACGTATAATATCACTGAATTGATTGGCGGTCTTGTTTAAAATTTGGTCTTTAAATGGTCTGCCAATTGATTTTAAATTTTTTTGGAGGTTGAAAATTAAAGTGAAATCAGACGTGACAAATTAAATGTAAATGGTTTTTAAGATTTTAGAATTATTTTTTTAAGGCATATTGTAATTTTAGAATTATTATCGTTAATTAGGCATATGAAATCTATAAATCATGATATTTCAAGCATTAGAAAAATTGAGATATCAGATTTAAAATAAACTCGACTTAAGTTACTGATAATCTGTCATTAACTTAACATGTAGTATTCACCTATTATTTTGTTTGGAGGTATAAAAATGTGTGGAATAGCAGGTGTAATATACAAAGATAAAAAAACTCACAATGTAGGCCAAGCATTGACATCAATGTTGGAATCCCTACAGCACAGAGGCCCGGATTCAGCAGGTTATGCAATCTACGGCAGTTTAAATTTTCCTGAAAATTATTATCAATTAAACATTGAAATACAAAGAAGAAGAGGAGCATTAGACAATTTAAAATCACTATTAAATCAGATAAGCCCAATATTCGAAGAGCAATTAATTGAGTCTGTAGGCGACTCAGACGTATACAAATGCAAAATAGCATTGGATGAGTATTCTCTTTTACAGCCATGTATAAGGGAAATAGACGAACTGGAAAACGTGAGAGTAATCAACGGTTCACATTCATTTGAAATGATAAAGGACACCGGAAAAGTAAAGGACATAGCAGAAAGGTTCGATGTTTCAAGCAGAATGGGAACACATGGAATAGGACATACACGTTTTGCAACAGAAAGTGGTGTGGACCGCTATCATGCACACCCATACCAAAGCTACATCATACCAGACATAACTGTAGTGCACAATGGCCAAATCACCAATTACTGGAAAATAAGAGATCCTCTAGAGAGAAAAGGACATACATTTGAGTCATTCAACGATACAGAATGCATCGTTCACTATATGGCGGATAAACTTGACCAAGGCTATAAATTAGAAGAAGCTCTTGACCAAGCAGTAATTGATTTGGACGGTCCATTTTCAATTTTGGTTGGAACACCTAACGGCATAGGCATTGCAAAGGACAAGCTTGGTCTCAGGCCGGGGGTAATGGTGGAAACTGATGAAATTTTTGCAATAGCTTCAGAGGAAATGGCATTGCATGATGTTACAGATTCCAACGAAATAGAGCAAATAGCTCCAGGTGAAACAAGAGCTTACACCATCTAAATGAGGAGGCTTATCTATGAAAGAATATGTTATCAATGCAGAAAATATGGATGAGAAGGAATTAAACCGTACCATAAAAGAACAGGCCACAACTCACGATAAACTCATTATTAACAATCCCGAATCCAGACACAATATCTGCGCAGGCTTGATTGAAGATGTTGATATCGAAATAAATGGTTCTGCCGGATATTTTGTTGGAACAATGGTCAACGGCCCAAAAATACACATCAACGGAAATGCGGGCTGGTTTGCCGGAGACAACATGACAGAGGGGGAACTGATTATTGAAGGTACTGCAGGTGATGGTGCAGGACAGGGAATCTATGGCGGAACCGTAATAGTTAAAGGAAGCACAGGTTCAAGAACTGGAGAAATCATGAAAGGCGGAACTGTAATAATCGGCGGAAACAGCGGATATATGACAGGACTTCTCATGATGGGCGGCAGACTAATAATACTCGGCGATGTAACCGATGACGTTGGCGAATCAATCATGAGGGGAAGCATTTATGTTCTTGGGGATGTGAAAAGCTTAGGAAAGAATGCCATTATGGATAAAACCACACAAGAGGATCAAAAAGAGCTTAAAGAAATTTTAACACAATATGATTTTGATTTAAGTGATGAGGACTATAAGAATTTTAAAAAAATCGTTAATATACAATAGGAGCTAAGAAAATGAGCGAACATAGAATAGCCATGGTTGGAACACCATGTGAAATTATGGCAGCATCCAAACTGCAGCATTATACTGACAGCCCTATTGATGTTAAACTGGGCTTATTTTGTATGGAGAATTTTTCATATAAGTACTTTGAAAATCTTTTAGAGGAATATGATTTGAAAATGGACGACATTGAAAAATTCCAGATAGATAAAGGATTCGTATTTTTATTGCTGAAAAACAGGCAAACAGTGAAAATACCTTTATCAGTAGCTAAAAGGATTATAAGAAAAAACTGTAACATATGTGTCGAGCTGACTTCCGAAACATCTGATATTTCAATAGGATCAATAGGATCAGATGACGGCTGGTCAACAGTGATAGTCAGAACCCAAAAAGGCGAGGAAATAGTCAATGGGGCAATCGAACAGAAATTCATTGAAGCAAAAGACCTTACAGAATTTCAATTTGATTTATTGAATAAACTTGCAGGAAACAAAATTAGCAAAAATCTGGAACATATAGAAAATAAGGAATTTCTTGCTCGTCCGGTATTGTATCAGCGGGAAAAATCAGACGATTCAATCAATAAGGAAATCTCAGAGTCTAATTTTTTAGATTTGAAGTCAAATATTATTGATATCGGGGCATGTGTGCTCTGTGGAGCATGTGAATATGTATGTCCAGACAATCTGATAACAATTGATGATACAAAACCGATAATGAGAGGTGAATGCCCTCAAGACTGCCACGCATGTTTTGCAGTTTGTCCGAGAACTTTTACACCTCAAAATTTACGAAACGACAATTCAAAAGCGATTGGAGACTTTATTAAAGTTCTGACTGTCAGGTCATTAAAACATAGCCAGGGACAGGACGGTTCCATTGTAACTACACTTTTAGACTATCTGCTGACAAATGAAATCGTTACCGAGGCACTCATTGTTGATAAGAAAGATGATCTGGCCTGGAAGCCTTATGCAAAAATAACAAGAGACATTGATGAGATCGTTAAATCAGGTGGAACAAAATATTCTGTCTGTCCGGTATTCAAACCGTTAAAAGATATAAAAGAGGGGGTAAATTAGATGTCATTCACTGTTGAAAGAAAGATAGAGATATGTAGACAGAACAATGATAGGCCTGGCTGCTGCTGGTATTTATGTGACAATCCTAAAAAATCAGCATGTAAAAACTGTTACAGCTGCTATTCAAATTGCCCTCACAACGTATATGAGGTAATTAATGACGAACCGCTGCCTATTCATCAGGAAAACTGTGTAGGATGTAAAATATGTGAAGAGATGTGTCCGACACATGCGATATATGTCAGGCCTCTTGTAGATGAGGGCAGAGGAATCTGGTCAAATTCAACAATGGTTGAAATAAAACGTAAAAGCCAAAGCGGAGCATATAAAGTGCGTGGATGTGGATTGACCAGGAAAATCCCAACATTTGACGATTTAAGCATATTGCCTGCACAGGTTTCAAGACCTCCAATAGATTCATACAGGGAAACCTGCAAGACTTCAGTAGTGCTTGGAGACAGGTTTGCTGAAAACCCAATTGAAATCGATACTCCAATCATGATCGGAGCAATGTCTTTCGGTGCACTGAGCAAAGAGGCAAAAATAGCACTTGCTATTGGAAGCAGTAAAGTGGGCACAATAACCAATACAGGTGAAGGGGGAATGCTTCCAGAAGAGAGGCATTATGCCGATAAGCTGATTGCCCAGTATGCATCCGGCCGTTTTGGAGTTTCAGCCAATTACCTGAACAATGCCGAAGCCGTTGAGATAAAAATAGGTCAAGGTGCAAAATCAGGTATGGGCGGACATCTGCTTTCCCATAAGGTGACTGCTGAAGTGGCAAGAGTCAGAAACATTCCCGAAGGAACCTCAGCGTTAAGTCCTGCAAGGCACATGGATATTGTTGGGCCTGAGGATTTAGGCATGAAAATCAACCAGTTAAGGGAAATTACCGATTGGAAAATACCTATTATTGTAAAATTCGCATCCGGTAGGGTCGAACAGGACGTAAAGATTGCAGCAAAAGCAGGCGCAGACATAATTGTAGTTGACGGTATGCAGGGTGGAACCGGTGCCGGACCTGAAGTGGTTACAGAACATGCGGGAATTCCTACAATTGAAGCAATTGTAAAGGCTGATGATGCACTTAAGGAGATAAACTTAAGAAGTGAGGTCAGTCTTGTGGCTGCAGGTGGAATAAGGTCCGGTGCGGATGTGGCAAAGGCAATAGCTTTAGGTGCAGATGCTGTGTATGTTGCAACTTCCGCATTAATTTCAATAGGATGTAAGGTCTGTCAAAGCTGTTCTGAAGGAATATGTCCTAAAGGAATTGCCACACAGGACAGGGTGCTCAGAAGAAGACTGGATCCTATAAGAAAAGGTCAGCAAGTTGCAAATTATATAGAGGCAATGACTCAGGAAGTGACCTCCTTGACCCAACAGGCAGGAAACACTGATATAGAAAATCTTGAACGTCAAGACCTGCTTGCATTGACCATGGAAGCATCACAGTTAACAGGAGTGCCAATGTCAAGCAAACAATATTAATTTGATGAGGAATTGGTGATTATTGTTAAAATATAAAATTCAAGATTATTGGGGTTTAAAAAAATTAAATAAATATTAGGAGACATTATTATGGCCGCATTCGATAGAATTAAATCCGGAATTCCCGGGCTTGATGAAGCTTTGGACAATATCCGATTGGGAGATAATGTAGTATGGAATGTAACAAACTTGAATGAATTTTCCTACTTTGTCAATCCATATGTGAAACAGGCAAAGGAGGATGGCAGGAACTTGATATACATTCGATTTGCTAATCATCCTCCATTAATAGAAATGACTGATAAGGATTTTGAACTGCTTGAAATTGAACAGGATAATCCTGACACTGAGTTTTGCATGATAGAACGTGACGGGATTAAGATATATCAGGTAAATCCATATAACCAGTTTGAAACATTCACTCTTGAAGTTCACAGAATCATCGAAAAGGAAGGCTTTGACGCATTTTATGTTTTTGACTGCCTGAGTGACCTGCAGGCGGTCTGGTCAACAGATTTGATGATGGGCAATTTCTTTAAGGTCACCTGTCCGTTCCTGTTCCAACTGGACACTGTGGCATATTTCCCAATCATTCGTGGAAGACATTCTTATGATGCAATAGCCAAGATTCGTGAAACTACACAGTTGTTCCTGAATGTGTACTCAAATTCCCCCGAAGAGGTTTACGTTTCTCCGCTGAAGGTGTGGAACAGGTATTCCCAGACCATGTTTCTGGGACACAAGTTCAACCCTCAGACAGGATTCGTCAAGGTTCTTCAGGATGGCCAGGAAGTCAGCAAATACTACAAGACCATCAATTCGGATAAATATCAGGATGGACGAACCCTGGACAGCTGGGAAAGGTATATGATTCAGGTTAGAAGGGAGTATAAGGAAGGCAAAAACATTGACGAGGAATGCGATAAGATCTGTGAGCTGATGATGACGAAAGATGAAAAGATGCTTTCTAAAATCAAGGAATACTTCACTTTTGAGGATTACATCACAATTTATGACCGTCGTGTCGGCAGCGGATTGGTGGGCGGTAAGACATGTGGAATGCTGCTTGCAAGAAAAATAATCGAAAAGGACCGTCCGGACATATACAACAATTTTGAGCCTGACGATTCGTTCTATATAGGTTCTGATTTATTCTATACATATATAGTTACAAACGACTTGTGGGACCTTAGGGTAAAGCAAAGGACACAGGAAGGTTATTACAAATACGGTAAGGAACTGGAGGAAGCCCTTAAAAACGGCAGCTTCCCGGAAGGAATTAAAAAGGAATTCATACGCATATTGGATTACTTCGGACAGAACCCTATAATTGTCAGATCAAGTAGTTTCCTTGAAGACGGATACGGCAATGCATTTGCGGGCAAATACGAATCTGTGTTCTGTGTAAATAGGGGCAGTCTTGAGGAACGTCTAGCCGCTTTTGAAGAGGCTGTAAAGATTGTATATTCAAGTACAATGAACATTTCCGCTTTGGAATACAGGAAAATAAACGGTTTGGACGACACTGACGAACAGATGGCTCTTCTGGTTCAAAGGGTTTCTGGCTCTTATCATGGAGACTATTTATTCCCGACAGCTGCAGGTGTCGGATTTTCATACAGCCCATATTCTCCGCTTCCGGACATGGACAACAGCAAGGGAATGTTGAGGCTTGTAATGGGTCTTGGTACAAAAGCTGTTGACAGGACAAAAAAGGATTATCCAAGAATCATCAATCTTGATAAGCCTGAAGTGACTCTAACAAAGGATATAAAGGAAAAGCATAGATATTCACAGCATTATCTTGATGTTATCGATTTAAAGAATATCTCTTTGCATGATATACCTGTCGATGATGGTTTAGGTGTAATTCCAAGGTATGCAAAAAGAATTTTGGTCGAACATGACCGTGAAGCTGAAAGAATGTTTCGGGATCGTGGACAACGTCGTGAAATAGTGTTCGTAAACTGTGAGGGAATCGTAAAGAATAAGGAGTTCATCGACGAGATGAAAGAAATCCTGAGCACGTTACAAACAGCATACGATTACCCTGTCGACATTGAATACACAGTCAATGTTGGAGAGGACAATTCATTCAATATAAATCTATTGCAATGCCGCCCTCTTCAGGTTTCAGTAAATGATGAGGCCATTGAGATGCCTGAAGACAAAAACGTCTTTTTCCACATTAAGGAATCCTCCATGGGAATGTCACGTAAAAACAAGATTGACACGATTTGCTATGTTGATCCGCACAAGTATTACGAATATCCTTATGCCCAGAAAAGTTCAATATCCAGGGTTATCAGTGATGTTAATGCTTATTGCAAGAACAACGATAAAACAGCTATTCTGATAGTTCCCGGAAGAATAGGCACATCTTCTCCTGAATTGGGTATTCCAGTTGTATTTGCTGATATCAGTTATTTCTCTGCAATTCTGGAGGAAGCATATAGTGAAGTTGGCTATATGCCGGAATTGTCTTTTGGAAGCCACATGTTTCAGGATTTGGTGGAAGCGGAAATATACTACGGTGCATTGTTTGAAAATGAGAAGAAATTAGAATTCAACAGAGACATGGTCTATGATTATCCGAATATACTGAAAGATATCAATCCTAATTTGAGTGAGGAAGTGTATTCCATGATACAGGTTATAGACTTTGATGAAGACAAGGCGGAGTTATACCATGATATGAATAAGGATGAAACATTATGCATTTTCAAGTAATCAGGTTCATAGTTTAGGATAATGGAAAACATTTCATTATTTTAGGGCAGGCGGGTGGGACATATGCCTTTTTATTTGTAATAATTTTTTGAAAAAAAGATTTTTCAAATAAAAGAAAACGTATGACAAAATATTTATGTGATCAATGACCCTGTTTGATTTTTTCGAGTTTATTTTTTCAACGGGGTTGTTTTTCACATATATTTAAAATTCAGTATTAAAAAAATAAGTTAAAATCTAGAATTAATCTAGATTTCTTTTTCATAAGCTTTTACCGCTTCTTCAACATCATCATAAAGTCCTAGGGCTGCAAGAGCGCCGACTTTACCTTGTTCACCGGTAACCGCAATCAATGGAATGTTCAATTCTTCTGCAACAGATTCTGCAGTTTCAACGTCCATCATTCCGGATTTTGTAGCAATTGAATATTCTCTTAACTTTTCCGGAATGTCTAAACCTTCCAAGATGGCAATTGCTGTTTTATCAGATAATGTGTCTCTTTTAAGGATTTCAATAACATTATCAATTAAATCCTGCTTTTTATCACTTTCAACAGCGAAAGTAAGAGCAATTGAAACACAGTTTTGTGTTTTGTGTGGATTATGAGGATACAGTTGAACAATAATGTGGTCCAAGTATTCAAAGCCCATTCCTGCAAGTTCAACTCCTAGATTATGAGCCATTGTCCAGGTAGCGCCAGCATCTTTGGTGTCTGTATCGTCAACACCGATAACTACCTTTTCAAGTTTAGGTGTCACAACTGTAGCTTTACCTGCTTTTGAGCCTCCTCCAACTTGAATAAGCTCAACATATTTAACACCTTCACCCATTCCTCTGCACATTCCGGCTCCGACTCCTGCTCCGGCAAGGCCTGCATGGGTAACTTTTACCTCATCGCCATCAACGATAATCTCATCTATTCCTGCAGCATTGAAACTTGCTTTCAGGTCAAGTGGAGCCTTACCGACATGGCATTTGTAAACATGCTTGTTTCCATCACGGTAAGCGGAATCAATGAGCTCTGAATTGTTTCTGTACTGATGCAGTAACCAATGAGATCCTGAAATGCATGGATGGTACTCTACGAGCTCCACCTTATCCCCATCTACCATAGTCAATACTTTTTCGTATGGAGCTATCCATGGGTCATTAAACTTTTCTCTTAATTCGTTAGGCTTTAGTATTTCCATCTAATCACTAGATTTCTTTTAATCTGTCGCACATTTTGATAGCTGCTTCAACTGCACTTTTTGCGTTTTTGACACGTCTGTGAGCATCCATTCTGGTCATACCAGGACCGGTAATTCCTAAAGCCACTGGAGTATCATATTCAAGTGCTAAATCAGCAATTTTACGGGAAGCGTGTTGTGCCACGATTTGGTCATGGTCGGTTGCACCTTCAATTACAGCACCGAGGGTAATGATTGCATCGTATTCCCCTTTCTGCAATAATTTTTTGATTACAAGAGGCATATCGAATACGCCTGGAACTGCAACCACTTTAGTAATTTCACAGCCTCTGTTTTTTGCTTCTGCTTGAGCCAGTTCTAACATCATTTGTGTAATATCATAGTTAAATTCAGCAACTACTGCTGCTATTTCATATCTTGCCATTTTATCAATCCTCTTTAATTATCCGGCACCACCGAATATGATAAGTAAAAATCCTGCTACCCCACTTACTACCATAATGAATATGATAAAAAGTGCTGCCATTTGCATTTTGGTTAATTTTTTAAAATTCATATTTATTATTTCTCCTTTACAAGTTATTTATAACTTCACCGGTCAATTCATCGGTTGTAGCTGAACCGCCCAAATCCCCGGTTAAAGTATTAGCATCATTCAGTACTTTTAGTATTGAAGCCTCGAATCTGTCAGCTTCGTTATTTTCACCTAAATATCTAAGCATCATTATTGCTGAAAGCATCATAGCTATTGGGTTGGCTTTGTTCTGGCCTGCAATGTCAGGCGCTGAACCGTGGACAGGTTCAAACAATGCTCCATCCTCTCCAATATTTGCGGATGGTATCAAGCCAAGTCCTCCAACAAGGCCTGCTCCTTCATCTGATAGGATGTCTCCGAAAAGATTGGTTGTCACGATAACCTCAAAGCTTTCAGGTTGTGTGATGAGATACATTGCGGTTGCATCCACGTAAAAGTCCTCAGTTGCAATGTCAGGATAATCCTTTGCAACTTCATAGAAAATCTCACGAAACAGACCATCGGTTTTTTTCAGCACATTGGCCTTATGAACTGCGGTTACTTTACGTTTACCATTGTCCTTTGCATATTTGAATGCATAGTCAATGATGCGTCTTTCCGCTTCTCTTGTTATAATGCGTCTTGCTATTGCCCCTTCATCAGTGTATGATTCCTCATCGGCAATGTACATTCCTTCAGTATTTTCACGCACGATCATAAAGTCAATGTTGTCAAATAATGAGTTAGTATTAGGATAAGCTTTAACAGGTCTTAAATTAGCGAACATTTTCATTTCCTGACGTATTTTAACGATAACGTCAGCTGCAGTTTCACCAGCTGCACCAAATAGGCATGCATCAGCTTCTCTAATGATATCTAAAGTCTCTTTTGGCAGTGCGGTGCCTGTCTTTTCAAGGCATTCGTCTCCTGCATCTCCATAGACATATTCAAAATCAATATCCAATGCATCTAAAACATCCAATGTTGCTTTCATAACCTCTTTGCCGATTCCATCACCTGGAACGACTGCAATCTGATATTTATCTTTTGTTTCTGAGGTATTCAATTAAACCACCTTGATTTAAAATTTCTAACATGAATGGAGGCAATTTTTTAAATGTGATCTTTTCACCATCTGAAGTAGTAATGGTTCCTTCGTCCATATCCACTTCAATTTCATCTCCATTTTCCACGAGTTCTGTAATTCCGGGAGCTTCAAGAAGAGGAACCCCTACATTAGTAGCATTTCTATAAAAGATTCTTGCAAATGATTCCGCAATCACGGCTGACACGCCAACACCCTTAAGTGCAATTGGGGCATGTTCTCTTGAAGAGCCGCATCCGAAATTTGTTCCAGCTACGATAAAGTCTCCTTTTTTGCATTTCTTATTGAAGTCAGCATCAAGTCCTTCCATACAATGCTGTGATAATCTTTCCTCATCAGTATAAATTAAGTATCTTCCGGGAACTATAATGTCAGTGTCTATATCATTTCCAAATTTCCAAGCTGTTCCTTTCATATAATCACTCCGGTGCCACAATTCTTCCTTCAATTGCTGAAGCCGCAGCAACAGCAGCAGAGGATAAATAAACTTTTCCATCAGGACTTCCCTGCCTTCCCTTAAAGTTTCTGTTGGATGTGGAAAGGCTCACTTCATCAGGTCCTATAATTCCGGTATGACCTCCAAGACACGGGCCACAGCATGGAGCGGATACAAGAGCTCCTGCATCAACGAATATTCTAATTAATCCTTCGTCCAACGCTTTTGAGTAAACTTCTTTGGATGCAGGTATGACTAGCATTCTGGTGCCGTTAGCTATTTTATTGCCTTTTAAAATCTTTGCGGCATCCCTCAAATCGCTGATTCGGCCGTTGGTACATGAACCTAAAAATACCTGGTCAATCTCTACGTCCACCTCACTGATTGGCTTTACGTTATCAACATTGTGAGGACAGGCTATCTGAGGCTCCAAATCATTAACGTCAACATCAATTATATTAAGTGAAGATGAGTCCAAATCAGTCTTGAACACTTTGTAAGGCTTATCGGAACGTTTTTCAACGTAATTGATAGTTTTTTCATCCGGTTCCACCAAACCTGTTTTTCCACCCATCTCAATTGCCATATTGCATAGAACCATTCTGTCTGAAACGGTCATGTCTGAGATGGTCTCTCCTGCAAATTCACAGGCCTTGTATGTGGATCCGTCTGCACCCATTTCACCGATAATATGTAAAATAACATCCTTGGCATATACATTGTCCTTTAACTCACCGGTAATATTGAATCTGTTTGTTTCAGGCACCTTGAACCATAAATTACCTTCAGCAAACACCATAGCCATATCGGTTGAACCGATACCTGTTGCGAATGCACCCAATGCACCATGAGTACAGGTATGTGAATCGGCACCTACAATAACGTCTCCGGGCACCACATGACCTTTTTCAGGTAAAATTTGATGACAGACACCTGCATTAACATCATAAAAATGCTTAATATCATGTTTTTTAACGAATTCTCTCATTAAAATATGATTATTGGCGGAATCTATTGAATCGGCAGGCACTTGATGGTCAAATGGAATAACAATTTTTGAGGAATCCCATACCTTTTCAGCACCAATCTTTTCAAAAGACTCAACAGAAAGAGGCCCTGTTAAATCATGGGTCATTGCTATATCAATATTTGCTATAATAATATCTCCAGCTTCTACACTCTCTTTTCCTGAAGCCCTAGCTAATATTTTTTCTGACATTGTTGGCATATTTCTAACCTCTTAGTAATGATAATTATTTATATTAATCAAAATATATAAACCCTTTTTAATATTTATATATAATGTTTGACAGAATATAAATTATGAGCAACTCATTTTTTAAAAGATTCAAAAAAGAAGAAGAACCTCAAATAATCGAGGAAGAAGCTCCTGTTTGGGAAGATAGGATTTTTTGGGTTTCAACATTACAAAAAATAGCATTTCCTGTCCTTAATAATCTGTCAAAGGGGTCACTTAGAAAAACAATGCCTTTTGAATCAAACACTTCTGAAGGACAGAAGTTTTCTTATCTTGAAGCTTTTGCTCGTGTTTTTAATGGTATCGCTCCTTGGTTGGAATTGGGGCCTGATATTTCTGAAGAAGGTAAAGTTCGTGAGAAATATATTCGTTTAACTTTACAGTCCATTAGAAATGCTGTTAGTACAAATAGCAATGATTATATCTTTGTTGTAGAACCTAAACAATCTTTAGTTGATGTTGCTTTATTTGCTCAAGGATTACTCAGAGCTAAAAATCAAATTTGGCTTAATTTACCGATGGATGTTCAAGCCAGAATAATCCGCGAATTCAAAAATACAAGGATTATAGCACCTTTTGAAAATCATTGGTTATTATACACTTCTATGATTGAAGCGGCTCTTTTAGAATTCACAGGGGAATGTGATATGGAGAGATTGACTTATGCTGTATCCAAATTTAGAGATGAATTCTACATTGGAGATGCAATTTACTCTGACGGCACAGATTTTGAGGTGGGTTATTTTAACAGTTTAGTTATACATCCTATGCTCAATGATATCTTGCGCGTAATGAGAAAGTATAGTCTTAGGGATGGGGAATTTTTGGATGTGCAGTTAATGAGATCCTCAAGATTGTCCTCTCAACTTGAAAGAATGATTTCTCCTGAAGGAACATATCCGCTTTTAGGTAAAGCTTTATCTTATCGCTGTGGCATTTTCCACTTGCTTTCACAAGCCGCCTTACTGAAAATTTTACCAAGAAACATTTCACCTGCACAGGTCAGATGTGCACTTACAAAGGTTATTAAAAGGCAATTTGAAGGTAATCAAAACTTTAACTCTGAAGGATGGTTGATTTGTGGATTGAATGCGTCACAAATAGAAATCTGTGAAGATAACATTGATACAGGCAGTCTTTATGCATGCTGTACAGTATTTTTACCTTTAGGTTTAAAAGCCAATGATGTATTTTGGGAATCACCATCTGAAGAATGGAGTAGTCAAAAAGCATGGAATGGCCATCAAATACAACCAGACCAATCAATTAATTTTTAATTCAATTTGTATAAGTTCCCGTAATTATATAATTTAATTTCGTTTGGAACTTCTTTTATTATATTTTTTGTATCAAATATTATCGGATTAGTCATATTTTTAGTTATCAAATCATAATCCAGGTTTTTGAATTCGTCATGGTCACATAGCACTAAAATCAGATCCGCATCTTTTGTCGCCTCATCCAGACTGACGAAATCGGGATTGGTAATGTGAGGGTCATGTATAGCTATTTCATAATTGCTGCTTAATTTGGCAATTATTTCATAAGCCGGACTTTCCCTGTCATCTCCGGTATTGCCCTTATAGGAAACGCCCAATATGGCTATTTTACCCTTTTGAATAATTTTTTTAGTATTTTCAACAACAAAATCAGGCATGGAATTATTGGTGTCACGTGCCAGTTTAATGATTTTTGCCTGCTCAGGTGCCTTTGCATAAATAAAGTAAGGGTCTATTGCAAGGCAATGTCCTCCAACACCCGGACCTGGTGAGTGCAGGTTGACTCTTGGATGTTTGTTTGCCATTTCAATAACATCAAGTGCATTTACACCGATTTCAGTGCAAATTTTAGCAAGTTCATTTGCAAGAGCAATGTTAACATCCCTGAATGTATTTTCCATACATTTTGAAAGTTCTGCGGTTTTTGCTTCTGTTAGCATCAAGTTTCCTTCAACAAACTGCCCGTAAACTTCACAAGCCTTTTTGGCACATTCTGGTGTAACTCCACCAATTATGCGGTCATTGTGTATTAATTCTTCAATGATCCTTCCTGGAAGCACTCTTTCAGGGCAATGCGCAAGGTACAAGTCTTTTCCAATTGTAAATCCTGCCTTTTCAAAGATAGGCTTTATTGTCTCATCTGTTGACATAGGAGCTATTGTGGATTCGATGATTACAGTATTTCCTTTTTCAAGGTAAGGCAGAATTGATTCACATGCAGTTATTACATAGCTCAAATCGCAGCTGTAGTTTTCAACTATGTATGGTGTTGGCACGGTAATTATGAAAGCATCGGCTTTTTGTGGAGTTAGGCTTGCTTTATACACTTTTAGTTCAACAGCTTTTTTGATGATGTCGGATATTCCAGGCTCTTCGATGTGGATAATTCCCTTATTCAGATTTTTTATCATCTCTTCTGATATGTCGACACCTACCACTTCACAGTGGTTACGAGCGAATAATGCGGCTGTTGGTAGTCCAATGTAGCCTTGACCAATAATACATACTTTCATAATTCCAACTCCATTATTAATTAATATTACTTCAAACATATATAAAAACTAATATTAAATTTTTAAGTGATAATATGAAAATTCTAATAACAGGCTCTAACGGAATGTTGGGCCATGATTTAATCAATGTTTTGGAAAATCATGAATTAATTTTGACAAATTCTAAAACATTGGACATTACAGATAAAAATCATACAATCGAATTTGTTTGCGATGCAAAGCCGGACATTGTTATCAATGCTGCTGCATATACCGATGTTGACGGTTGCGAGGAAAACCGTGACCTTGCATATGCCGTCAATGGAGAGGGTGTTAGAAATCTGGCTCTGGCATGCAGGGAAGTTGACTGTCCACTTGTTCATATAAGCACTGATTACGTGTTTGATGGAACTGCAAGAGAACCTATTGCAGAAGATGGGGAAATTGGCCCAATTAGTGTTTATGGTAAGAGCAAACTCGAAGGAGAACTGGCCATACAGGAAATTTTAGATGAATATTTCATTATAAGGACAGCATGGCTATATGGAATCAACGGTAAGAATTTCCCAAAGACAATGCTTGAATTGGCCAAAAGCCATTCAGAAATAACTGTCGTTTATGATGAAGTCGGAACACCGACATACACTCCAGATTTGGCTTTTGGTATTTCCGAGCTAATCGAAACGGATTATTATGGAATATACCATTTGACAAATTCCGGAAGCTGTTCATGGTGTGAGTTTGCAAGATACATTTTTGAAGTTGCACAAAAGGACATTAATGTGGTTCCGGTGACAGCATCTGAGTTTGCAAGGCCCGCTCCAAGGCCAAGTTATTCTGTTTTGAAAAATAAGAATTGGGTTGAAAAAGGATTCAAGCCACTTCGAAGTTATAAAGAAGCAATCAAAGAATATATTGAGTTGATTATATGAATAAAAAGTTATTTTTAATCATAGCATTGTTCATCGCTTTCATAAGCATTTCAGTTGTCAGTGCAGGATTTTTTGATTTCCTGAATTTCGGTAATGATAAGGCAGGCGATGTCAATGTTGTTGAAGACGGACAGTACTGTACAGTTGAAGAGGTTTCAGCATACATTAAGGAGTTTCACAAGCTTCCAAGCAACTATATAACAAAAAAGGAAGCTCAAAGCCTTGGCTGGCATGGGGGACCCCTTAAGAAATATGCTCCGGGAAAGAGTATTGGCGGAGATAGATTCACCAACAGGCAGCATGTGCTTCCTGACAGCGATTCCAAATACATAGAATGCGATATAAATGCAAATGGAACACAGCGCGGTGCCGAAAGGATAGTATACAATACCGGTGACTATAAGGTTTATTATACTGACGACCACTATAATACATTCAAAGAGGTTTAAAATGCAATTAGACGGCAATTTAATAAAAAAAGAGGGGCATGACTATTTGAAGGAAGCTTTGAATTTGCCTGATTACTATGGAAAAAATCTTGATGCATTATATGACTGTCTCACAGAAATTGAATGTGAAATTGAACTGGTCAATGCAGGTGAAGTTGATGGGGATATCATCGATACTTTTCAGGATGCGGCCGATGAAAATCAGTTTTTGACTATTAAAATCATTTATTAATTTCTTTTTTTCTTTTTTATTTTATATCGGCTTAGTTGTGTTTTTAGATTAGGTTTAACGGCAGTTTAAAGTGTTTATGGATAATAATAATAGTTATATATTTATATACTCGATGATAAAGGTTTAAACATATTTTACAAATATAATAGTTTTTATGAATAATAAAATAACTTTATCAAATATTTTTTCATAGAATAAAGAAACACACACGATTTGTTTAAGGAGAATTTTCATGTTCAATTTTAAATATTTCCCCAAAAAATTGATGTTTTTAGTTTTGTGTATACTGCTTGTGTGCAGTATGCAGGCCTGCTCAGCATGTACCGCAGTATATGTAGGTCAGGATGTCAGTGCCGACGGCTCAATAATTGTTGCAAGATCAAATGACCTTCAGGGGGTTTTTGGAAATCATATCACTGTGACTCCAAGGGTGGAGAACGAACCGGGTCGCTTGATGCCTGTAAGTCCGGATGGAAAGGTAAAGACCGAGATTCCGGCAACCACTTATCACTACACTGCGACACCATTTATGAACAGTACAGTAGTACGCAATGAGGGTGTCCATGATGCGGCTACATGCACAAACGAATATGGTGTAGCCATGACCATGTCCGTTACGGCCTTTCCAAACAATGCTTCATTGCAAGCGGACCCGCTAGTGAAAGAGGGTATTTGTGAATTTACTGCAACAGATCTTGTTGTTTGCCAGAGCAAAACAGCTAGAGAAGCTGTAGAAACTCTTTTGGGACTCGTTGACAAGTATGGAAGCAGCGGCTCCGATATTGCAATAATTGCTGATCAGAACGAGGTATGGTATGTTGAGATATATACAGGACATCAGTATGCTGCAGTGAAATTGCCGGCAGATAAGGTGTCAGTCTTTGGCAATGAGTTTTCTTTAGAGTACTTGTCAGACTATGAAGATAATATCACATCTAAGGATTTAATTTCTCTTGCGGAAGAAAAGGGCTTCGCCGTGCATGGTAAGAATAATGAAATTAACTTGTTTGATACATATTCCGGAAAGCAGACTACTGTTGATTACTCTCATATGAGGACATGGATTGGACACCATATTCTGGCGCCTTCAAAATTCAGTTCAATCTACAGTCATAATTCCCTGTATCCGCTCTGTTTTTCACCGGATGAGAAAGTTTCAATAGAAGATGTCTCTCAAATTTATCGCAATAGATATGAGGGAACGAAATATTCGCCTGATGAGACCGGTAGAGTAGATATGAGAGTGATTGGAAGTGATACAACATTAAGTGCTCATATGATACAGGTGTTCCCGAATCTTCCAGCAGAAATGTCATGTGTCAGTTGGATCAGTTGCGGTCCGCCAGTTTATGGAGTGTATGTGCCACTATCCAATGACTGTATAAATGTCAGCGAGCCTTATGTCGCTAATCAGTCTGCAAATGAAAGTGGAGTGTTTGACTCAAATAAATATCCATATTATGTCTTTAAGGATCTTTGCACTCGATGTGTGGGATCGGAAAACTATAAAATCTATGGTGAGCCTGTTCAAGCGTACTGGCATGAAGCGGAAAGCAACATGTTCTCTGGAATGAGTAAGGTAATCGCACAGGCGGAAAAAATCAAGGACAATAACACCAGGGCAAGCTATATCACTTCTTATTGTAATGATATGCAGACCAAAGCATTCAAAGACGGCAAACAAATCCTCAACGATCTTGTCTGGACACAAAACTATAATAGTAATACCTTTAAAATCGAACGCAATCCAGAAACCCATCAAATGACTGGTAAAGAGGTAGTAATTCCGCCAATGGAAGTGAAACTCAATGCATCAGGATATGGAAATGTTCCTGAAGTGCCCAACTGAGTGATTTCACTGAACATTTTCATGCTTTCTGCAAATGCAGTAATTGAACTAATACAAGGAATATTATTTTCCTTGCTTTTTTCTTTTTTTAAGAGTTCATGACAATTTTTTTGAATATAATCTTTTTTGTTAAATTAGTTATTTATAGCATGTATAATAAAATATAAATTAATAGTATAATTTGGAGAGAATCGTATGAAAGGTATAGTGCTTGCAGGTGGTTCCGGAACCCGCCTTTATCCAATTACCAAGGCGGTTTCCAAGCAGTTGTTACCACTTTATGATAAACCAATGATTTATTATCCCATTTCTGTCTTAATGCTTTCAGGAATTAAGGAAATATTGATTATATCCACTCCTAGAGACTTGCCAATGTATAAGGATTTGCTCGGTGACGGATCCAGTCTGGGAATTAAATTTGAATATGAAGTTCAGGAAAATCCCAACGGGCTTGCGGAAGCATTCATCATAGGTGAAGAGTTTATTGGGGACGATAATGTTGCACTCATTTTAGGTGACAACATATTTCATGGTCACAGGTTCACTGAAATACTTGAAAGGGCAACCAACATTGAGGAAGGAGCAGTAATATTCGGTTATTACACTAACAATCCTGAAGCATTCGGTGTAGTGGAATTTGATGATGAATGGAACGTACTGTCAATTGAAGAAAAGCCGGAAAAACCAAAATCAAATTATATCGTGCCGGGCCTATATTTCTATGACAATGATGTAATTGAAATAGCCAAAAAAGTAAAGCCTTCAGACAGGGGAGAGGTTGAAATCACTTCTGTCAACGAGGAATATTTGAAGCGCGGAAAGCTGAAAGTAGAGCTTTTAGGTAGAGGAATGGCTTGGCTTGATACAGGAACCCACGAAGGACTTCTTGAAGCTGCAAACTTCATCGAAACAGTTCAAAAAAGACAAAGTTTATACATTGCTTGCCTTGAAGAGATTGCCTATCTTAAAGGATATATTGGTAAAGAACAATTATTAAAGACCGCTGAAGAGCTTAAAAAAACAGATTATGGAGAATATTTATTTAATTTAGCTAAAAGATGATTATTATGGGGAAATTTAAATTCACAGAAACCGGGATTGAGGACATGTTTGTGGTGGAGCCTACTGTCTTTGAAGACAACAGAGGATACTTCATGGAAACCTTCCAGGAAAATGACTTTAAGGAGGCAGGTCATGACTTGACTTTCGTTCAGGACAATCAGTCAAAATCCTCAAAAGGTGTTCTTAGAGGCCTTCATTTACAGTTGAACTATCCGCAGGGGAAATTGGTCCGTGTCATTAAAGGTGAAGTCTTTGATGTTGGAGTGGATTTAAGGGGAGATTCACCGACTTACGGAAAATGGTATGGTGAAATACTGTCCGAAGAGAATAAAAAGCAGATATACATTCCTCCCAAATTTGCCCATGGGTTTTTGGTATTGTCAGATGAAGCGGAATTCGTTTACAAATGCACAGAATTCTATCACGGCGAAGATGAAAGCGGAATAAAATGGGATGATGAGGACATTGGCATTGACTGGCCACTGGATGGAATCGATGAGATAATATTATCAGATAAGGATAAAGAATTGAAAAGCTTTAAAGAGGCTAAAATTAAATATTAGTGATTATTATGGTAAATATTCTAGTTACAGGTGGAGCAGGTTTTATTGGAAGTAATTTTGTAAGATATATGGTTAACAAATACTCAGATTACCATATCATAAATTTGGATGCATTAACCTATTGCGGAAACCTTGAAAACCTGAAAGATATTGAAGACAAGGACAATTACACCTTTGTTAAAGGTGATATCAGAGACAAGGACGTTGTGGATGATTTAGTTAAAAAATGTGATTATGTTATCAATTTTGCAGCTGAAAGTCACGTTGACAGAAGCATTACGGACCCAGAGATATTTATTAAGTCAAATGTATTGGGCACACAGGTTCTTTTGAATGCTGCAAAGGAATACGGCGTTGATAAGTACATCCAAATTTCAACCGATGAAGTTTACGGTACCTTAGGCAAAACAGGGTACTTTACAGAAACCACTCCTCTACAGCCTAATAGTCCTTATTCAGCCTCAAAAGCCGGCGGAGATTTGATTACAAGAGCATACTTTGAAACCTTTGATTTGCCTATAAATATAACCAGATGTTCAAACAATTATGGGCCTTATCAATTCCCGGAAAAGTTAATCCCTTTGATGATTTCAAACACTCTTGAGGATAAGAAATTGCCTGTTTACGGTGACGGGAAAAACATCAGGGACTGGCTTCATGTGCATGACCACTGTACAGCCATCGATCTGGTTCTGCATGAAGGAAAGCTTGGTGAAGTATACAATATTGGCGGAAACAACGAAAAGGAAAACATCTACATCGTTAAGCTGATACTTGAAACCTTAGGCAAGGACGAGTCATTGATTGAATTCGTCACTGACCGTTTAGGGCATGACAGACGTTATGCAATAGATTCAAGTAAAATCCAAAATGAATTGGGCTGGAGTCCCGATTATACTTTTGAAGTAGGTATTAAAGAGACAATCCAATGGTATCTTGACAATCAGGATTGGACAAATCAGGTTAAAAGCGGCCAATATCAGGAGTATTATGAAAAAATGTATGCCAACAGATAGTGATTTTACACTTGAAACATACCTCTTTTTTTTATAATATTCATTTTTTTATTATTTTTCTTAATTTTATTTAAATAATTTAATATTTTTAATTGATATTATCAATTATTTTTCAGAATGTAATCTAAAAATTTCATTGAAATATGGATAATTTTATATATTAATTTTAATATAATAATCATGTTAGATTATTTTATTTGGGGAAATGGTGATTTTAATGTTGGAGCAATATTTGCCTTTTGTAGCATTAATTATTTTTGGGAATATTGAAAATTTAGTGCTATCTTCACAAGGCGTTGTAGCAGGTGTGAATCCAATTAAATTAGCAATTGCAAGCTTTATTTGTGTAGGGTCATGGTTAGCAATTGGAACTTTTGGAACACAGATGCTTATAGATTATGTTAGTTTTATCGAATTCATTGGTGGATTAGCTATTTTCATTTTAGGAGCCCAAGCGATGATTACTTCAATTAGGGGTGAATAGAATGGATCCTGAAATAATGCACTTCTTACCTTTAATAGTCTTTGGAAACATTGAAAACTTGATTTTAGCCGCTCAGGGTGTTGCTGCACACGTTGATCCTTTGGGTTTGGCTATTTTGAGTTTTATTGCCGTCCTTATGTGGTTTTTAGTTGGAACATTCGGTACAAAAGTAGCAATGAAATATGCTAGGGTTATCAATTTCATCGGTGGTTTAGCTATTTTCATTTTAGGTGTACAGGCAATGGCAGGGGCAATTCCAGGAATGCTTTCATTTTTACATTAGATTTTCATGTCTTATCTAAAGCATAAACTGTATGGTTTGATGTTTAGTTTATTCAAACATGCAGATGTTGAAAAAAACAGAATTTCTTTTATAATTGATTCTCGAGAATCATTTAAAGGCAATTTGGATTATATTAAAAAGGAATTTGAAAAAAGGGGAAATTTTGACTTCCATTTCTTTTACAAGGACAAATTGTCTTTCAGCAGTTTCAAAAAGCTGGCAAGCTCCAAATACATATTTTTAAACGATAACTTTTTCCCGCTGGCTTTCATGAAATTCGGAGATGGGAATACAATTGTACAATTATGGCACGCTCCGGGAGCTTCAAAGAAGTTCGGAGGCTCTGTTGATATTGAAAGCAGAGAAATATTAAGTAAAATTTCTGAAAATACGGATTATCTGATAGTTACCTCTGAAAACATCATAGGATATTATAGTGAAGCTTTTCAAATGCCCGAGTCCAAAATCAAGGCATTGGGACTTCCAAGAATGGATTATTACTTTGAAAACCGTGATTTGGATAAACTGAAAAAGGATTTCTGTCAAAAATATGGAATATCACAGGATAAGAAAATAATTCTCTATGCTCCAACCTTTAGAGATGAGGAAAAATATAATAATGTTTTCAGCTATCTTGATTTGGAAGAATTTAACGCAAGATTGGGAAATGAGTATGTTCTGGCCTTAAGACTCCATCCAAAGATAAAGAACTTCTATAAGGAGGACATATCTTCAAAAGGAAAATATATTGACGTAAGCGGATATGAATCGGAACAGGAGTTGATGCTGATCAGTGATGTTTTGATAACCGATTATTCATCAATCATGATTGAATATTCTATTTTAAACAAGCCTACTGTCTTTTTCACTTATGATTTGGATGAATATTTGAAAAATGAACGTGGATTTTACTATGATTTCAAAACAACCGTTCCAGGTCCTATCGTTCACACGTCTGATGAGCTGATTGATGTGATTGAAAATAATAAATTTGATAAAAGCAAAATATCAGAATTTGTAAAGACCCAATTTGATGAAATAGACGGTCATTCATCTGAGCGCATTGTAAATTTTCTTTTAAATAATGAGGGATAAAATGGATAATATTGATGTTAGTGTTATCGTTCCAGTTTATAATAGCGAAGAATATATAGGTACAACACTCGATTCTATAATCAATCAGGATTTTAGAAGTTTTGAATTGATTGTCATCGATGACGGGTCAACCGATGGCAGCCTGGAGATAATCAATCAGAAATTGTCCAAGTCAACAATTTCCTATAAGGTCATACATCAGGAAAATTCAGGGGTAAGCAGTGCAAGAAATTGTGGAATTGATGAGGCAAACGGAAAGTATTTAGTATTTATTGATGCTGATGATTATGTAACCGGAAATCACCTGTCTGAATTATATAACGGTCAGACAGACTTCAGTTTAATACAATTCATTAAAAAGGATGGAGATAAGTTATCCAAACCCCATCATTTTGCCTCCGAACTAATGTATTGCGATGACTTTATCAAAAAGGAACTGAATATGGAAATGCCATTCAACTTTTGGCAAGTGATGTACAAAGCAAGCATAGTCAATGATAATAACATAAGGTTCAATCCTGACCTGGTTTATGGTGAAGACATAGATTTTGCGCTTAGGGCATTAATTTATGGAGCGGAAATCGCCATCAGCAATGAGGCTACCTACTATTACATCCAGCACTCCGAATCAGCCATCAACACAACCGAGTTCAGGCGTTTTGATGTTATAGATATCTTTGAGAATCTGGCTGAATTTTATAAAAGCCAGGGAAGGGATGATTTGGCCAACTTGATTATTACCTCAAGAATTCCAAAGGCAATATTCGGAAACATGAACTACTTCTTCTACAACGGCTATGATTTTGATGAGGTGCTCGGCAAAATGAAGGAGCTTGACTTGCTCACCAAATTATCCAAATATGAAGGGGACGGCAAGTTCAAATCCAAAATTAAATTATTCTTATTAAGTCCAAAATTATATTATAAAACATGGAAAAGATTAAAAAATTCGATTGATTAGCATGAAGGTTTCTGTAGTAACACCAAATTATAACGGGGAAAAATTTTTAAAGACTTTCTTTGAATCCTTAAATGATGATTCAGAGCTTATCGGAGAGGTCATCATAGTCGATAATGCATCAACTGACGGAAGCAAGGAATATATTGAAAACAGCACTTTCAATTTCCCGGTAATACTTATTGAAAACACTGAAAATGTCGGATTTTCACCGGCTGTAAATCAGGGAATCGAGAAAGCTCAGCATGAATTTATTTTTTCTTTAAACAATGACACTGAAGTCAAGAAAGGATCCATTAAGGCATTGGTAGATTTGATGTCTTCTGATGACAATATTTTTTCTCTTCAGGCCAAGATGCTTCAATACAACAACAAAGAATTGATTGATGATGTTGGAGATGAATATAACCTGCTTGCCTGGACTAAAAAGACAGGAGAGAACCACAGCTCAGATGAATACACAGAGGTTTGTGAAATATTTTCAGCATGTGCCGGTGCGGCAATGTACAGGAAATCCCTGCTTTTGGAGCTTGGAATGTTTGACGATAACTTTTTTGCATATATGGAAGATGTGGATTTGGCAATCAGGTCAAGAATCAACGGTTACAAGAATTTATTGTGTCCCGATGCCATCGTATACCACATAGGGTCTGCAACTTCAGGAAGCAGATACAATGAATTCAAGGTTCGCTTGGCTGCCAGAAATAACGTTTGGGTTGTCTATAAGAACCTGCCGATACCTTTGAAAATCGTAAATTTCATATTCTTGTTTTTCGGATTTTTAATTAAGTATGTGTTCTTTAAAAAAAAGGGATTCGGTTCAACTTACATGTCAGGCATAAGGGAAGGCCTGTCAAGTAGAAGCAAAATTGATAAAGTCAAATTCAAATCAGAAAATACAAAAAATTATTTTAAAATCGAATACAGATTAATAATCAATACCTTAAAATTTTTAAAAAAATAACTAGTGATTCCTATGGATCTTTCGGTTGTAATCGTAAACTATCAAACTTTTGAGCTAACAAAAAATACCATAAATTCCATTTTGGAATATGACTATCCATTCTCATATGAGATATTTGTAGTTGATAATGCATCCAGCGACGATAGCTTAGCTCGCCTAAAAGATTATTTTAAGGATAATGTAAAATTCATAGCTTCAAAAGAAAACAACGGTTTTGCAGCCGGAAACAACCAGGCATTAAGACAGGCCAGCGGCAAATATCAGCTGCTTTTAAACTCAGACACTATTGTGTGGGAGAATACCCTGGAAAACATTTATGATTATATGGAAAAACATGAAGATGTCGGTGCATGTGGATGCAGGGTTCTTTTGGAGAATGGTGAACTTGACAAAGCCTGCAAAAGATCTTTTCCAAACGTTAAAAACTCATTCATAAGATTATTCCACATTCCCACAAACAGTAAGGATGACGACTACAACTTGACTGACCTGCCCGATGATGAGATTTATGAAATAGACTGCCTTACAGGAGCGTTCATGTTCATCAGAAAGGATGCCCTTGACCGGATAGGTTTGCTTGATGAGACTTTTTTCATGTACGGCGAGGATATCGACCTGTGCTATCGAATCAAGCAGGGCGGCTGGAAGATAATTTACTATGGAGAATCAAAAATCACCCATCTTAAGGGCGCAAGCAGCAAAAAACAGAAATCCAAGTTAATCTATGAATTTTACCGTGCAATGTACATCTATTATAAAAAACACCATGCCGGTGAATCATCATTCATTGTGAATTGGGTTGTTTATTTGGGAATAGCACTTTTATGCCTTTTAAAATTATTCTTAAATATATTTAAAAAGAAAGATTAATTATATATTAAAACCATAATATATAATCAAACTAGTTTTTAGGTAGTTAACATGATAAAGGAAAATCAAAAGGCATTGAATATTTTATTGGTTCTAATAGATATTTTAGTTATATCTGTTTCCCTTTTATGCTCTATTTGGTTAAGGTTTAAAACCACTTTATTCGGTCCAATTGGAGGTCATTTGGGCTTTTTCAGCTATCTTTTATTTTTAATATTGGCTGTTATTCCAGTTTATCTGATTTTATATTTCGCATTTGGTTTGTATAAGCCTCGCAGAACATATAAAAACATATTTTCAGAAGCTACTCAGATAATCAAGGTAAACATTCTGGCATTCTTTGCGTTAGTTTCAATTTTATTTATCATAAACCAGCCGGATTTTTCAAGAATCATGCTATTTTTGATGGCGATAATTGGAACATTCTTCGGAATAATCGAAAGGTTCATTATCAGAAGCATTTTAAAGAATTTGAGAGTCAACAACAAGAATTTAAAACATATTCTAATTGTTGGAGACAATGAGTTGGCATTCACATTTGCCCGTAAAATTCGTGAAAATCCATATTTGGGTTTTGTTGTCAGCGGATTATTGGGAAGAGACGAGCATGTCGGAATGGAAGTAGAAGGCAGTAGAATTATCGGTTCATTCAAGCAGATGGACCAGGTCCTTGAAAGAAATAGATATGACAGGGTTGTTTTGGCCATTCCTTTGAAATACTATTATAAAATTAATGAACTAGTG
Organism: uncultured Methanobrevibacter sp.; assembly: GCF_900316895.1. GTDB lineage: Archaea > Methanobacteriota > Methanobacteria > Methanobacteriales > Methanobacteriaceae > Methanocatella. Next base: position 6,913 of record NZ_ONER01000002.1, on the reverse strand, counting down.
GAAAGCTGTGAGAAAGTCGGAATTAAAGCGGAAATAATTCCGGATTATATCAGGTATTTCCCGGCACAGCCGTCAGTAGACATGATAGAGGACATTCCGATTATCAATATCCGTTATGTTCCCCTTGATGATGACTTTAATAAGTTTTTGAAATATACTTCAGATTATATTATATCCATAATAGCAATTATTATAACATCACCTATAATGATTATTACGGCCATTGCTATTAAATTGACATCTCCGGGCCCAATCATCTTTAAACAGGAAAGAATGGGTCATAACGGTAAAATCTTTGAGATGTATAAGTTCCGCAGTATGAGGGTTCAAGATCCAAGTGAAGAGAAGTCCGAATGGACCACACCTGACGATCCAAGAAAAACCAAGGTCGGGGATATAATTAGAAAGACCAGTATTGATGAATTGCCGCAATTTTTCAATGTTCTAAAAGGGGACATGAGCGTTGTTGGACCCAGACCTGAAAGACCTTATTTTGTAGATCAGTTTAAGGAATCAATTCCAAAATATATGGTAAAACACCAGGTAAGGCCTGGACTGACAGGATGGGCTCAAATTCATGGTTGCCGTGGCGATACTTCAATCAATAAACGTATAGAATATGATATTGAATACGTAGAAAATTGGCATATGGGTTTGGACTTGGCTATAATGATTAAGACAGCTTTAAAGAAAAATCCTAATGCATATTAGCACTTTTGCGTATTTGCATGGGTGTGCACTTGAGTGATATTTATATCAAATTTTTAATTAATAAGTTATTGAGATTAGTTTTCAAATGCTCTCTCTCTAACTTTATATACACTATCAATATAAAATTATAATTAACTTTTCTATGAGGGGTTTGGTATGCAAGAAAATATTTTACAAGAATACGAAAAAGTTAAAGATAAACTTTCCGAAGAAGAGTTCTTAGAAGAAATGGAAAGAATGAAATCAAGTAATGAAGATGTAGACTTTATTGATGATTTTAGTGCTGCACAGCTTGTGGTTCAAAATCATTTAGGTGTTGATACAACTATTTTTGAAAATAAAGAAGAAGCATCATCTGATATGAGTGATGAACTTAAGCAAAGATTTGACAAAGTAAAAGATCAGATTTCTGAAGAGGAGTTCTTTGAAAGGATTGAAAAATTCAGACAACAGGAAATTGAAAATCCGTTCATGACCGATACAAGTTTGGCGGACATGGTTGTTGGTGAATTGATTACAGAAGAACCTGAAATGGTTTCTGAAAAACCTGAATTCGCTGTCGATACTATAGACAAACTTGAAGCCAATAGTCGTGATGTTACCGTTTCAGGTAGGGTAATATCAATTTCAAATCCAAGATCATTTAAAACACGCAAAGGGCAAAACGGCCAAGTTCAAAATGTTGAGTTAAAAGACAATACCGGTGAAATAAGAGCAGTTTTCTGGACTCAAAATATAAGATTGCTTAAAGAGGTCAAGGAAGGGGACATCATTCAAATCAAAAATGTGGATATTAAGGAAGGATACTCCGGTCTTGAAGCAAACTTAAGGCCAAGGTCAGTTCTAGTTCATTTGGATGAAGACCCATCAAAATATCCTGCTTATGAAGAAGAAATCACCAAAATTGCTGATATTGAACCTGAAACTAAAGTTAATATTATTGCAAGAATCATCAGAATTCCAACTATTAGAAGTTATGAAAAGAATGGAAAAGAAGGAAAAGTTGCATCTCTTGAATTACAGGATGATTCAGGACAAATCTCTTATACTCTGTGGAATAAAAATGTTGAATTGATTGATGATTTAAAATTGGAAGACGGCGACACTGTCAAAATACTTCAGGCACAAGCACGCGAAAGACCAAACCGTGACGGTGAAAATGAAATCTCATTAACACATTGGGATGGAAGAATCATTAAAGGGGATTATGATGTTCCTGAAATTCAACAGGAATTCTTGCCAATCGGTGATTTAAGCGAACAGAGAGATGTTTCAATTATTGGTGTTGTTTCCAGACTCCAGGATATCAGAGTCTTTACAAGAAAAACTGATAATACCGAAGGCAAATTAAGAAACTTTGATGTCAGAGATTCAACCGGTGAGATAAGAGTAACAGTTTGGGGCGATGACACCAATATTGCGATTAATAAAGGAGATTTCATTAAGGTCATCGGCGGTGATGTCCGTTATGACCAGTACACCCAAAGCCAATACTCAATGAATACCAATTTCAACACTCAAATCACTGTAAATCCTGAAAACTTGTCAATAGAAAAATTAGATGAATTGGATGGAATCAGAAATGAGTTACACCCTGTTTCAATTGGACAAATCCAATTTGACTATGATGAAGATGGTGTTGAGATAGACATTATTGGAAGAATATTATCACTGGAAGATCCAAGAGAATTCCAAAGAGACGATTCCACTGTAGGAATTGTTCGCTCAGCACTCTTTGCAGATGAATCAGGTAAAGTAAGATTATCCTTCTGGAATGAAAAGGCTGAAGGAGATTATGCAGTTGGTGAAGCATACAGAATTGAAAATGCCAGAACCAGACTCGGAATGTACAGTGTTGATTTAAACATTGGAGGAGGTTCCAGAATTATTAGATTATCCGAAGAACAAGCATCCGCAATGTTTATTCCAGAACTTGCTACATTGGAAAAGGCGATTTATGACTATAAGAAAATTGAAGACTTGGATGAAGATGAGGAAGATACTGTCATCATCGGAAGAGTAATTGAATTGAATGAAATACGTAATTTTGATAGGGACAACGGTGATACAGGATCTGTTAGGAATATAGAAATTGCTGATGACACAGGTTCAATTAGAGTTGTATTATGGGACAAGGATGCTAATATGGATTTGGAAATGGGTCAACCTCTCAAATTACAGAATCCTCGCTTGTCTCTGGATATGGATAATCGTCTTCAAGCTACTGTATCTGGTGGAACAACTGTTTTAGAACCTAGTGAAAAAGAATTGGAAGACTTACCATCTCAAGATGAGTTAATGGAATCAATATTTGTTGCAAAATCAATTGAATCATTAACAGAAGATGATACTAATGTTCACATTACCGCTACAATTAAAGAGGTATTCCCTGATAAGATTTTACTTAAAAGATGCCCAAATTGTCGTGAAAGTGTAGAAGAGTCTGAAGATGAATACATTTGTGATAATTGTGGACATACCTTTGATGAACCTAAATACACTCTTATGATTCCAACAAGAGTGGAAGATGATACTGGTGAGATTTCAGTTACTTTCTTTGGCAATTTAGCTGAAGAACTTATTGATATGAGCCAAGAGGAAGTTGTTTCAATTATAGAAGATGAAGCTTTAGGAGTTGAAGATAAAATTCAAGATTTAGTTAACATGACAATTGAAATTATTGCTAATGTTAGTTTTAATGAATATTCTGAAGAATATAGGTTAAACCCTAAAAAACTTTTGAAAAAATATTACTAAAAATAAATTTAAGGAATGATAATTATGGTCGAATTAAGTGATTTACCAGGTGTTGGAGAAAAAACAGCAGAAAAATTAAAAGACGCAGGTTTCGCTGATATGATGAGATTAGCTACAGCTACTCCTAAAGAATTATCAGTAAAAGCTGAAATTGGTGAAGGTGTTGCAGAAAAAGTTATTGAAGCTGCTCGTAGAGCTGAAAACATTACTTTTGAAACAGCATTGGAAGTAGATGAAAGAAGAAAAGATGTTGGTCACATTACTGTTGGAAGCCAAGAATTCAATGATTTAATAGGTGGTGGAATTGAAACCCAATCTATTACTGAAGTATTCGGTGAATTCGGATCTGGTAAAAGTCAAATTTCTCATGAATTAGCAGTTACCGTTCAATTGCCAGAAGAACTTGGAGGTCTAGATGGCGAATGCGTATTTGTTGACACTGAAAACACTTTCCGTCCAGAAAGGGTAAGGCAAATTGCCGAAGGATTCGAATTAGACACTGAACAAGTGTTAAGCAGAATTCATGTTGCACGTGCATTCAACTCAGCTCACCAAATTTTAATGGTTGATAAGATTAATGAACTTATTCAAAGCGGCGCTAATGTAAGATTGGTCATTGTTGATTCATTAATGGCTCACTTCAGAGCTGAATATGTTGGAAGGGAATCTTTGGCTGTAAGGCAACAAAAGTTAAACCAACATTTACATTCACTTCAACAAATTGCTAACACTTACAATGTTGCAGTATTCTTAACCAACCAAGTTCAGGCTAAACCTGATTCCTTCTTCGGAAGTCCTACCAAAGCTATTGGTGGACACGTTTTAGGTCACGCTTCTACCTACAGAATCTGGCTCAAAAAAGGTTTGGCTGGAAAAAGAATCGCACGTTTAGTGGATTCCCCTCATTTGCCTGAAGGCGAATGTGTATTTAAAATTACTAGCGAAGGTATCGTTAGCTAATTTTATTTTTCTTTTTTTTCTTAACTTTTATATACTTTTTTTATCTAATATTTACTCATGAACGATATTGAGATTACTATTTTATCAATCATTATAATGATTGGACTTGGATATTTCCTTAAAAGAATTGATTTTTTAAGTGAAAAGGACATTGATCCATTCAATAAGATAGTAATGTATATTTTGCTTCCCTGCATGATTTTTCATGCTTTGTATTCCGCTGATTTATCATTGATTTCAAAATTGGGCATCCTACCATTCATAATCCTGATTTCCTCATTTGCAACAGGATTGGTTTCATATTTCATATTAAGACAATTGAAGTTGGATGACATTACGTTATGGAGCGTTTTGGTCACTGTAATGATTGCTAATACTGCATTTATGGGTTATCCTGTTACCTTAGGTATTTTTGGTCAGGAAGGCTTTTTAAGGGCAATATTCTGTGACATCGCCACATTATGTATCTTTTTGATATTGTCATTTGTTTTAATAATGAAATTCGGAGGGACAGTCAAAACCGCCGTTAAAAAGATTACATTTTTCCCGCCTCTTTGGGCAGTGATTTTGGGTTTGGGATTCAATTTTTTAAATATTCCGATAGGTCCCGTTATTGACAATACAGTCAATTATTTGGGACAGGGTGCAATTCCTTTAATCATGATTGCATTGGGATTGTCAATTGACTTTTCAGCCATCAGAAGAAGCAAATCCATGATAGTATTCACATCAATCATGAAATTGGCATTTTTCCCATTTGTCGCTTTTGTTGCAGCATCCCAGCTGGGATTAATCGATCTTCAGTTTAAGATTTCCATAGTTGAGGCCGCCATGCCTTCCGGAATGATGTCTTTGCTTCTGGCAATCACATACAAACTTGACTATGAGTTGACCTCAGACTGCATATTAATCAACACTGTAATCTCTTTGATTACACTCCCTGCAATTATCATGTTATTGTAATAAAAAATTGAAAATTTATCTTAACCTAAATTTTTTATTTCATCAAAAAATAAAGATTAAGCTTTATTTAGATTAATATAGTATAAAAAACGTTAATTTTAATTTTAAAGCTATTTTTAAAGAGATTTCAGTTTCTCATATATAAACTTTACTCCAAGAGTTTTATGAATAGCTTTATATATGTGTATTTACTACATTTATATATCTAATACTATGTAAAAATTTTTACAACTGTTTTTAAATTGCAATTTTTTATATATATTAGATATTTTTCACGACTTGTACAAGGTGAATTAATATGGCAGAAGAAAAAATAGATAATAACGAAGAATTAAGGATAGGTGTTTACGTCTGTCACTGTGGTGTAAACATTGGTGGAGTAGTCGACTGTCCTGAAGTAGCAGAATATGCAAAGACACTTCCTAACGTTGTCTACGCAACTGACTACAAATACATGTGTTCCGACCCTGGACAAGCTATGATCCAAGAGGACATTAAAGAGAAAAACTTAAACAGAATTGTTGTAGCAGCATGTTCCCCTCGTCTTCACGAACCTACTTTCCGTAGATGTGTAGAAGAAGCAGGATTAAACAAGTTCTTATTTGAATTTGCTAACTTAAGGGAACAAGACTCCTGGGTACACATGGACTTACCAGAAGAAGCTACTGCAAAAGCTAAAGACTTAACACGTATGGCTGTTGCTAAAGCAAGATTACTCGAACCATTAGAAGCTACTAAAGTAGATGTAAACAACACCGCTTTAGTTATTGGTGGTGGAGTAGCTGGTATTCAAACCGCATTAGACTTAGGTGACATGGGCTTCAAAACCTACATGGTAGAAAGAAACCCAACCATCGGTGGACGTATGGGACAATTAGATAAAACATTCCCTACACTCGACTGTTCAATGTGTATTTTAGCACCTAAGATGGTAGACGCTTTCAAACACGAAAACATCGAATTAATTTCTTACGCAGAAGTAACTGAAGTTGACGGATACATCGGAAACTTCAGTGTAAAAGTTGAGAAAAAACCAAGATATGTAGATGAATCATTATGTACTGGATGTGGATCCTGTCAAGAAGCATGTCCTATCGAAATACCTAACTACTACGACGAAGGTGTAGGTATGGTAAAAGCAGCATTCATCCCATTCCCTCAAGCTGTACCATTATGTGCAACCATCGATAAAGATTACTGTATCGAATGTAACTTATGTGTACAAGCATGTGGACCAGAAGCTATCGACCACAACCAACAACCTGAAACAATCGAATTAGAAGTTGGTACTATCGTTGCTGCAATTGGTTACGACCCATTCGACCCATCCGGAATTTACCAATACGGATACGGCCGTTTCTCAAACGTAATTACTGCTATGGAAATTGAAAGGATGATTAACGCATCCGGACCTACCGGAGGTCACGTAATCAAACCTTCCGACGGTATCGAACCTAAACGTGTTGCATTCATCCACTGTGTCGGTTCCAGAGATGAACAAATCGGTAAACCATACTGTTCC
>NZ_ONER01000085.1 GCF_900316895.1 uncultured Methanobrevibacter sp. | reverse complement strand
GATTTTGAATTTGTAGTTGACTTTAAAGATGTGAAAGGTTATACCAAAGCAATTTGTGATGAACTGGATCACAGATTATTGATTCCCGTTTATAATGATTTAATTGAATTTAAAGACTTCGATAAAGAGAAAGATTCAATTTTTGACTTAAAGAAGAAACATTCAGTTCACTTTAAAATCGATGGAAAGGGATATTCCCTTCCTGGAGTTGACTGTGTGTTTTTACCGCTTCCTTACACTTCTGCTGAGGAATTATCCAAGTTTTTTGCAGAAACTTTGGCTAAAAAGTTATCTGAGACTTATGATAATTTGGAATATGTGGCTGTTTGTGTAAATGAAGGAATTGGACAAGGTGCTGAATATAGGAAAGATTTGTAATGAAAGCTCCTATTATTGAAATTTTTTCATCTTTTCAAGGCGAAGGCCTTTTGATTGGTGAAAGACAAATTTTTGTTAGATTTGCAGGATGCAATTTGAATTGTAACTATTGCGATACCAATGATAGTAAATCCGAGAAATCAGGAACTCTGATGACTCCCGAAGAGGTCTCATCAGAAATTAAAAAGCTCATTACTCCTGATTGCAAAACTATTTCATTTACTGGAGGTGAACCTAGCTTATACCCTGAATTCATTTCAGAGGTCAGTAAGGATTTCAAGCTGAAAATCATGCTTGAAACTAATGGGACTTTACCGGAAAATATTGGCTCCATAGAGAAATTGGACATTGTTTCTTTGGATATTAAGTTACCGGAGCATTTTGATGGTGATTTTGACAGTTCCATTTTTTTAAATGAGATTAAATCATTAAATTTATTAATTAAAAAATCTATAAATGTATATTGTAAAGTAGTTATATTGCCATCAACAAAAATAAAGTCATTTAAAGAGGTAGTTGAAAAATTATCACAAAATATTTCAAGCAAAAGCAACCTTAAAATAATTATCCAACCTTCTAGTCCGTTAGGAGAATGGAAAGACATTAATTTTAGATTATTTGAGTTTTCCGAAGTTGTTGGGCAATATTTTGAAGTTTCCACCATTCCTCAAATCCATAAGATTTTGGATATTGAGTGAATTTTGTTTTTAATATTATTGATTTTATTTTTATGATAGCAATTATATGAGGTGTGTAAATGAAAGATAAAACATCTATTAACAGAAAATCAAACACAGGCGCAGTTGAACGTGAAACCAAAGTTCATGATAGGGAAGGAGACATCATGGCTATTGCAACCAGAGATGTTATTTCAATCCCTCCTTCAAAAAGTATCAAGGATACTGCTAAAGTAATGATGGAACATGAATTTAGAAGATTGCCAATCACTGACCCTGGTTCTGGAAAATTATTAGGTATTGTAACTGTAATGGATATATTGGATTTCTTTGGTGGAGGAAAAAAATTCAACATTATTGAGAAAAAATACGAAGATAATTTCCTAGCAGCTATTAACGAGCCAGTAAAAGAAATAATGACTCGTGAATTAATCACTGTATCTAACAAAGCTTCTATTGGAGAAACCCTTGAAGTGATGTTAGCTAACCAGTTAGGTGCTATACCTATTGTTGACGCTGATGAAAAACTTGCAGGAATTGTAACCGAAAGGGATATTGCACTATCCTTAGCCGGTGTTGCAGGTAAAGACATTGTACAAGACTACATGACCACTAAAGTGTTCAATACAACTCCTGGAACTTCATTAGGAGATGCATGTAAAATCATGGTTAGAAACGGTTTAAGAAGAATTCCAATTGTCGGTGGTGAAGCTGACATATCCAAAGCGGCTAAAAAATTATTAGGTATCTTAACCTCTACTGATGTCATAAGATTCATCAATGCAAAAGAGCTGTTTGACCATTTGAACTCCAATTTGGCAACTGATGTATTGGATCAGACAAAAATTTCAGATATCATGGTCGCAGAGCCAATAACAGTCGAACCTACAATGACTATTGGAGAGTTATGCGAACTCTTCGCCGAAAACAATATCGGTGGAGTTCCAGTCGTTAAAAATGATAATGTAATTGGAATTATTACTGAAAGAGACATATTAAACGCAGTTAAAAGATATTAAAACATTTTTAGGAGATGATAATATGCAAATTAAGAATTTGATGTCTGAGGATATTATTACCATAGACAAAGATCAAAATCTTTCTGATGCTTTGAAATTATTGCGCAAACACAATGTTTCACGTTTGCCTGTAACCAATAATAAGGAATTGGTCGGTATTATTTCCGAAAGGGACATTGCCGCTAAACTTGGTTCTTCAAAATATGAAAGTATGCCTGCATCAAGACTTCATATTTCATCTGTAATGGTTAAAGACGTATTTACAGTTCCTGAAACTATGCAATTGGATGAAGTATCAAAATTAATGTTGGAAAACGGTATTGGTTCCGTTCCGGTCATGGACGCTGATGACAAAATGGTTGGAATCGTATCCAAGGCTGATTTTGTTACTCTTGCTGTAGGAATTGCTTTTGATAAGATTACTGTTAAGGAAATCATGACTAAAGACTTGACAGTAGTTTCACCAACTGAAAGACTTGTTCATGCAAGAAGAATCATGATTGAAAATCATGTGGGCAGATTGCCGGTTGTTGAAGACGAAAAACTGGTGGGCATGCTGACCTCTAAAGATTTGATGAGAGCATTCATCGACTTCAGAAAAAAAGTGCCTGAAAAATACCAAAAATCTCAAATCAAGGAGGTTTTGGTTGAATTCATAATGTCTTCAAATCCTACCGTCACTTCAAAGGATGCAACCATTTCCGAAGTGGCTAACGTGATGATTGAGACCGGATATAACGGTTTGCCTGTTATTGATGACGGTCAAGTCGTTGGTATCATAACACAAACTGATATTTTAAGGCTAATTGAAAAATTAGAATCTTAAATATCAACTTTTTTTTATTTTTTTTGGGTGATTACTATTACATTAATATCATTTTTAGGACCAAAAGGAACATTCACTCATGAAGCGGCCAGTATGATTGGAGACGAGCTGATTCCATACTGCACAATTCCGGCAGTGCTGGAAAGTGTGGCAAATGATGAAACTCCATATGGTGTTGTTCCAATTGAAAACTCAATTGAAGGCCCTGTAGGAGTTACATTGGATTCCTTGGCCCATAAGTTCGATTTGAAAATATTCAAGGAAATTATCATTCCGATCAATCAGAATCTCATTGTCAATCCTGGCTCTACAATGGATGACATTGAAGATGTCTATTCCCATCAGCAGGCTATTGCGCAATGCCAGGAGTTCATAAGTAAGAATAGGATTCAGCCCCATTATGCCATTAGCACTGCAAATGCTGCAAAAAATATCATTGGGGATAAGTCAAAAGCGGCTATAGGTAATGCAAAGGCGGCAGAGTTATACGGTTTGGAAATTCTCAAGCCCAACATTCAGGACATGGACAATAACGAAACAAGATTCATTGTCGTTTCAAATTGTGACCACGAACCGACTGGCAGGGACAAGACTTCGATTATTTTTTCCATATATGAGGACCGTCCTGGTGAACTGTATAATATTTTAGGGATTTTCCAAAAAAACAACATCAACTTGACAAAAATCGAATCTAGACCATCTAAAAAGGGATTGGGAAGATATCTGTTTTTCATCGACTTTAACGGCCATAAGGACGATGAATTAATTCAAGATATCATTGATGAGATTGACGAAAATACCTATTTTTTAAAAGTTTTAGGTTCCTATCCTGAATTTTAGGTAACATTTAAATTAATGTTTGAATATAATTTAAAGTATAATAATTTCAGGGAGGGTAGGAATGTCAGAAGATAGAGATAAACTTCTTCAAGTTATGAACAGTTTAGAGAATGATTATAAGTCTGGTAAAATTTCTGCTGAAAAATACAGATATTTTCGTTCTAAATACGAAGATAAATTGAATTCTATTGATGCAATGGAAGCAACCAAACGTATTAGATCCATGCAGGGCAAATCAACTACTAAAACTAAAAAAAGAAGTAAAAAACCTACCAATAATAAGAAAAAGCAAGAACAAGATTTAGTTCAAAAATATATTATAAATCCTAAAAGGGATGATGCTAAATATAATAAAAAGAAAAAGTCTTCAATGAGCAGCGGTACTTTTACAGCAATAACCTTATTGGTGCTTGTAATTGCATTCAGTGCTGGTGTAGCTTACGGTATATTTAATTTGGATTCCGAATCAGTTGCAAATTCCGGTGTTGTCGCTATTGTGGAAGATACAGCATTCCCTGAAATTGTTGCTGTTGTAAATACTACAACCACTAATTTTACTGACACTTCAAATTATACTCAAACTGACAGCACACATGATAATAATGATGATGACAATCAGGTTGAAACTACAACCACAACTACGACTACGACCACAACTACAACCACTGATGATTCGTCAGATAGCTCTCAATCCAGTTCCAGTTCGTCAAGTGATAGTAGTAGTAGCGACTCTTCAAGCAGTGATTCATCAAGTTCGTCAGATAGTGGTAGTGATTCTTCAAGCAGTGATTCTTCAAGTTCTAGCGAGGGATCATCTGATTAGTGAGTATAGGTGATTTTATGAAAAGTAAAATTTTAAAAGGAAGTATAATAGCATTTATTCTTATTATCTTTTTGGTTTCCAGCGTTAGTGCAGAAAATAAGGCTAATGAGGAAACTAAAGTTCTAACTTTATCAAAAGGAGGATTGGTTATCAAATATCCTTCAGATTGGGGTTATTCACAAGCTAAATCAAATTATTCCATAATGTCAATTTCAAAACTGGATTCAATCGATTCGGCGGGAGTTGGTCAGGTCAACATTAACTTTGAGAAAAAGCCGATTGAAGGGGATTTCTACACATTTGTAAATTCCACTTACAAATCAATGCAGTATGATTCTTCCTTCAAGCTGATTTCTTCTGGTGATTCTGTAATTGGAGACAGGCAGGCAGTGGAATACATCTACACTTCAAATCAGAATGGTATAGAACGTGAACACAAGGCTGTTTGGTTTGAAAAAGGCGGTCAGGCCTATGTTTTATTATATAGTGCCCCAATAAATCAGTTCGAACAGAATTTATATGTATTTGATTATATCCTGTCCGATATTCAAATTACTTAAGGTGTTTAAATGATTGTTTTGTGTGTTACCGGCAGCATTGCAGCTACCGAATCCATCAAGTTGGCACGTGAGCTTAGAAGAAACGGTGTGGAAGTTAAATGTTTCATGAGCGATTCTGCATGTGAAATCATTCATCCGAATGCAATGGAGTTTGCCACAGGTCAGGATGTTGTCACCAAGCTGACTGGCAAAATAGAGCATGTCAAATATTCCCAGGAGGATTTGATACTTGTCGCTCCGGCCACTGCAAATACAATTTCCAAATTTGCTCATAAGATTGCCGACAATCCTATTTCAACATTGCTTATTACTGCCCAGGGCCATGACACTCCTATTATCTTTGTTCCTTCAATGCATGATTCAATGTATCGTGCAATCAAGGAAAATATTGATAAGATAAAGGATGAGGGTTCAGCATCTTTCATCAAACCTAGAATGGATGAGGGTAAGGCAAAATTCCCTTCAAAAGAGGATATTGTCCTTGAATCCTTAAGAACCATTAATTTAAATAAATGATCAACATGATTAAAGGCAAAAAGATTTTGATAAGTCTTGGGGGGACTTATGAACCTATTGATTCTGTTAGGGGAATTACTAATAAATCCTCCGGAAAGATGGGCTTGGCTCTTGCAAAAGAGGCATATATCAGGGGTGCTGATTTAACATTGGTTGTCGCCAATGTCAGCGTTGAAATCCCTTCTGTTTTTGATGTCATTCGTGTTGAGACAAGCAGTGAAATGAATGAAGCTATTTTAAGGCTTGTTCCTGATTTTGACATTTTCATATCTGCAGCAGCAGTTTCAGATTTTGAATTTAGGAAAAAATCAGATAAGAAAATCGATTCTTCAAGTTCTCTGTTTTTAAATTTAAAGCCAACAACTAAAATCATTCGCCAGATCAAGGATATCAACCCTGAGATTTTCCTTGTCGGTTTTAAGGCGGAGTTCAATATTTCAAAAGATGAGATTATTGAATGTGCCCGCAAACAGATTGCTGATGCCGGAACAGACCTGGTTATAGCCAATGATATCTCAAAGGAGAATTGCCAGTTCGGATCTGATGATAATGAGGTCCTGATTGTTGATGATGAGGTTTTGACAGTTCCTTTGGCTTCAAAAAGGGAGATTGCAAAAAGCAATGCCATTTTTCCATGCCATTGAAATTTTCATCATTTGGCAAACTGCATCGTATAAGTTTTAATTCGCAGTTACATTTTCAAATCAATTTTGTTTTTGCTATATTATTCCGTATATGATGTAAAATTAATTTTATACTTTGAGTTTTAATCAATCAATTTTTTGATTTATACAGTAAATCTATATGAAAATTTAAGCTTATTGAAGTAATACTTTTTTAATTAAAAACACTAAATTAATCTTTGAAAAAAAGTTTTTTTAAAATTAGTTTTAAATAAAAATAAGTTCATGCCTTTAGGTATGAGTTAAATGGAGTGATTAATAGAGTGAATCAACCTAAAGGACGTTTCAATGAACTTTTATTTTATTTGCATTAGCAATTATAATATTTAATTTTATAGTATAAAAAGCTATCTAAGTAATACTTTTTGGCTATTTTTGTAGTAATTTTTTAATTTTCTTAGAGCTATTTTCTGGTTGATTATCACTCAGTAATTGGGTGATTTTTTCAAAAATTTTTCTTGCATTGACAATGCATTATTGCCTTTTTTGTACTTGCCTTATTTCACAATTTGGTTAATTTTAAAAACTTTATTTTGGGTTTTCTTTTAATATTCTGTAGATTTCAATTTAAAATTCTATATGTTTTTGGTTTGGATAGCTTTTGTCGTGAAGTTATACATTCTTAATTATATTTTATAAAATTTTTAGATAGTTTGAACTGGTTGATTTTTAAGAAATCTGTATTTATTGGAGTGTCATCCGTATACCTTTTTTGCTATTGATTAATGTCCCTTCTTTTTAGCAGGGTCATGAAAAATTAAATTCTTATGAATCTTTTGATCTTTATTTTAAATTGAAAAATTTATTTTTTTTAACATATTCTCATAATCATATCTATTTTATCAAATCCTCATTAGAATATGGTAAAATTTAAAAGATGGCTGTTTTTTGCAGCACTATAAAAAAAGTAAAAAATTCTAAAAGTTCCTTTAGGATATTTTTCAATTCAATGTAATATTTATTTTCATTTAATTCGCTAATTTCCACTTAAATGTAAAAATAAAATGATATTGGTCAAATAACACGATAAAATAAAGTAGTTTTAAAAAACAGTTATTTATATCCCATTCATTTAATTATGGCTAATTTTGCAATGATATTTGTTTTGAATATTTTTTTTATTAAAATAACGCAAATGGCTTAATTACATAATATTTAATAGACAATAAAAAGATATTAATAAATAACTTAATAATAGGATGATACTATGAATATTACAAAAAGTTTTAATGAAAAAGAATTGACATTATCTGTTGAAGGTCGTATTGATACGATAACTTCCCAAGACCTAAGTAATGAAATTAATGATGAAATGGGTAATTTTAACTCATTAATTTTGGATTTTGCTAACTTGGAATATATTTCAAGTGCAGGACTTAGGGTTCTAATGGCAACACAAAAGAAACTAAAAGCCGAGGACATTCCATTCGTTATTAAAAATGTAAATGAGGTCATAAATGAAATATTTAGAATGTCTGGTTTTGATAAAATCTTGAAGATTGAATAATCTTCATGATTTAAATATGTGCTTTAAAACAAGTTTATCTTTAATCTAAGAATGTCGTCCATTGAATTGCAATGTGGATGAAGGTGGATTAATTATTTGATAATTTAATGGTAAATGAATGTTTTGATGAATTAAAATTATTGTTTGGTGAATGTTATGGATTTGTTTAACTTGTCTTCAGCTCAGAAAATGTTGTTGTTTTCTGAGATAGAAAATCCTCAAAATGATTCTTTTTATCTTGCATTTAGAAAGGATTATGATTTGAATGATTTTGAAAATGTAAAATCTGCTATAGAATGTATTTCTAATGAATATTTGAATTTGCAAATTAAATATGATGAAGGTGGTGAATTTAAACAATATTTTGCAGATAGTGATGTGGTTGTTGATTCATTTGAGGTTTCAGATGAAAACCTTGATGAATTCATAAAAGATTATTTGGATAGTCCCTTTGAAGATGTTTTTGACTCTCCATTATATAAATGGGCCGTCTTAAAGACAGACGTATCTACTGTGCTTATTGGGGTCGTGCAACATATTTTACTGGATGGGACATCACTTTATTCAATTGTTCCCCGTGAAATTGACAGATATATTGATTGTATAAAAGATAATGCGGAATATGTTCCAATTGATTATTCATATGAATCCTATGTTGAAGATGAATTGGATTATCTCAATTCTGATGATGCAAAAGCTGATAAGGAATACTGGTTAGATGCGTTAAAAGATTATTCTCAGGATTGGTATTCATTTGATGATTCTGAATTTGGATTTTTCGAGCTCCTTTTAGATCAAATTCCTGATTTTGAGTATTCTCCATTCATTATCTCACTTGCACTTAATTTTTTATACTTTTCTAAATCTAAAAAAGATAATAACTCATTTAAGGATATAGTTTTGAACACTTCCGTTCACGGAAGATACTTCAATCAAGATGATGCGTTAGGAATGTTCGTTAATACAATTCCTCTAAGGTTGACCTATGATGAGGATTTGACATTCGATGAACTGCTTGCCTATTCAAAAAGTGTTTTAAAGGAAGGATTGGGTCATGCAAAATTGCAATTCAGTGAATACACAACAGATTTGAGAAACATGGGCATCGATCCGGATTGTGTTTCAATGTTTTCAATCGTATCCAATTCCACAGATTATGATTCGAAATTCTTAAGTTTCCAAAAGGACATTAAATTTCCGCTGCACTTTAGAATAAATAAGAATTATTCTGATAAAAATGGTTTGCAATCCATATTTATAGAGTATGATAAATCCTGTTTCACTAAACGGGAAATTGAATTCATTGCAGACGGTTTGAAAGATTTGTTAAGGCAGGTAATGGAAGATTCCACTAAAAAATGCGGCCAATACAATGTAAATGAAGTCAAATTTTTCAAGGCGGAAAATTATTACAATAATTTAATTAATTCATTTGACAATCCAACCACAATTTCTCCGGATGTTAGTGGCGATAAAGTAAATTTCGTAAGAATATCCAAACCAATTGACATTGAAAAATTAAAGTATTTGTCTAGCGAATATCATCTGTCAAAAGAAAAGTTCCTGCTTGCAACATTTTTATATAACTTGACCAAATTTTCATTTTCAAAGGATATCTTAATTGCATATGACCGTGTTGCTGCAGGATATCACTTTAATACAGACATGTCTGTCCGCCAATACATGGGCGACTTCAAAAAATATTTCAGGGAATATAAAAATTATCCTCTCCTGAACAACAAAAAATTGAACTTTGAAAGCGAAGTGTTGTTCGTAGTGGATGAATATGATGCAAAGGATTACAAATTGGTGTTCAATTTTGAAAGCGGAAATATAAACATCAGCTACGATGAATCCTTCTACTCAAAAGAATTAATGGAAACCTTTTTGGATTCAATGGATGTTCTATTGGACAGGTTCAGTTCTCCTGACGAATTGCTTAAGGATATTTCTATCAGACGTGAAATTGAACTGGACGAAGGCTTTGAAATTAATCTTGCAAATGAAGGAATTGTAAATAAGGTATTTGAAAATATTGTGGCTGAAAATCCTCAAAAGACAATACTTTATGCTGAGGATGCTGAGCTCACTTATGATGAACTAAACAAGAAAGCAAATAGGATAGCTAATGCTTTAATCAAAAGGGGAGTCGGCATCGAGGACAGAGTAATGTTCATGATGAGGAGAAACAGTGATTTGATTGCGGCCGTTTTGGGTATTGTCAAAGCGGGAGCGGCGTTCATTCCAATCGATCCGAATTATCCGAAAAACAGAATTGACCAGATTCTGGAGGATAGTGATTCCAAATTTGTAATAACCTCTTCAGAAATAGACTATGATGGTGAAAACAGAGTTGATGTTGATGAGTTGCTTCTTGAAGATGATGATTCAAATCCTGATGTTGATTTGACTCCGGACAATTTATGTTTCCTGATTTACACTTCAGGTTCAACCGGAAAGCCGAAAGGAGTTATGATTACTCACAGGGGAATTACAAACTATGTTGCAAATGTTGAGGAGAATGTTCCGATTTATGAATTGAATCACCAGTGCAATAAGTTCATATCAATTTCTACAGTGTCATTCATCGTATTTTTAAGGGAAATATTCGGTACAATCCTAAATGGATTGCCTGTGGTATTTGCTAATGATGAACAGGCGGTTGATCCTTTAGAATTGGTAAGTCTGTTCAAGGCAACTGATGCAGAAGGATTTGGTTCCACACCAACCAGACTGCTCGAATACCTGCAGCTTGAAGAAATTCAGGATGTTGTCGGAAATTGTAAAGTGATTATTGTCGGTGGTGAAGGATTCCCTCCAGTATTGTATGACAGATTATCAAAATACACAAATGC
>NZ_ONER01000003.1 GCF_900316895.1 uncultured Methanobrevibacter sp. | reverse complement strand
CAGCAGAACTCATAGAAACACGAAGCGATATTGAAAATCCTCATATGGGCTTGACAACCTGGAAAAAAGCACCAAATGGAAAAATACTCCAAAGTGACGTGGTCATATCCAAAAATTATTTGAATCAAAATGAATTATCAAGATTAAATAGTTTAGTAGACGGTTTTTTGAATTTAGCCGAATCACGTGCAGAGGATAGAATCCCAATGAGTATGAAAGATTGGAAGGAACTGCTGGATGACTACCTTAAACTTCGAAGGCTGCCAATTCTTGTTGACAAAGGTAAGATATCTGCTGAAGAAGCACGAGAACATGTGCTTGAAAAATATGAAAAATTCAGAGTAGTGCAAGATGAAAACTTCATTTCTGACTTTGATCAAATGATTTTAGATATTAAACGTCTAGAAGGAAAATAATATAATTTAGTTTAAAATAATTTTTGTTGTAAATCAATATAGATTGGCTCTGAAACTTCTTTTACAACATCACAAATCATTAATGACAATTAGGTTAATCAATATTTAATTGAAAACCCATCTCAAAAAAAATAGAAAAAGATAATCAAAAAAGATTATCCTAAGTATTACTTAAGTTTTTAAGGTAACTGCTTGCATAGACAATAGCTATTAATCCACCAATTGTATATCCAACCAATATTCCAAACCATACACCATTTATTCCCCACCCCATGATGATTCCAAATAGTACTGAGAAAAATGTTGCGCATATCGCTTCCCGGATAATTGTAAAAATCAGGGAATGTGTTCCCTTACCAAGACCTTGGAAGACATAAGTTGAAATGACTCCTCCAGGAAAGACTATAAAGAACCATGCGAAAATGTGGAAGAAGGTTATTGTCGGGTCCAATAATCTCATACTTGTTTCACCGTATGAAAAGATATATGCAATTTGCGGAGCGAAAACTAAAAAGATTATCAATGCAGCGATTCCAAGCAGTGTTCCAAACTTCATTGAATAATCATAGGCAACCTTAATGTTTTTATAATTCCGAGCCCCATAATTTGCAGCCACAATTGATATCAATGCAGTTGATATTGCCATCATCGGTTCGGTTGCAAGAGTTATCATTCTCCAGCCGTTTTCAAAAACAGCGATTGAATCTGTGGTTGACACCTCAAGAATTATGAAATGCATGACTGCAGTTATGAAAGTTATGAAAATCATTTCACAAATTCCAGGAACAGCAACCTTCAAGATATCAATTATAATTTCTTTATCATATTGAAAATTGCTTATTGTAGGTTTTAGATAAGTGTCCTTTTTGATGTAAATCCAATAGATGATTATTGCTAAAACAATGGCTAAGGAAATGATTGTGGATAATGCTGCCCCAAACATTCCCATGTTTAATGTATAAATGAATATCGGATCTAGAACCATATTGACAACGGCACACAATACCATAACATACATTGTTCTTTTAGTGTCACCCTCAGATCTTAAAAGACCATATAATGCATTAGGCATTACCACAAATATGCTTGCTAAAAAGTAGATATGTCCGTATTGCATAGCGTAATCTAGAGCTACACCACGCCCGCCTACACACATCAGCAATTCCCTTGCAAATACTGTAAAAATCACTGTAACGATAATGGATGCAAGTATTGTTAGTAAAACTGAATGTGTTGCTGCATTATCCGCCATCTTGTCATTTTTCTCGCCGATGTATTTTGACACAACAGATGTGATACCTGCACCAAGACTTGTTCCAATGCTTATTATTAAAAATTCCAAAGGTATTACAAAACCAACAGCTGCAAGCTGGTCTGCACCAAGGCCTGCAACCCAAAATGAATCGATGATGTTGTATAATGAAATTACCATCATTGACAGCATCAACGGCAATGCCAACTTTTTAACGGCTTCTTTCGGATTTCCTCTAAGTAAATTTACTCCTTGTGTTTCATTACGTTTCATAGTAGATTATCTCCAATTAAATTAAATTATCAAATAAAAATGTTTAAATTTTGAAACTACCCTGGAAAAAATTAGTTAAATGTAAGATAGCATAAGCTAATGTAAACTAAAATTCTGATAGTTTAATCCTAAAAAAAAGTTATTTATAATCTAATTGGGGATGCTACTACACATACACACATAATATTCAAATCCTAAAATTGTAATAATATTTTTGACATTCACATTATAAAAACATTGCGATAAAATTAAAATAAGGTAGTTTGTGCATCAATAAAGCTAGGTTCATTGACCTCTTTTACAACATCACCCTCTCTAACATCACCAATCAGCAATGGCGAATCTGGATTATGCAACTTCTGGTTCCTTTTAACCAGCTTCATGTTGCTGTTGGCGTAACAGTATAGAAATTATCTACTGCTTTTTTGATTTTTTATTTCATTCATTACGAACGAATAATGCTTGAAAAGTAGGTGAATTATCTACTACTATTTTTATGAATTTTGTTTCATAAGTAAATCAACCCAGTTCCATCAATTGACAAACAAATTTATCATTTAATCTGAAGTTAAAGTTCTCCGATGTATGTTATTTTCCCGTTTTCTATTACGACTTCAGCTTTTCCTAATGCTTCAATTACATGTCTGTCATTCATACAATCACCAGATAACAAATGTTATATACAATGCTTTTAAGGAAAAACTCACAATAGGTCAAAAAGATGAAAAAAATTAAAGATTACGATGACAATTGCCCCATAGATGATACATTGAAATTGATATCCAAAAAATGGGTGATATTTATCATCAGAGACATATTTTTAGGAAAAAAGCAATTCAGCGAATTTTTAGAAGAAAAAACATTGAGCAACAGAGTACTGACAGACACACTCAAATTCATGGAGGATAATGAGTTAATAACAAAAGAAGTTTTTGAAAATGACATCAAAACTGAATATTCACTAACACAAAAAGGATTCAACCTAAACAAAATTCTCTATAATATGCTGGAATACGGCCTCAACGAGGTAAACAGCGGAAATCTATCTGAAAAACAAAAAGAAGAATTATTAAATGAATATGAAACAATTTTTAAAATCAATTAAATTATTATTTAATAATACCAATTTTTACATTAAATACTGATAAAATCAAATAGAAATGAATATTCAATTTATTCCGTTCTCCATTATCTATTTTTAAAACAACACTAACACAATATCTAAATTTCAAAACTAAATACATTGCATTGAAGTAAGTGTAGCAAGTCATAACCCCTGTTCAAATTGTATCAAAGAATAGCTTATAAAGATTAAATACAAAAACATTACTATACAATAAAGAGTGAAATAATGATAATTGAAAATGGTGATGAATACATAGCTGAGGTCAGGGAACTTATTATTGAATACACTAATCGTTTAAATAGGGATCTGTCGTTTCAGGGATTGGATGATGAATTAAATTCATTAGAAGATAAATATTTCCCACCAAATGGCGAGTTGATAGTTGCCCTTGAAGATGAAAATGTTTTGGGTATGGTTGCATATCACAGACATGATAATAACACCTGTGAGATGAAAAGACTCTACATCAAACCCGAAGCCCGAGGAAAGCATTTGGGAGACATTTTGGTTTCTGAAATAATCAAAAGAGCACAGAACAATGGATTTAAAGAAATGGTACTAGATACCATCGCCCCCTTGAAACCTGCCATTTCACTTTACAAAAAACATGGATTTATAGAATGCAAACCATATTACAATAATCCAATGGACGATGTCATTTATATGAAAAAAGAATTATAATTATTTAATATAATTATTTTATTAACTTAAACATTAAAAATGAAGTTTTTACAACATCATCATCTTTCACATCACCAATCAGCAACGGTGAATCCGGATTATGCAACTTCTGGTTCCTTTTGACCAGCTTCATGTTGCTGTTGGCATAGCAATATCTGCATCCATGCATGCAAGTGTTATATAATCCAATATCCCTTCCCATTAAACAGTTGCATTCACGATTATGGTATTTTCCTTTAGGGACTTTTAGATTATTTCCAATAGCTTTTTCCAGCACCTGCTGGGTCATGCATCCTGTTGAGTCAAAACCGAATTGGTCAAGCAATGTACCCTCAACACAGGTTTTCATCTGAATGCCATACTCATCGGCAATACTTGCAAAATTCTCCCCAATGATTAACCGTTCCTCAGTTGTAACCTCACGGGCTTCGGGAAAATTCCTCAAAACCTTCTGATACAAATCAATGAAGCTGATTGTACAGTCGGAAGTGTATTCGTGCAGTTCTGATGCCATTTCATCAAACTTTTCAATGTGAAAATCAAGATTGTACTTTTCAGTTATGAAAATTGGATCATATCTCCAGGACACGGCATTGATTCCTACAATCTCAGACAATTCTTTAAATGTTTTTATAACCTTTCTGTAATCGGGAACATTAACTTCTATATCTTTATCATAAGGATTTATCGTTGTAAACCAGAATTGCCTGTAATCTGAAAGCTTATCCAAATTCTTTACCAACGGCTTTGGATTTTTAGAGCAGAAGCACATGACATCTATAGTCTTAGGATTGAAATTATACTTATAAATCTGATTGTTGTATGGGTTCTTGCTTAGAACAAAACCCTCCTCGATCCTGTTCAGGAACCATTTAGAAAAAAAAGCTGGAATGTCAGTCCTTGTGCCTGTATTGAGTATCATAAAAAAAGAAAAAGTAAAAGAGATTTATAAATCTCTTCCGAAAATGTGTACAGCTGCAGTACCACCGGTACCACCGATGTTATGGGTCATACCGATTTCTGCACCGTCCACTTGACGTCCACCGGCTTCTCCTCTGAGTTGCCAAACGACTTCCGCAGCCTGAGCAATACCTGTAGCACCTAATGGGTGTCCACGTGCCTTAAGACCACCGGAAGTGTTGATTGGGAAATCACCATCAATTTCGGTTTGTCCTTCTTCGATAGCTATTCCTCCTTTTCCTTTTTCGGCAAATCCTAAGTCTTCAACTGCTAAAAGTCCGTTGATGGAGAAACAGTCGTGAACTTCAGTCAAGTCAATGTCTTTTACAGTAACTCCTGCCATTTCATAAGCTTTTCTGGATGCAACTTTTGTGGATTCAATGGTAGTGATATCTTTTCTGTCGTGTAATGTCATAGTTCCAGAAGCTTGTGCAGAAGCCTTTACATAAATTGGAGTGTCAGTGTACTTTTTAGCGTCTTCAGCAGGAACCATTACAACTGCTGCTGCTCCGTCAGTTACAGGGGAACAGTCAAGAAGTGTTAATGGGTCTGCAACCATTGTTGAATTGATTACTTTATCAACGGTAACTTCAAATGGGAATTGTGCATTTGGGTTTTTGGATGCGTTCTTGTGGTTTACAACTGAAAACTGTGCCAATTGTTCACGGGTGGTTCCATATTCGTACATGTGCCTTTTTGCAATCATTGCATATAATGATGGGAAAGTTGCCCCTTGTTGAGCTTCCCATTCCTGATCTGATGCTGTAGCAATAGCTGGAGTAGCGTCCACTACATCAGTCATCTTTTCAACACCTGCAGAAATTACAACATCATGGAAACCTGATGCAACTGCCATGATTCCCTGCCTTAATGCCAAACCTCCTGATGCACAAGCAGCTTCTACTCTTGTGGTTGGAATTGGATTAAGACCTACGTGGTCGGAAATAAGTGCTGCAATGTGTTCCTGTTCAACAAATAGTCCAGAAGACATGTTTCCAACAAACATTGCTTCAATGTCGTCACCACCAATATCTGCATCTATTATAGCTTTTAAACCAGCTTCAGCAATTAAATCCCTAAATGAGGAATCCCATAATTCACCAAATTTTGTCTGTGAAACTCCGATAATCGCAACATCTCTCATATTCAAGCCCCCTTACATTTTAATTTTACCTTTGAATTTAGCATACACAGCATAATCAACATAGGTTTTTTGATCAATGATACTTTGTGTTTTTGGAGCTAATTCTCTTCTTTCTTCAATTTCATCTTTAACAGTTATTGTAAAACCGTCACTTCCGGCACCGGATCCATATGAAATAACAAATATGTTATCTCCTGGTTTTGCAACATCCAAAATATTGGATAATGCCAATGGCACGGCACCTGAGTAAGTGTTTCCAATAGTAGGAGTCAATAATCCTTGCTTGATTTGTTCGGATGTGAATCCTAATTTCTTACCAGCCCTCAAGTAGAATTTACCGTTTGGCTGGTGGAAACATGCGTAATCGTAATCTTCAGGTTTTGAATCTGTTTCTTCAAACAGCATTTTTGCTGCACTTAAGACATGCTTGAAGTAAGCAGGTTCACCTGTGAAACGTCCACCGTGAGATGGGTAAGGTTGACCTTCCCTTCTGTAAAAGTCAGGAGTGTCTGTTGTAAAACTGCATGTATGGTTGATGTCTGCTATTGTATTTTCCTTACCTATGATGTAAGCTGCCCCTCCGGCAGATGCAGTGTATTCCAAAGCATCTCCAGGTGCACCCTGTGAGGTATCTGCCCCAATAGCCAATCCATATTCAATCATGCCTGATTCAACTAATCCCATAGTCATTTGAATACCTGCTGTTCCTGCCTTACATGCGAATTCCAAATCAGCAGCAGTTAATTTTGGAGTTGCACAAACCGCTTCAGCTACAATGGAAGCAGTCGGTTTAACTGCATACGGATGTGATTCGGAACCAACATAAACAGCACCGATTTTTGACGGATCAATTTGAGCTCTTGCTAGAGCGTATCTAGCAGCAGTAACTGCAATTGTTGCAGTGTCTTCATCAGGAGAAGGTACGGACTTTTCGTTAACGACTAATCCATTTGATAAAGCAACAGGGTCATCTCCCCATACTTTAGCGATTTCTTCTACCTTTATTCTATATGATGGCACATGTGCCCCATATCCTACTATTCCTACCATTAAATCACCTTAAATTATAATCTTGAACTAAATTAAAAATCAATTTAATTATTAATATTTTATTCTTATTATTATATAAAATTAACTAAAAAAGGAGTATTATTTAAACAAAAAAAGAATTTTAAAAAACAATAAGTAATTCGAATGCAGTTGCCGGGATTCGAACCCGGGTTGTAGGCTTGGAAGGCCCAAGTAATAACCAGACTATACCACAACTGCATATGTAAAAAGTGCGCCGTCCGGGACTTGAACCCGGGTCACTAACGTGGCAGGCTAGTATCTTAACCAGACTGGACTAACGGCGCATAAAAACTAACAACAAATAAACTTATGTTTTAATTATATATAAATGTTTCGCTGAAACATGAAAAAATAGAAAAAAATTAGATTTTCCTTGCAGTAATGCAAATCCAATCATTTTCTTCATTGACAAATGCCTTAAAATCTTTGAAACCTGTTTTCTCAAGGGATTCCCTTAAAACATCCTCTGAATAGATTTTCATATCCAGCAATTCAATTAAATCATCATATTTTTCCATTTCACCTTCTCTATAGACCGCTTCATTACAGAAAAATACCAAACCGCCTTTCTTTAAAACCCTATTGACTTCTTTCAGGTCATTGATAAAGTCCGGCCAGAAATAAATTGTTTCAAATCCGGTTACTATGTCAAATGTTTCATCATAAAAAGGCATGTCGGAAACGGATCCCTGCAACACATTGACGATGCCTTTGTCAATGGCATCCGTGTTAAGTTCAATGGATTTTTCAACGCTGACCTCAGAGTAGTCTATTCCAACAACCCTTCCTTCATCGGATATCTGTGCAGCAAACCTTTCTATGTTTCTTCCACCGCCGCATCCGATATCAAGGATTTTTGAGTCCTTTTGAATATCAAAGTGAGTCACACCCCATTGGGCCATGCTTTCATGAGATTTGTTCATCCTGTCAAGTATCTGATGGCCAAGCTCACCAACGGGTTTTCTTGCATTTTTAATTAGTTCCTTGTCTTCAATATGATGACCTGTGTTTACCTTATCTTTATCACTCATAATATCACTTTCCCATACCTTTACGGGTTTTGATTGCCTGCCCTGTTTTGAACTGTTCAATTTCACAAGCGCCAAGGATTGCCTTTCCATAGGCAAGGAGCTGGTCCTGTTCATTGACAATCAAGACCTCATCATTTGCGCGTATGTCTTCATCACATTCAACTACAAATTTACAGAATACACTTTTTCCATCAAGTGCAAAAGGTTCTGAATCCTTGTTGACAACAACCCTGTTTTTTGGATAAGGCATTGCATTGTGAAGCCTTTTTGCACCTTCTTTTGATAGAATCAAGTAGGAATCAGATGCCCTCATATTTACAATCAGCACCTTTCCGTCATAAATGTGTCTGATCTTGCCTGTTTTTTTACTTTTTTCTATGTTGATGTTTCCTTTAAACAGAGCTTCACCGGCTCCGGCACCAAATTGGTAATCTGCAATGGCCTTGACCTTTTTAACATCATCTTTTTTATACCTGATTTCATCTGAGGAGATTGATTTGTTATATAATCCGATTTCAAGGTTCCTTATAATCCTTGAATGTATCAGGACCTGTTCATAGTATTCTACAAATTCATTGAGGAAATCCTCTAAAAATTCGATGCTGTCCACATCACGGGTTTTTGGAGCATCATTCTGACTCAATGGATACACTTCATCAATTTCAAGAGGTATCAATCCGAACGGTATGTCCAATACCATGAAATCAGTGTTGTCCAAATCCAGTTCCTGTTCTGATCCGTAAATATAAAATTCGCCAAGCTTTCCAGACACGAATTTTGAGTATGGCTTTCTTGTTGGAGGCAATATCACCAAATCTCTTTTTTTAGGCATTTCACGCAGTTTCTGCATGTGCCTTAGGACTTCCGGCCTGCATAGGGATTCGGGACCTGTGTAGAAGAATGCTGACTTTTTGCTTCTCGGTTCATATTTTTCCAAATCCTTTGTGTAGTTTCCAAGCTGCCTTTGGGCTTCAAGAAGTGCTGGATGAGCTCTGCATCTCTCTTCAACAAGTTCCATCAGGTTTCCATCATAAATTGCCTGTCTGATTAATCTCAATTCTGCAAATGAAACGTGCAAATTATGTTGGGCAATCAGATCTCTTCTTTGCTCTTTTGGCATTGCCCTTAAATCATCAGGAGTGTATTTGGTACAGACTTCACATGAGCATGGCATTTCCTGCAGGTTTTCCAGCTTGAATGTGCCTCTTGTTGACAAAAGCCTGTCATCTTCCGCATACAATATGTAAGCGGCTGAATCGAATAAATCACAGCCCATTGCAACGCACAATGCAAATATCATAGGGTGGCCAGCCCCCATCAGATGGCGGGGAACTGTATCTGAAAGCTCTTTCATTGAATTCATCACAACATCGACAAGGTCCTTGTAATGGTATGATTCCATAAGCGGCACAACCGCACCGATAGGATACAAATCGGCATCCAATTTGGACAATTCCCTTGCACATTCCTGCCTTAAATCCAGGAAGGTTGAGCCCTGGACAACGGAATTCAGCAACATTTCCATATTCTGCTCTTTCTTGTATTCTATTGCTTCACGGGCCCTTTCGAGAGTGATTTCCATATCACTTTCTGCCTTTTCCCTGTCAACAAATGGAGCGGTCGGGATATCCAGGCTAGTTCCGATGTCTGTTTTGATCATTTCCTGAAATTCAATTACTTCCTTGTTTGTTATCTCAACATCCCCATAAACGGACAGCTGAAATGAACCTGAATCTGTCATTATCGGCCCGTCAAAGTTAATTAGCTTATGCAGACCTTCATCAACAGCCTTTTTCTTCAGTTCATTGTCCTTATAAATCAGATAAGCATTAGTGATTACTATATCTGCACCATATTTGCCTACATCCAATGCTTGCTTTCGGGGATGAATAACAGGCATCAGCGCCGGAGTTTTTACATCACCATGTTTTGTTTTTAAAACACCTACACGGCCTTTTCCATCTTTTGCTTTAATCTCAAACATTTACTTAACCTATATAAAATTCTTTAAAATAAGATTTAAATTAGAAATTATATAAATTTTGCTCATCAAAGACCTTAAAAATGATTTAAGTTTGTAAAAAAATCGTAATCTGAAAAATTGATTTGAAAATTGAAAAAGAAAAATGGGAGGTTAAGTTAAACTTAACCCAATTAATGTGCTTTGCTTTCCATTTTCTTTTTAGTTTTTAAAGGGCGTTTCTTTCGGGTTGTAATAGATTTTCTTATTATTTTAGGTGTTTGAAATATTCCATCGAGGAGATTTACTTAATAGTCAGACTTAAGCATGGGATATTCCATAATGTCCAGGTATAAATCAATTCCCGTTTAAACCGATTTTGAAATTAGGCGTGTTTTATATCCAATTAGGTGTGACAGATTTATGTAACTTCCCAAAAATGTGCGAAGTCGCTGAATCTTAATTCTTGAGGAAATGTTGTTTAAATCAGGAATTCAACTTATTTATTTTCATTGGAGAAATTGAAATCATAAGGCATATCCTGAAAAGGAGATTTTTTATAAATTAAATGAAATCTATTAACTTTTCCATCAAAACATTTACCATCATCATGAAAACATGCTTGTCGATAAATGGTCAGGATCTTCCCCACCCTTTGTTCGTACAAAGTCCAATTTTCAATATTTTGTGACAACCCCAATTTATTGTAAAAATTTTTCAATCAATTTTTATTGAATAAGTACAATACTTGAGATTGACAGTTATTATTATGAAATAACTACTATATAAATGTTTTTATTAAAAAATAAGCAATAATTTAGAATAAATAAGAAAAATAAGCATTTTTAGGCGAAAAATTAAATGGCTTAAAACGGTCCAAATGACCAGATTCAAATCCAGAACAAATACATTTCAGTCCAATGTCTCGAGACCAAAGCATAACAAATAAGATTATAGTAGGCCCAATTAGATTAAATATGATTTAATGAACTTATTTTAAATAAAATATTATAAAATAATACTATTTTAATGAAAATATTAAAAATTTAGCGTTTATTAAACGAAAAAAGAACGGAAAATAGAAAAGATTGTAAAAATTCCTAAACTCTAAACAAAGGAAAATCCATAAGTTTTTTTTAAAATAAGCCAAAATCAATATAATTTTGATTTAGAAAATTAGGCCAAAAATGATAGGCACCCAAACTTAAGAAAACAAATAAGTCCGATTTAAGCCTTGTTAATCAAAAATAACCCAAATAGAACTTTTTATCAGGAAATTCAAGCGCAAAATAGAATTTAATTTTAAAGGTAAAATAAGCTAAATAAGCCAAATATACAGCTTGATTTTTTAAAATAAGTATTTTAATGTAATCAAATATTTAAAAATAAAGTGAAATCGATAGAAAATAATGATTTTAAGCAACATGATTTAGAATCCAAATATTGTTAAATCAACATTATACAAAATTATTTTACACAGCATTCATCAAAATTGTTGAAAAATGACAGAAGATAATTCCAAAATTTAAAAAAATAAAAGAAACAACATCAATTTAAGATAATTAGACCTAAAAGTAACACCTAAAAAGAAAAATAAGCTAATTTGCACCATTTTTGAAAAATGTTTCAAGAAAAACCATATGCCCACACAACAGTTGAAATAACATCACAACATTATGGAAATGACTTCTGAGATAATCAAATATTTAAAGTTTCAGTAACTAAAAATATATTTGATAAAATGAGTTATGAAAACAGCGCTAGAATAATCAACGACGATATTTTTGATTTGGTAAATGAAACTTTTAGTCAGGAAAAAAGTAGTCGAAATAATGAATGGAGACTTAATTTTTTTGATACTTATAACGATTACTTTGTTTTAACCGATGATGGATCCTATTCTATCAACTCTAAAGAAATAAACCATAAAGTTGAAACGCTACATACATCTACAGGGGCAATAAGTGAGTCATTTGAGAAATTTATCAAACCGATGAAATTCAATTATGACAAAGACATCGCCATTTTGGACATATGTGCAGGATTGGGTTACAATTCATCAGCTGCAATAGCAGACTTCATTAAAAATTCAACTGCAAACCTGACAATAGACATGGTTGAAATATCAAAGGCAACACTAGCTTGCGGCCTTTTAGTGCCTTCACCAATTCCGGAACATGACATCACTAAAAGAGCAATTGAAGATGAACTGATAGCGCAGGATTACGCGACATTAAGTCTGGAAACAACAGAAATTCCCGAAAACATCAACATCAATGTCTTTATTGAAGATGCAAGGCAAACCGTCCAAAAGCTTGACGACAATGCCTACGATGCAATATTCTTAGATCCATTCAGCCAAAACATGGCTCCCGAACTATTCTCATTGGAATTCTTTAAGGAATTCAGGCGCGTAATCAAGGATGACGGAATAATTGCAACCTACACCTCATCAGCACCAGTGAGAGCAGGATTTATCGAAGCCGATTTCTATATTGGACTGGGTCCGATATTCGGAAGAATGCAAGGTGGAACCCTGGCCAGCCCAAATCCAGAAATGCTTGACTGGTCACTACCAAAAAATGATGAGATAAGAATAGCTCTGTCTGATGTTGGAATCCCCTTTAGAGATCCTGGTTTGAATAACTCAAGCGAGGACATTCTAGATGCAAGAACCGAAGAAAGGCACGAAGCACGTCACAACACCAAAATTTCATCAGCTGTCAAGACACCGATATTCCTCGGCCATGAAATGGATGACGAAAAGCTGAAAAGACGCGTTGAACGCAACCTCAAAAAAATGAATATACCATCAACAACTTCCAACGAGGCAAACTACATTGTTGAAGTTGAAAATTCATACAAAGAAAAACAAGACTTCAAAAACAATTCCACAAACAGAATACTGGAAATGAAAAAAAGATTAAAAAAAGTAAAAAAATGAGATTACGCTCTTACGAAATCTCCACTTTTAAGTTGGTATGCTAACTCCTTAGATGCCTTAACCGGACCGTATACTACAGTCAGTTTCTTCGGATTTGAATAAATGTGTTCCAAACCGAATATTGAGAAATCCGCATCACAATGATTACAGAAAATCATTCCTTCAGTACTGCCCGGTTCTCTTCGGCCAGTAGCAGGGAAAATTCCCACTTCATCGTGTTCGTTTCCAGCCCAAAAGACATCCCAATACAATTCATGACTGCCACAATATGGACATGTTCTTTCAAATTCAGTCATATACCAGGTATAACCGTATTTTGATTCTTCACCCGGTGCAGATGGCCTACCGATAGCCAATATGGTTTTTCCATCCTCGGAAACACCATACTTATTGAATGATATTGCCATCCTATCTTTTACAACAGAAATTTGAGAAGTTATCTTATATCCAGTGCTTAAATCTTCACATACAACCTTATATTTTCCGACAGGTAAATTGAATTTTATCTTCGCAAAACCTTTGGAATTTGTTTTTACAATATGGCTGTCGCCGTCGAGTGTGATTTTCACTTCAGTATTTTTAGCGACTTTACCATTTTGTTTGAAAACCTGTATCTGAAATGATGAAGTTTCATTTTCTATTGCAGCAATGTTATGTGCATGGATAGAAGCCAATTTAACAGTGACCTTTTTGCTTACTGTATATTTTGTATAAGGATCAACAGGTTTAAAGACATAAGTTCCCTTTTCCAATTTAAATTTAACTGTAGCAACACCTTTTGCATTTGTCTTAACTGTTTTTTTACTGCCATCAACATAAACGGTCATCTTCTTATTCTTAGCAAGGTTTCCGCTTGGCTTGTGAAGGGTCACTTTAAATTTGGAAGTGGTCCCTGTAAATGCAGTCATTGACTTTGCAGACAATGGACTTAAAACAGTAACTGTCTTGGTTACTTTCTCACCTGTAGCTGAGTTAATGGAAACCATCTTATACTTTCCAGGTGATGAACCAATCTTAATGCTTGCTACACCCTTTGAATTGGTTTTTATATTGTAAGAAACACCTTTAAATCGAAACTTAATATATTTCTTTTTCAGGACCTTACCATTCTTACCATAAAATTTGGCGCTAAACTTTTTAGAGCCCTTATAATATTTTTTCAAATCGGATGCAGAAACGGATGTCTTGACAGTTATCCTATTAGAGATCTTATATCCGTTTGGATGAACCGCATAAACCACATACTTTCCAACTTTTAAATCTATATCCAGACTAGCTACACCTTTTGAATCGGTTTTTTTAGTATAGGTTTTTCCATTTAAAATAAATTTTACATTAGTATTTTTCAATGGCTTACCCTTTGAATCTAAAAAAGTCGCAGTGTATTTAGTTGAACTCTTATAAGTTTTAGTTATATCCTTTCCAGTTATCACAGGCAATACCTTAATCTTATTCTTTAAGGAAACATTACCATAACTAGCGAATATATCATAAGTATTAGGATATAAATCAATAGGAAGTGAAACCTTACCTGTTTCATCAGTGGTCAATACATGGGTAACTCCGTTTAATGTCAAAGTAATATTTGCGCCATTAACAGGAGCATTTCCATCAGATAAAGTTACCTGATAACTTGAATCACCCTTATAATACATACTTACATCACTACCAGTCAATGAATAATTCTTATCATCGACAGGATTAGTGGTATCTTCATCAGCGGATAATACGCCCACATCACCCGATGGAGGTTCCTCATCCACTTCACCAGCAATTACATCATCTGTTGAGTTTGAGTCAGCTGCAGCAACTGCAGATACAGACAACATAAAAACCAGTGTCATTAAAACTAAACTAATTTTTTTATTAAACATAACGTTAACTCCATTTAACATTTGTTCGTATTTAACTATTACAAGTTTAAGGTATAAAAAGCTTTTGATTTTTAAAAAAAGCATAAAGAGTTTTAATTTTAAAAAAATAAGTCAAAATATTTTTATAATAGCTATAAAAAGGTTAAAATGATTGAAATTACTATCAAAAGACTAATTCTATTTAAAATAAGAATATTTATAAAAAAGATTTATGAAAATAATCATAAACCCCTTGATTATCTTGAAAATAAATAAAACAAAATTTTTGAAGCCATATCATAAAATTAAAAAATAAAGATAGGAAAATTTAAAAAAAAATAGAAGTGAATAGCTTAAATAAGATTTAAGCCATTAATATCAATTATTCAACAGTCACGCATTTTGCCAAGTTTTTAGGCTTGTCAGGGTCATGACCTTTCTCTAAAGTAATATAATAAGCTATCAGCTGCAATGGAACAATATAGACTAATGGTGCAATAATCTCTTTAACTTCACTGTTTATCGCAATAACCGCATCAGCTTTAGCTTTTAATGCTTCATCATCATTTGAACCAATAGCCAATACATTAGCCCCACGAGATTTGACCTCTTCCAAATTACTCATTGTTTTTCTATAATTGTCTCCCGGAGGAATTATGACAACAACAGGAATCCCTTCATCAATCAAGGCCAAAGGACCATGCTTGAGCTCACCGGCAGCATAACCTTCACCATGGATATAAGTAATTTCCTTAAGCTTTAATGCACCTTCAAGAGCTGTAGGGTAAGAATAACCCCTTCCCAAATAGAAGAAGTCACGAGCATAATTATATCTTCTGGATAACTCTTCAACCAATTCAACACTTTCCAAAGCCTCATCAATGAAATCCGGAACATTATCAAGTTCCTTTAGAAGCTCAGTATTTTTAGATATCAGAGCGGCCAATAAATAAATCGCAGTCAATTGGGCAACATAAGTTTTGGTTGCCGCAACACCTATTTCAGGACCTGCCTGAGTTTGGATAACATATTGAGCGCGCCTTGTGATGGATGAACCTGCAACATTGACTATACCCAAAGTTATGGATGTTTCGTTGGCCACATCCAAAGCCTTAAGGGAATCGGCAGTTTCACCGGATTGAGATATGAAAATAACCAATGTATTTTCATTTAAGGTATTGGCGGAATATTTGAATTCTGATGCAAGAATCACGTCTGTAGGAATACCTGCAAGAGATTCTATTAAATATTTTCCAGTCAGTGATGCATGATAAGATGTACCGCATGCCACAAAACAGATTCTTTGAATGTCCCCGACCTCATCAATGATTTCTTTAATATTGTCCCTTTGGGTCAGGGTATTTCTAACGGCAATTGCCTGTTCGTTGATTTCCTTGATCATAAAGTGTTCATAGCCTTCTTTTTCGGCCATTTCAGGTGTCCAATTGATAGTGTCTATCTCCTTGTTGACAACATTGTCGAATTCGTCATGGACAACGACTCCATCCTTATCCAATATGACTATTTCGCCCCTTTCGGGATATATGATGTCTCTAGCATATTTTAAGATTGCCGGAGAATCTGAAGCAAGGTAATAGCCTTCCTCACCGATTCCAACAATCAAAGGAGAATCCTTACGTGTCGCAACAATCTTATCAGGTTCATTAATTGATATTGCTGCAATTGCATAGGCTCCCTCGATGATATCAATTGTTTTTCTGACGGCATGTTCAAGGTCAAACTTTTCGGCCATAAATTTTTGAATCAAATGTGGAATGACTTCAGTGTCTGTGTCTGATTTGAAGACATGGCCTTCAAGAATCAGCTTTTCCTTTATTTCCAGATAATTTTCAATGATACCATTGTGGACCACTGCCACAGTATTGTCTTCATCAATATGAGGGTGTGAATTAAGCTTTGACGGGTCTCCATGTGTTGCCCATCTTACATGTGCTATACCGAAGTTTCCAGGCATGTCTGTAAGGTCCAGTTTCTTATCCACTTCAGCGATTTTTCCTTTATCCTTCTTTATATGAATTTTATTTTCAAAGAAAGTGGCCAAACCTATAGAATCATATCCCCTATACTCCAGCTTTGATATACAGTCAAAAAGAATGGGTGCAACATCCCCCTCATCTTTTAATATACAACCTACAATTCCACACATCTAATCACCTTTGATAATCGTAAATTTCCTTGTACATGTTTACAACATCCCCAATAATCAAAATTGCAGGAGTGTTGATTTTTTTATCGGCAATGTCTCCAAGAGTTCCAAATACCAAGTTTTGATTTGGCAATGTTCCGCTTTCAACGGCACAAACAGGAGTGTCTGCTGAACGATACTTCATGATTTCAGCAGTATTTTCCTTAATATTACCAATACCCATCAATATTATTAAAGTGTCTGCAGTATAATCCCAGTGAACCTGACTTTCCGGTTTTGTTGGGTCTTCATGACCTGTTACTATAGTCACTGAAGTTGCTACTGCCCTGTGAGTTACTGGTAGTCCTAGTGAAGTTGGCGCTCCAATGGCTGAAGTTACACCTGGAATAACTACAAATTTGATATCATGTTCCATCAAAGCCAATATCTCTTCTCCACCACGGCCAAAGACAAAAGGGTCTCCTCCTTTGAGTCTTACGACATTTTCATGATTTTGAGCCTGCTCGATTATCAGCTCATTGATTTCATCCTGAGTCTTGTAATGTTCGCCTGCTTTTTTACCAACATAAATTCTTTCAGCAGTATCAGGAGCATGAGCCAATATTTCTTCATTGGCCAAATAATCATATAATACAACATCAGCCTTATTTAAAGCTTTTACAGCCTTAAGAGTTATTAAATCAGCATCTCCAGGCCCTGCACCAATTAAATAAACTACCATTTTATCACTTATAAGAAACCTTTAAAGAAGTTTAAACCGTCATCTGAACCGAACAACTCTTCACATGCCCTTTCAGGGTGAGGCATCATTGCACAAACAAGCCCTGATTCATCACAGACACTTGTAATTGCTTCCATTGAACCATTAGGATTTTTGCCTTCAAACTGCAATACGATTTGGTCTTGATCTTTTAACAAATCGATGTCCTCTGTGTAGAACCTTCCTTCGGCATGAGCGATAGGAAGAGCAATGGTCTGGTCCTTTTTGAATGCCTTTGTAAATGGGGTTCTTGATGTGGCCACTTTCAGATCAACCCATTCACAGTTGAATTTAGGAGTTTCGTTTGTAATGAAAACCCCTGGAACGAGTCCAATTTCACCTAAAATTTGCGCACCATTACAGATTCCCAAAACAGGTTTTTCTTCTTTTACCAATTCTTTAATTCCATCAATTACCGGTGTAATGGATGCCATTGCACCAGCTCTCAAGTAATCACCATATGAAAATCCACCAGGAATGACAATACCGTCATAGTCTGTGAGTTTGTCTTCACTCCACCAGACGTATTCAGGTGTGAGACCTGCAAGCTCAACGGCTTTTGCTACATCACGGTCACAATTAGTTCCTGGAAATCTAATTACTCCAATTTTCATCTTATACACCTACTTACCGCAAGCCATGTTCTGTGGAATAACATTAATCTTATAATCATGAATGACAGGATTGCAGAGCAACCTTTCACACATGTCAACAACATTTTCTCTGATTGCTTCCCTGTCGTCTCCTTCCATTTGGAATTTGATTGTTTCAACAGTTTTAACATTTTTAACTTCGTAGCCTAACAAATCAAGTGATCTTTCAACTTGAGTAGCTTCAGGGTTTAACATACCGCTTTTTAAAGATATTTTAATTTCAATATCGAATAACATCTAAATCACCTTTTCATCATCTGGAATAACTCTATTATAAACTTCAATATAAGCTGCCATTACTTCATTGTCTTTTCCTTCACGGAACAGTTCCTTGTCCAACATTTCCATGGTTTCACTGTCCCATAGCCTGCATCCGTCAGGGGATATCTCATCACCCAAAAGAATGTTTCCATCCTTATCCTTACCGAACTCAATTTTATAATCAACCAGGATGATTCCGGCATCAGCAAAGAATTTGGTTAAAATTTCATTGATTTTCAATGCCTTTTCAATCAGGATATCGACTTCCTCGTCTGTAGCTATGTCAAGTGCCCTAATAAGTGACCTGTTGAGCATAGGGTCATGATATTCATCATCCTTGTAATCCATTTGAACTAAAGGAGGGT
Source organism: uncultured Methanobrevibacter sp. (assembly GCF_900316895.1). Lineage (GTDB taxonomy): Archaea > Methanobacteriota > Methanobacteria > Methanobacteriales > Methanobacteriaceae > Methanocatella. Next base: position 42,149 of record NZ_ONER01000003.1, on the reverse strand, counting down.
CCAGTTTAGTACCTTCTTCAATCGGGTATTTTCGAACCAAACTGCCTGTAGCAATATTTCTTACAATAACCTCTATAGGAATCATTTCAAGCTTTTTTGCGACCATGACATTAGGTTCAGGAAGGTCAACAAATTGGGTCGCAATACCATTTTCCTCTAAAACCTTGAATATTTTAGAGGATATCACCGCATTGTAAGCCCCTTTATTGTCCATCACTTCTTTTCTTGCACCATCGCCTGCAGTCATGTCATCCCTAAACTCGATTATGACCTCATCAGGATTATCAGTAGTGAAAACGCTTTTCACTTTTCCAGAATTAATTAACTCTTTTTTGTCCATGATATCAACAAAATTATTAAATTATTATATTATAATTTAAGTTTTTAATATTATATAAAAATAGTTAAAATTAAAAGAAAAAATAGCGGCTATAATTTGTTGATTGGAATTCCGATACTTTCATTTTGAGGGAACTTCATGCCATTCAAAAGGCCGCTTGGAAGTTCGGACAAAACAATAACCGGAAATTCCTCACCAGGTTTTATAAACAAGTGATGTGTAACATCCTGACGTGTTGTAACTGCTATTTCATAAGTGTTTTCTTCTTTTGTAAGTTTTCCATCAAGAAAAACCTTATTGAATGTTTGATTTAAAAGATACTCTGGCAAATCCTCATTGATATTGAAATGAACTAACACATCTTTTAAAATCATTTTAATCATTCCATGCTTGGAAGCTTGTCCTGATCTGAATCATATGATGAACCTATCAATTCACCAGTTTCTGTATCATATTGCCTGAATCCACCATCTTTATAGGTGACTTCCTTATATGAACCTTCACCATTTTGGAAATTCTGTTTAACCTCCTCTTTTACAACATCTATGACATTGCCTGAATCTGAGGAAGAATCAGAACTTGATGATGAACCTGAACTTTCGGAAGAATGAATATTCAATACTTTATCCATTATGGTTTTTACTGTATCCACATTGACATCTTCAATGCCCATTTCATGCATCACATGCACTGCAGCCACACCACCGATGACTAATAATGCGACAATGATGCCCAATATTAATAAAATAAAGCCTTTCATATTTTCACCTCACTAAGCTTTCAATAGTTATTTGAGTGAATATATTAAAATACTTTTCTATTAATTTATATATTACTAAAATAAAATTATATGTATGAACATGAAAAATACTGTAATACTTCTTATATTTCTACTATCAATATTAGGTCTGATAATGGGAGTCTACTTCACAGAAGATGTCAATAGTGCGATTACCCAAGATAATAATTCTGATAGTATTAATAATGATTCAAACAGTATTTTAACCTTTAACCTTACCGATAATGAAAATAATGTTTTAACCGGCTTTTTTGGATGACTTATTTTTAATTAAAAAAAAGATGAAGGTTAAATTAGAAATTTAACCCGAATTTAAACTCTTTCTTCAGCATTATCCCAATCAGGATTTTTTGCAGGCAGTATGGTGAATATCAAAGTTGCAACCAATAGCAGTATTGCTGAGGCGATTGTGAAGTTCAGCTGGTCAAATGATCCGCTGTGAGCCACGTCAAACATTCCGCCAATCCAAATAATTGAAATGAATATTGGGAGAATATATTTGACAATCAGCAACCACCATTTTCCAAGAGTAATGGTTTTAGTTTTTGAATTGAGGAAATCAATTAATTTTTCTGCCTTGAATATCCAAGCAAAGATAATACATTCAACAATTACACCAAAGAGCAACGCAATCTGGTTAATGAAAGTATCAACAAATCCCAATAGGGTTCCTCCGAATGCTGTTGCATAAATCATTGATATGCAGGCGCCGACAATAATCAGTATTGTCATTGTCTTTGACCTTGAAAGTCCAAACTTGTTTTGAATAGAAAATGACAACGGTTCGATTGTGGACAAAATGCTTGTAAGTCCTGCAAGATAAACTGTCAAAAAGAACAGCGGTCCTAAAACATATGCCCATTGACCCAATACATTAAATACTGTCGGATAAACTACAAATACAAGTCCGGTTCCTTGAGTTACAAGTTCTGAAACTGCAGTTCCAGATTGCAATGACATATAACCTAAAATTGAAAATACACCCAGTGCGGCGAAGTTTTCAAACAATGAATTTGCAAGAGCGATTGATATTGTATTTGTGATTAAATCAGCATCATCCCTCGTATAGCTGGCATAAGTAAAGGCAATTGACATTCCCAAACTCAAAGAGAATACGATTTGTCCAAATGCAGCCATCCATATTTCAAAATGTCCTAAAAGTGACCAGTCCGGATTGAAAAGTTCTGCAAGTCCTATTGAAGCACCAGGCAAAGTCAATGAAAATATCACTATGATGACCATAATGATAAATAATGCAGGTACCAATATTTTTGAAACCTTTCCAAGTCCCGCTTCAAGATCTCTGTGTGAAATAAACCAAATAATTACCCAACCGGCAAGCATGGCCACTGCAATAACCGGGATGAAATCAAGTAAGCCCATGTAAGATTCTGAAGAGTGAAGGAGAGTGGTTGCAAAGAAAGCATCCGGATTTACTCCCCAACCCTTAAAGAAGCTTAAAATTATATATATTCCATCCCAACCGAGAATGGCTGAGTAATAAATCATAATCATAAAAACAGCAACCGGTAAAAACCAGCCTAAATACTCACATTTGGAGTTTATCTTTCTTGCAGCCTTTGCAAAAGAAGATTTAAAATTATATCCTACGCCATACTCCAAAATCAGGAATGGAATTCCCATTAAAAGAATAGCTACAATATAGGGGATGTAAAATGCTCCCCCACCATTAGAATAGAGTACATAAGGATATCTCCAAATGTTTCCAAGTCCAACGGCAGAACCTATCATTGCCAGTATGAATGATAGATTGCTGCCCCATTCATTTTTATCTGCCATAATTTTCATTTCCATTAATAATTCTAATGTAATATATATTTGAAATCAAAATATAAAAAGGTATAATACACCCCACCTATCAACATAACTATTAAAATTTTTTAAGAATTTTTAGAAAATAATTTGTTCATTAAACCCTAAAAAGCAATAGGAACAATTGATATCACTATATGACCAAATCAATTATTAAACATATTATAACTCTCTGAAATAAAAACAATTATTCAAAATACTTAAATAATACTTGCGAGTTATTACTTTCATGAACAAAAAATATCTAATTGCAATTATTGCAATAATAATAATTTGTGCAGCTGCATTTGCACTGACAAATTCCAATAATACAGGCAACGGTTCAGTAAGCATTAATGCGAATGCACTGGAAGATAGAGGCAACCTTGTAGTTGACTCTAAAAGCTTGGATGAACATAACGAATACTATCACAGTGATGGTGCAGACACCAATGCCATTTTAATCAAAAACGGCGGAAATCTTAAATTAGCAAACTCAGCTGTTAATAAAACCGGCGATACCGCAACCAGCGGTGACGATGCTGATTTTTATGGAGTTAACTCTGCCATTTTAGTCAATACCAATGGTACATTGGACATTTCAAATGTTGAAATCAACACCGATGCAAAAGGATCAAACGGTATTTTTGTAACCAATGCCAATGCATCTTCTTCAAGTAGAGATAACTCACAACAAGGCTCAGGAGAAGGAGGCCAACCTCCTGAAGCAGCAGGCAATGGCGGCGGAGACGGAGGTCAACCTCCCGAAATGACAGCCGGAAACGGCAGTGAAGGCGGACAACCTTCACAAGCGCCTGGCGGACAAGGAGGCGGAGAACAACCTGGACAAAGCACCGTTGAAGGAAGTACCGAAGCAAACATCAACAATGTTAAGATAACCACACACTCAGATAAATCAAGAGGCCTTGATGCAACCTACAACGGAGTAATAAATGCAGAAAATGTCATCATCAACACTGACGGTCAAAGCTGTGCGGCTCTTGCAACAGACCGTGGAGAAGGCCAGGTACATGTCAAAAACTCTGAAATCAACACAGGAGTCAGCAAAACCAGCGGCAGAGGATCACCTTTAATATATTCAACAGGAAACATCACTGCTAAAAATACTCACGGCACATCCTATGTATCCCAAATCGCTTGCATTGAAGGTAAAAATTCAATTGAACTGGAAAATTGTGATTTGACCGGATTTGCAGAAGGCAACAGGCAGGATGGAAATACATATGTGGATTTGGGAGGAATATTCATCTACCAAAGCATGAGTGGAGACGCTGATGTCGGAACATCCACATTCACCGCTAAAAATTCAAAATTGTCAATAGCTGAAGACTCACCAGTGTCCAAAGAGGCTCCAATGTTCCACATTACCAATACAGCTTGCGTAATTAACCTGGAAAACACAGAACTCAGTTTCAACAGCGGATTATTTTTAGAGTCATCAGGCCAAAACCAATGGGGAAACGAAGGATCCAATGGAGGAACCTGTGAATTAAACACTGAAAATGAGGATATTACCGGCAATGTCATCGTTGATTCAATCAGTTCCCTAAACTGGAATATGAAAAATACCCAATTCAAAGGAGCAATAAATTCAACCGGAAATACAACTGTTAAAGTTGGTGAAGGTTCTACCTGGACTTTGACTGGTGACAGTACCGTTTCATCATTGGAATTGAGCGGAAACATTGAATATGGTGAATACACATTGACTGTTGATGGCAAAGCATACAACAGTTCAAATCAATTTAAATAGGAAAGATGATTCTTTCCTATATTTTTTAATTTTCAGCAGTTGAAACCTGCATCATATGCATTTTTCAATTTGTCTTTTTGGGATTTTACATCGCCCAATACTTCAAATACTTCTTTTTCTGTCGGATTTTTAGAAAAACCGATGAAGTTTCTAATTCCAGCCAATGTATCTCCGCAGCTGCTGCCTGCAGCAAGTATTATATAATAATCCTTGTTTTCAAGATGCCTGAATACCGGATAGCACCTGTCAAAAAACATCTTCAATGTTCCGCACATCCCGTAATAGTATACTGGTGTTGCATACAGTATTACATCGGCGTCCATCATCTTGTCAAGGATTTCAGAGATTTGATCTTCCTGGAAACACTTCATTTCAGGTGTCTTGCATTTGTAGCAAGCCTTGCAGGAGGAAAATTCAATATCCTCCAGACAATATTTAACCACATCATTTCCAGCGTCCATTGCTCCCCTTACAAACTCGTCACACATAGTATCTGAATTTCCCCCTTTTCTCGGGGAGGAGCTTATGACCACAACTTTCTTACTCATCTTCAATCCATCCTTTAGCTTTTGAAACATCACCCATGAACCTCATTCCTTTTGCGAAATTGAGTTCTGGATAAGTGTTTGCCAAATCCCTTACACATTTATCAATTCCTGAACCGCCTGATGTGCAGAACGCCTTGATTGTCTTTCCGCTTAAATCTACGCTTTCAATGAAAGTGTTGATTATTGTAGGTGCTGTATACCACCATACCGGAAAACCGATTGCAACGATATCATACCCGCTTACATCACAGGATTCAACAATCGGCGGTCTGAATGATTTGTCGTTCATCTCGATTGTTGATCTGGAGTTCTTGTCTGTCCAGTCCAAGTCTTCAGGAGTATAGATTTCTTCAGGAACTATTTCAAATATATCATAATCGTTTTCATTTGCTATCTTTTCGGCTATGCTTTTGGTTACTCCGCTAGCTGAAAAATAAGCGACAAGTACATTGCTCATTATATCACCTATTCAAAAGTATGTTTTCATATTATATAATTGTTAACATTCGCAACAATCAATATGATGCCCACAAATAATTCAAACAGAAAGCAATTTTTAGATGAATATTAACAATGAAAAATCATATTAAAAAGTTGAAACATAATATATTACATTATTAAATTAATGAAGGTAATGAAATGTCAAAACCTGTTGTTGCAATAACAAGACCAAAAGACAGAGCCAAGAAAGCCTGTGAAATTGTCAAAGAATTAGGTGGTGAGCCGATACTCGCACCGACACTTGATTTGAAGCCGGTCGACACCCAATCCCTTAAGGATTTGGTTGCAAAAAAGGATGAGCTTGATTGGATCATATTTACATCCCCGACTACAATAGTTTCACTGAAACAGTTTCATCCGGACTTTCTGAAAAACCTGTACTGCAAGCTGGCAGTCATTGGAAACAAGACAGGAAAATTGGCTGAAAAGGAAGGATTGACAGTTGCCCTTATGCCCGAGGAATTCACTGCCGAAGGCCTTATTGAAGAGTTTAAAAAACAGGGCATCACAGGCAAAACAATTGGAATTCCAAGAACAGCTTCTGCAAGGCCTGTTTTGCCGGAAGAATTGGAAAAACTTGGAAATACAGTTATTTTAGCTGAAGCATACAAGTCACTCTTTCCAATGGATGAAAAAGCGGTTAAAGAACTCATTGAAAAAATTGAAAACAAAGAGATTGATGCAATCACATTTACAAGTCCGCTGACTGTTGAAAATTTCTTTGAAATAGTTGAAGACAAACAGAAGATTGCAAAACTACTGTCTGAGAACCTGTTGACCGTCTGCATTGGTCCTATTACCGCAAAGGTTTTAGACAGATATGACATTACCCACATTTACCCAGACACTTACACAGTTCCGGACATGATGGAACTATTATTTAAAGAATTAGACAGGTGAGAAAATGATAACTATTTGGCCACAATACTTAGATAAGAATCTGACCATAAAGGAAGGGCGCAAAATCGCTAAGGAATATGCCGTAGCAGACCCTAGCCTTTCAGATATTGAAAGAGCAGTGAAAAGACTCGGATTAAAACACAGTGTTCAAAAGGAAGTTTCATATCCTGGAAGATGGTATGAAAAATCCGGAAGAATCCTTGTTGAATGGGAAGGAACAAAATTGGAACTTATACGTGAAGTTAGCTTAGAGATTAAAAATATGAGAAATTGATTATTATGCAAATACCACAACTAATGTCTGAACAGTACCGTGAAGCAAAAAATATTATTGAATCATCATCCAACATCAAGATTTATTCACACATCGACTGTGATGGAATCTGTTCAGGCGCAATACTATCAACCATACTAGACAGACAGAATAAAGAACATGAAATTGAATTCGTCAATCTTGACGTCCTGGACAATCTGGATTTGGACCATGAACTTACAATCTTTTCAGATTTGGGTTCCGGCCAGCTGATTGATACAAAAGCAAAGGAAGGTCAAAAGATCATAATTCTGGACCACCACCCTCCATTAAGGGACCTTGACTATAAAAACGACAAGGACTACACTTATCTGGAAATCAATCCACACCATCATGGAATTGATGGGTCATATTACGTTTGTGGAGGAGGACTGTGCTATTTTCTTTCAAAGGAATTCGGATATAATGATTTGAGCTGGATTGGAGTGCTGTCCGCAATCGGAGATATGCAAAATACAAAAAGTGGACATTTTGAAGGATTAAATGAGATTATCCAACAGGACGCAATCGACGAAGGATATCTTGAAGTCATCAAAAGCGACATCAACATCTATGGAAGAAACACACGTCCACTGTTTGTGGCACTTTCCTATTTCAATGACGTCAAGCTTCCGATTACAAACAATACTGCCGAAACAATGGCCATATTGGAGGAACTGGAAATCGATGAAAAGCATCACAGAAAAACCTTAAACGAACTTACAATGGAAGAAAAAGGCAAGCTTTACCAGCGCCTTTCAGGAATGATTTCACAGGTAGTTCCTGGTAAGTATGTTCAGTATATTCCCCAATTGATTATTGGAGATTCATACACTTTCATCAAGGAAGATGAAAATAGCTTTTTAAGGGACGGTTCCGAATTTTCAACCGCAATGAACGCCTGTGGAAGAAATCATGAAGAGAAAGTCGCCATGGAAGTCTTAAAGGGCGATAGATTTACGGCATTGGATGAACTTGAAAGCATAAGCAGAGACCACAGACGCAATTTGGCACAATCAATAGAAAAAGTCAGTGACGGTGAACAATCAAATATAATTGAACTTGAAAACTTGCAATATTTCGATGGAACCGGCATTAAGCCTGAAATTGTTGGTACCATCACCGGAATGATACTTGGATACTGTAATTGGAAAAAACCAGTTATAGGATTTACCCAAACTGATGATGAAGGCTTAAAAATCTCATTGAGATGTTCCAGACTATTGTCCTATGATGGAATTCATTTTGGAAACATAATCCGTAAGGTTTCAGCTGAAGTTGGCGGAACTGGTGGCGGACACTCCATGGCATGCGGTGCTTATATACCTATTGATAAAAAAGACGAATTCCTTGAACGATTCAACAATGAACTTGAAGGCCAAATAACAAATTAGTATATATACTAGTAAAGATAAAAATATCAATTAATCAATTACAATTGAGGAATGAAAATAATGAAAGCATTTAAAAAAAGAGGTGCGTTAACCCATTTCCAAATACTAAGTGAAATATCAAAACAAGACCCTCACCTCAAACAAAAAGATTTGGCTGAAAAATTAGATATCACAATACAGGCTGTTTCCGAAAATATCAAAACATTAATCGAATTAGGATATATCACTTCCAAAGATGGAAGATCACCATACAAAATTACTCAAAGCGGTATTGACAAAGTTAAAAAGGATGCAATAAGCTTAAGGAAATATAGTGACTCCGTTTTAGAAACCATGAACCATTATAAAACCATATGGCCAGCTATTGCAAAAGAAAACTTAGAAAAAGACGACATAGTTGGTTTATTTATGGAAGATGGAGTTTTATATGCTCATAAAAAAGAAGAAAACGCTACCGGCGTTGTTCTTGATGATGCTGAAGAAGACATGGACGTAGCATTGACCAACCTCACAGGAATAATAGACATGAATGTGGGTGAAGTTACAGTAATAAATGTTCCAACTATCAAGGATGGCGGATCCAAAGCAAGTGATTTGGAATTAATCAAAAACGTGTATGATAAAGGAACAAACAGCGGTGAAGAAATAGATAAAATAGCTGTTGCAGGTACTGTTTCAAGAGCTATCGTTAAAAAGCTTGGTTTAAGCATTGACATAGAATATGCAGCTCCTCAAGCAACTGCAAATGCAGCGCGCAAAGGATTGAATGTTCTTGCTATTTGTGTAGGGGACATGAGCAAAGCATTCACCCGTGAGCTTGAAAACGAAAAAATAAAATACAATATTATCGATGGTGGAAAATAACTAATTTTCCATTAACATCTTTAATAATGCAGCCGCCAATTCTGAATTATCAAATTCCCCTTTATTAATTATCTTTACATATTTTTCTAAATTTCCATCATTAACTAATGATTTGGCATCATTCAACACTTTTCTGATTTTAGCATCCCCTATCTGCTGAAGCGTGGGAAACTCCTTTTCAATGATTTTGACATTGTTGGATTTTTTGATATTGTTGAATCTTGCAATTTCATCTTTTGAAACCAACGTGAAGGCAAATCCCTTTTTTCCTGCCCTTGCAGTCCTTCCTATTCTGTGAATGTAATCGTCCAGGTTTTGTGGAACATCGTAATTAATGATTACATCCACATTATCAATATCCAGACCACGGGCGGCCACATCTGTAGCAACCAATATGTTAATGTTGCCGTTTCTAAACTTGTTCATTACCTTGTCCCTTGTCTGCTGGGTCATGTCTCCATGAATGCTGTCAACCTTAAAATCATCCTTCAGATGCTTTCTTACAAAATTGACGCTTTTTTTGGTATTGCAGAATATCAATGCCAATTTGACATCATAAGCTTCCAACAATCGGACCAATCCATCGAATTTATCTTTTATATCACATTTGAAAGCATATTGGGTTATTTTTGGAATGTTCTGCTTTTTATCTGATATTCTAATAAATTTTGGATTCTTCTGATATTTTTCAGCAATCTGGCGAATCCCTTTAGGGATTGTAGCTGAAAAAAGCAGGGTTTGTCTTTGATGAGGAGTGTTGGCTAGAATTGTTTCGATATCTTCCCTAAAGCCCATTTCCAACATTTCATCAGCCTCATCCAAAACAACTCTTTCAATTCCAATCAAATCCAGGTTTCCGCGTTCGATATGATCAATCACCCTACCGGGAGTTCCGACAACAACATGAACCCCCTTTTTAAGCACCCTTGTTTGCTTTCCAATAGGCTGGCCGCCATAAACCGCAAGGACCTTTAACTTTTTAATTTTTGACCCGACTTTTTCGATTTCGGAAGCAACCTGCATGCACAGTTCCCTGGTCGGACATAATATGATTGCCTGAGGAGACTTATCAGGAATGAAAATCCTTTCAAGAACGGGAATTGCAAATGCTATTGTCTTTCCGGAACCCGTTTGAGCCTGCCCAATTAGGTCATGGCCTCCTAAAGCTTCAGGTATTGCAGATTCCTGAATTGGGGTCATCTTTTCAAAGCCCATTTCACCAATGGCATTTTTGATATCGTCAGATATGTTTAATTCATCGAAATTCATTATTTTAATATTTAAAAAACAAGTTATATAATCATTTAGATTAACTTGGATTGCACAGATTTGGAAGGGAATTCGTGCAGAAACTCAAATATTTCTCCAAATTCATTTAAGATTCCATGTTCATAAGTTCTCTTTTTAAAAATCCTCATTAATTGAGCATTATTGGGAGAGGGTATTTCATAGTCATTTCCAAATTCGGTGATGTATCTCTCCTTTAAGCCAGGGAAATGCTTATCCAAATTTTCGTAAAAATATTCCCTGTTGCCCTTTCTTAAGGTAAGCCCCATTTGAAAGCAAAATATCCCATGAACGTTTGTATCAATGCAATAATCCAAAATTGAATTGATATTGTCTTCAGTATCATTGATATAAGGCAAAATCGGACACAGCCACACAACAGTCGGAATATCTGCCTCATTCAATGTTTCAAGGACTTCCACACGCCGTGATGTGGGACACACATTGGGCTCGATTATTCTGCACAGTTCATCATCTGCTGTTGTCAATGTCATCTGGACTATGGCTCTTGACTTTTCATTGATTTTTTTAAGCAAATCCAAATCTCTTAAAATCAAATCAGACTTTGTGATGCAGGTAAACCCGAATCCATACCGGTAAATTAATTTCAATGATTTTCTGACATATTCCAATCTTTTTTCAAGCGGGATGTAGGGATCTGTCATGGCACCGGTTCCAATCATGGCAGGCTGCCTTTTAATGAGTTCCTTTTTGAGCAATTCAAGGGAATTCTCCTTGACTGCTATATCCTCAAACTTATGGTCCATGCCATAGATTTCGCTTCGTGAATCGCAGTATATGCAGCCATGACTGCATCCGCGATACAGATTCATTCCATTGTTTTTGGACAGGATACTTTTTGAAGATACATAATGCATGAGATTACTTTAGCGTTTAAAGTTAATTAATTATACTATCATTTACAAAAAGAGAAACATGGAACAAAAAAACATCAACGAATATGAGAAAAAATATGAATTTAAAGACCATCCTTCCATAAAAGGTCTTAAAATAATCGAAGGAAAAAACAATTATCCTATAAGCTGGTTGAATCAGCAAGGATATTGCGAGTACCAGATATATCTCGAGTATGTGAAAGGCATCGAAACACAACCTACCAGGGCAATGACCCACGGAAGCCAGATTCACCAGGAGCTGGAGAACATTTTCAAAAAGGACTCAACACCTGCAAAGTTCGAAGATGCAGTTGAAGAGTCAAAAACACAGGCTTCACTTTCAAGGGAAGTCTTTGTAGTGGCACCAAATTACGGAATAAGAGGATACATTGATGAGATATGGATGAAACCTGATGAAATTGTCATAATCGATGACAAGCCCGGTAGAACACCATACGAATCAACAATGAATCAGGTAAGAGCCTACTGTCTTGCTTTCAAGGACATGACAGGTGATGAGAGAAAAATCAAAGCTGCACTCAGGGAAAGGGGAACTGAAAATCTGTTCTGGATTGAAGTGTTCACCCCAGACATTGAAAAGCAGATAAAGTTCACAATCGACAGAATGCATGGACTCCTTGACGGAACAAAACCATATAAGGCAACCAAAAATCCGAAAAAATGCAGATCATGCAGATTTAAAAATGAATGTGAGAATGCTAAATGAACAAGAAAACTATTTCAATAATTTTGCTGGTCCTATTTTTGATAACTATACTATTTACAGTAGCAAACGTGTTTTTAGATGATGCAAATACTGAAACCAATCAGACAGGGACACTGACAATCGCCAACAGAACAGTGAAGTACGAAAAAGCAGGAAAATGCCTTGAAGTAATTGACGGAAACACAATTCAGGTTTATGGTGTTGGCCGGGTTCAGTTAACTCAAGTTGATGTTGCCAAACAGGAGCCTGGTTTCAGTCAGGCAAAAGACTTCGTTACCGAAAAGTGTCTTGGAAAAACAGTATATCTTGATATCGATGACAAACAGCCAAAGGACAAATACGACCGCACATTGGCTATAGTGTATACTGAGGATGCAAACATAAACAGAGAATTGTTAAACAATAACCTGGCAAAGGTATCCTATTTTGAACCAAGCGAATTTGAAAAAGGACTTATTAGTTAAACAACTCTATTCAAACCCAAATAGATTTTGTTTTTCTTATACACCTTATCTAAAATCTCGTTCCATTCCTCAATAGTAATTCGACCTTTATTAGGTATCATATTATCCAAAGAAGCTTCAGTTACATTTAAAATATCAGAAAGAACATAAGATAAGGTTCTGCCAGTCAATGACAAGTCATAAGGGTCATAACCCGTAACCGCCAAAACCCAAACATTATCCTTTGAAGAACTGTCATATTCCTTTCTAAGTGAATCATACCAGCTTGATATTCGATTATCATCATTGCCTATGCCTTCACCAATTGAAATATAATAATCCTCACCGGTAAACTCAATGGAATCGATAGCCTTTTGGATTTTATTTTTAAGTTCAGGAGAATCTAAATCCAAGTCAAATTCGTTATTGGTAATAGTATCAGACAAGTAGTTTTCAAGCTCTTTGACATTCTTAAAATAGCCTAAGGGCTCAAGCCTATCGGGATCCCTGTCACATAAATCATAAATCAAATCCTCATCAACATCAACAATTTCATATCCCTCGAGTTTATGGGACTTGTATTCCTTGAAATCTATGCAGTAGTTTTCCAAATCTTCCTTATTTAAATACCAAAGCACCTGAACCTTTTTTATCATAATTATTACCAAGCATTGACAACAACAGTTCTTGTAATATTATTCAATATCCTGTCAGTTTTCAGGAATCTGCCTATAAGCCAATCGAAAATAATAGGAACCCAATATATTTTGGTTAAATTACGTACAATAGCCTGTAACCAAGAAATATTAGCCCCATTTTTTGATTTGACTTCCAAATTCATTATTGCTTTACCGATGCTTGCTCCAGCAAATTTTTCACATAAAACAAAATAAATTAATCCTAAAACTGGAATCAAGAATGGTATTACCTGATATATCTGATAAACGTTTTTTGGACCTAAAATACCGTAAAAGAAAAATGATAGAATCCACATGAATGCTGAAACTACTAAGAAATCAATTACATACGCAATAACTCTTCTTGTAAATACTGTAGCCATTTTATCACCTCAGCAAACTCTAGGAACCGGATCGGCTATTGGCGCTTCAAGGATTCTTTCACCACCAATCGGAGTGTTGACAACAACATAATCCCCTTCAACAACTTCACCAATAATTGCGGCATTTTCACCATATTTTTCGCCTTTAATGGCTTCAAGGATTTCTTCAGCCTTATCTGCCTTAACTCCCATAACCACTTTTCCCTCATTAGCTACTTCAAACGGATCAATACCCAACATTTCAGATACTGCATGAACTTCCTCCTTAATAGGTATTGCATCCTGTTCAAGCACAACACCAACGCCCGCTTTTGAAGCCATCTCATTAATGGCATTGGCAAAACCGCCTCGGGTAGGGTCTTTCATTGCAGTAACTCCACCAATTTCTAAAGCTCTTTTAATTATATTCCACATAGGAGCCACATCTGATTTCAAATCAGTGTCAAAACCAAATCCTTCCCTAAATGACATCAGGCTCATTCCATGATCACCTAAACTGCCAGTGACAATGATTTTGTCACCAACTTCAAGGCCGGAATCACGGACAACTTCGCCTTTTTTGGCTATTCCAATACCAGTTGTAACCATTACAATGCCGTCAAGCTTATCCTGAGGCATTACTTTGGTATCTCCGGTAATGACTGCAACATCAACTTCCTCACAGGCTTCATTTAAGGATTTCATGATTTTATCCAAATCCTCAATTGGAAATCCTTCCTGCATGATAATTGCATTGGAAATGGCTAATGGACGTGCACCCATTACAGAAACATCATTGATTGTTCCTGCCGCTGAAATTCTGCCTATGTCCCCACCTGGGAAAAACAATGGGTCAATAGTATGACCATCAGTTGTCATAACAATTTCATAATCCCCCAATGGAATTGATGCTCCATCATCCAAGTCATCTAAGCTAATACCACCATTCACGCTTTTTTTAGTGATATTATCCAAAACAGTGCCGGCAATCAAATTGGCCATTACCTCTCCACCAGCACCATGATTCATATTGATTTTATCGTCTGACATTTTATCTCCTAATTAAAAATATAACTAATGATATAATATATGTAAAAACAAGTATATAAAATTAAAAAAAAAATGTTAAAAAAAAAGAGATTTAAAGATGAGTATCTTTAAATTAAAATTCCGTTAATAACACCGTCTTGACCAGGTCTTGATGTTACTTTAGCATTACCTTCAGGGGTTTCTACAATAGCACCTTTGGTAATGATGTTCCTTCTAACGTAGTTAGGGTTTGCAGTGTTTTCTATTACACCAAGAATGTCTACAACTTTGGTGTTTCCGTTAGCATCAGTAACGTTGATTTTGTTACCGGTAGCTAATCTGAGTTTTTCGTTTCCGCCACGGGTTCTAATTTTTCTTAATTTTTTTTCGTCTAATCTAGTTTCTGCAGGATCTCTTCCTAATTCAGATTTCCTTTTTCCACGGTTTGCAACATTTCTTGCACCGGATGGACTTCTAGTTGATTTTCCTTGAGAAATTGCCATTATTTCACCTAATAAATATAATTAATAATAAAGTAATCGCAGTCTTCAAGCCTCTTTTCAATCAGACTATGCGCAAGAAAATAATAGTCTAATTTTTGAGAGCAAAAAAGAGCCTTAAAGAATAATGATAATAAAATATTACTTTTTCATTATATATAAATGTTTTATTTTATAGGCAAAATTTAGAAAATTAACTTCTGTTTTTTAAAATGAATTCATCGACCAACTTATCGAAATCCTCTTCGCTCATATCTTCATTAGATGCTGCATCGAGAATCTTTTGGATTTCCTCATCGGAAACGTCATCACCCAACAATTCAATCAGCAAATCCTTCAAATCATTATCATCGATGTATGCTTCCGCATTGGCAGTTACAACTTCTGAATTGCCTTCATCATCAATAGTGTAATATGGAACTTCCTTAGTCATGAGCTACTCCTCATCGTCATCTACAAATTCATAATAGACTACACCATATGGATCATCATCAAAATACCATTCATTAGGTTCTTCTATGAAATCTTCATCGTCGTCATCCTCAAAATCATCTTCCATGTCTTCTGCACCTTCAACCTGAATGACAATATTGACATCTTCACCCAAAGACTCGACATCGATGCCCAATTCATCCAAATCAATTTCCAACTCGCCATCCTTAATGGCCTCTTCAGGTACGACTATAACAATTTCATCTGCAGAGTCAATATCTATTTTTTGATTTTCCATTAAAATCACCATAATGTTTTGTTAAATTAATTATTATAGATATTTAACAAACTCATATTTAAAAGTTTGTCGAAAAAAAGATGAAAAAATAGTAACCTATATGTTACTATTCATCAAGCATTCCATCTTTGGGATTCCGAAATCGTTTTTGCATCTGATTGAGCAGATTTTGGAATTTTCAATGCACATGTCAAAACATATGCAGCCGCCATTGCAGTTAATGTTGATTTTGACATCAGCACTTTCCAAAGTTTCTTTAGAAGTGTTGAAGACTTCTGAAGCGTTTGGAACAAAAATTGAAGTAGGAAATCTTGTATTGTTTATTCCAAGATAAATTCCTTCTGAAATTCCATAATCCGCACAGTATCCATGTTCTCCATCCAGCTTACCTACAAATGTATCATTTTTTTCGTCATAACTTGAGATCAGTCTTTTTTCCATTTTATCAAACCTCACACATATTATGTTGGCTTTCAGATATAAAACCAGTCGGAGAGCATTTGAAAAGTAATATAAGTAATTTTTAAGACGAATTTTATAATATTAAGACGATAAAATTGTTTTAGATTTGAAAAATTGTTTTGGAAAAATATTATAACTAAAAAATATATATTTAAATTTGGTGTCAAAATGGTTCAGGAGACAAAAGAACAGCTGGAACTTGAAGCCGAAATCAAAGCGCAGGCTCAAAAATTCTTGAAATATCTCAATTCAACACTCCCTGAAAGCATGGAATTGGAATATGAAGGATTTTACAGAAGAGGTTTCTTTGTAAGCAAAAAGAGATATGCTGTAATCGAAGACGGAGAAATCATAGCAAAAGGCCTCGAGTTAGTCAGAAGAGACTGGGCACCTATCGTAAAGCAAACCCAGGAAGCTGTTCTGATGGCAATTTTAAAAGAGGGAGACTCAAACAAGGCCATCAGTGAAGTCAAAAAGGTAATGAAAAAATTAAGAAAAGGTGATGTTGACAAAAAGGAACTCATCATCCACACCCAGATAACCAAGCCATTAAACCAGTACAAGCAAGTTGGACCCCATGTCGTTGCCGCCCAGAGAATTGAAGAGCATGGAATTAAGGTAACACGCGGAACCATCATACAATACATTATCGTTAAAGGAAAAGGGTCCATAAGCCAAAGGGCAGTTCCATATGAATACAGCGAAGGATATGACTATGACAAAGACTATTACATCAACAATCAGCTGATTCCCGCAGTTGAGAGAATCATGTATTCATTCGGATATACCAAAAAGGATTTGCAGGACATGGCAGTCGGTGAAGTCCAGCAAAGTCTTGATGCATTTTTCTAAAAATATTTATATTTTAAAATAATAATTTTAATCATATGATTAAAAATGATGATGACCGTGTTGTATTTTTTGATGTAGATGGTACATTGCTTGACACATCTGATTTTGCAGAAACTGCAAGAAAAGCGGCAATAGGATTAATGGTAGACAATGGTCTTCCTCTTGATAAGGACGAAGCATACGGCGTTTTGAAGACAATTATCCGTGAAAAAGGATCCAATTATGGAAAACATTTCAACGTATTGACCCAGGTTGTTTTAGGTCATGAGGACCCTATGCTTGTGGCGCTCGGAATGATTACATACCACAACGTTAAGATGGCTCTTTTAAGACCATTTCCAGAAACAATAGACACATTAATCTATCTTAAAAGTCAAGGATACCGTTTAGCAGTCATATCCAATGGAATAACCATTAAACAATGGGAAAAACTTGTAAGACTCAACATCCATTCATTTTTCGATGAAGTCATTACCTCTGAAGAGGTTGGTAAAAACAAGCCAAGCAAACTGATTTACGATGTGGCACTTAGAAAAATGAAAGGAAATCCTGAAAAATCATTGATGATAGGTAATAAATTTAAGGAAGATGCATTAGGTGCAGTAAATGCTGGAATGGGTGCAATTCTTGTAAATTCCGACATTACCGAAGATGATAGGGATTACATCAAAAAAGAAAAATTAGATATCACTATTGTTGATGATATTGGTGATGTAAAAACAATTTTATAATCACCAAATATTAAAATTCCAATTCCAAGGTCACAGGACAGTGATCTGAACCATAGATGTCAGCTAGAATTTCAGCTGATTTCACATTATTTTTTATTTCTTCGTTTACATAAAAGTAGTCCAGTCTCCACCCGGCATTCCTTTCACGTGCACGGGTTCTGTAACTCCACCAGGTAAAGTTGTTTTCGCCTTCATCAAACATTCTGAACGTATCTATAAAACCTGCTTTTTCAAGTTCATCCAGCCATGCTCGCTCTTCAGGCAAATATCCTGATTTTCCTTCACAGTTTTTAGGATTATAAACATCAATCGGATTGTGGGCAATATTGTAGTCGCCGGTAATGACCAGATTTTTGCCTTCCTCCTTAAGCTCAACCAACTGTTTGAGCAATGCATTGCAGAAATCAACCTTAAAATCAAGTCTTTTGGCATTCATTCCGCTGTTCGGGAAGTAGATATTATATAAGATAAAGTCAGGATATTCTATTTTCAAGACTCTGCCTTCACTGTCGAGCTCTTCAACACCCAAACCTCTTGTAACGCTGAGAGGTTCAATTTTGGAGTATGTGCCGACACCGCTGTATCCTTTCTTTTCGGCTTCATTGAAGTGCTGGTGAAATCCGTCAACATCTGCCAATTTCTTTGGAATCTTATCTTCTGTTGCTCTTACTTCCTGAAAGTTGATAATGTCAGCATCAGTTGAATCAAACCAGTCCCAAAATTCATCCTTTTTGGAAACTGCCCTAATTCCATTCACATTCCAAGAAACCAGCTTTATTGACACTATAATTCAACTCCATTGACTGTAGGAACTTCACGAAGCCATTTGATGTCACTTTTATAAAGCATACGAATGTCTTCCACATCATATCTAATCATTGCAAGCCTTTCAATACCTAAACCGAATGCAAGAGCAGGCTTGTCAATGCCTAATGGCCTTAATACTTCAGGTCTCATCATTCCGGCCCCTCCAAGCTCGATCCAGCTTTCCTTTTCCTCCAAATAAATTTCGGTTTCGGTTGACAGATATGTGTAAGGGAAGTATGCCGGTCTGAACCTTACTTCAAATCCTAATTTTTTATAGAATTCCTTTAAGGTTCCTAAAAGGTTTTGATAGCTGATTCCTTCATCACATACGAGACCTTCAACTTGGTGGAACTCAGGCAAATGCTTGTAATCGAAAGTTTCTCTTCTGAATACTCTTCCGACGGAAAACATTTTGATTGGAGGTTCATGCTCAAAGAGGTGTTTTGTGGATATTCCAGTTGTGTGAGTTCTTAAAACACTTTGGCGTGCAATGTCCTCACTCCAATCATATTGCCAACCGATAGAACCGGTATCTGCACCGTTTTCATGGGTTTCAGCAGTGAGCTGTACAAGTGCATCGTCAGGCAAATCACAGGTCAGAGGATTTTTGAGATAGAATGTGTCCTGCATTTCACGGGCTGCATGGTCCTGTGGCTGGAAGAGTGAGTCAAAGTTCCAGAATGCAGATTCGACGAAATGCCCGTTGTCTTCTGAAAAGCCCATGTTCAAAAAGATTTCTCTGATTTCGTCAATGATTATTCTTAAAGGGTGTTTTTTGCCTGCAAATATTACAGGTGCTTCAGCATTGATGTCATATGGACGGTACTCCAGGCTTTTCCATTGCCCATCCTTTAGCTGTTCGTGGGTAAGCTGAGTGGCCTGTTCCTTTATTTCAAATCCGACTCTGAGAATTTCTTCTCCTTTAGGCAAGAGTTTAAAAGAATGTGAGGTTTCTTTTTTAATGTTTAAAATATTTTTTCTGCCGGTTAATTTTTTAAAACCATCCATCAAATCATCAGTGAAAAGTTTAACACCATCTGCATTGGTTTTTAGATAATCAAGTACCCTTTCATCAACACCGGATTTATCTGCAAAATCCTTACCGATCTCTGTGATGTTGATTACGCCCTTATCGATTTGAGCCCAATTCTTTTGACGTAGCCATCCAAGAGCAATTCCTGTTTCCTTTTTGTCAATGCCCGCTTCTTCAGCCAAATCTTTCATTGCGATTTCTTTTTTCTGTGCTAAAACATCAAGAATTTTACGTTCAGGAAGCCCATGTTCGGCATATTCAAGTCCATCTGCTGTAAGGGAGTATGTTTTCTCGATGTCCTTGTGCACTTCGATTATATCCTTGGATGCAAGGGATCCTGCCGCACTCATTACGGACTTGATGTCCATTCCAGTGTTTGAAGCAATTTCAGTAGGAGTAGCCTCTGGATTAGCTTCAAGTTCTTTTAAAAGTTTCTTTTCATAAATATGTAATTCGCTTATGGTTTTTTTAATATCCTCACTCATTTAAACACCATACTTTAAGATTAATAATATAATAATATATGTGTTAAGTGATTTATAAAGGTAGTGCAAAATACATTATTTTAATACTTTTTTCATGATGAAAAACATTATTTTTGAAAATAATTTCTTGAATGGATTCAATTTGACTTCCGGTGCAAAATCATGATTGGTCAAATCTTTTTCATGCCAAAATTCTGCATCTGCAGGTATAGGCTCTGAAGATAGCGCCATAGCTTTCCAAACATCAAAAAATACAATATCACTAAATTTGGGAGAGTGCAAATTGCCCGATTCGACATCATTTGCAAATTTCTTAGATACCTTATCGATTTGCTTTGTCTCAAGAGAATCCTTTCCACCACATGCCATTGATATTTTATAGACCTTGTTTACACCCCAATGCCTCAATGTCTCGTCAATGTAGCCGGCCACTTTTTTATGACCTGCACCGGCAGTTGAGACTACAACCAATGCCTTTTTGCTGAAAAACTCAGGCCTGTGATAAAAATAAGCGGTGTGGTCAAATAAGTTTTTCAGAAGGGCAGTCACATTCATCGCATAAACGGGACTGGCAATTATGATTCCATCCGCATCCATCATCCTGTCAACAATCGGCTTGATTTTATCCCTGTGAGGACATTCTTCTTCACTTTCCATAATGCATTTAAAGCAACCGTTGCATAACGGAATCTTTTCCTTCATCAGATGGATTTCTTCAAAATCCCCTTTCAAATTCATCTTTGCCTGCTCGACCATTTTCCAGGTGTTTTTGCGTCTTGGTGATCCGTTGATAATAACATATTTCATAATCATAACTCCTTAAGCTGGCCATCCAATACCAGTTTTTCCCTATATTCAAATTTCCCGTCAAATTCATCCACTTCATTTTCATCAACATCAAATACGTCGGGATTGTGGAATATTCCCCGTTCATTTTTGATTTTTCCCTCATCAAAGACCTTAATCATGAAAAAGGGGTTTTCCTCATTCAAATCAGTCCCATCAAGATAGATGCAATATTTTGATGCGCTCACAAAACCGAACCTTGAGTAATAGTTTTCATCCCCCACAACCAATATGAATGGAACATTGTCATTTTGGGCAATATCCAAGGTATGATTGATTAATTTTGAGCCCAATCCATGATTTTGGCAATCTTTGCCGATTGCAATCGGACCCAAAATGAGTGCAGGGACGATTTCATTTCCATAGACTATTTTGCCTTTCGAATAATTGATGCTTCCTATGATTTTACCGTCATCCTCAATGACATATGCCATTTTGCTTACAAAGCTTTCATCATTTCTTAAGTTATGAACGATGAAATGCTCATATGCTCCCGGCCGATATACATTCCAGAATGAATCCCTTACAAGCTTTTCGACTTCAATATAATCATCCTCATTTTCAAGCCTTATTTTCATCATATCCCTCCATTTTAACCGAATCAAAGATTGTCCTTGCATGATTTTCCGTTTTTATCATGAAATCCCTGAGAAACTTCTCATCGTCTTCAGGGTAATTAATGATGAAATGCTCATACAAAAGAAACATTCCATAGTAAAAGAATGATTCTGAAAGCTGTCTTGTGTCACAGTCCTTTTCAATCAGGTTTTTCGCCTTCATCAAATCAAACAGGACAATCCATCCATCAACCGGAGCCTCTATGATTGACTTTTTCAGGAAATTCCTCACTTCATCATTGTGATATGATTCAATGAAAAGCAGCCTTGTTATCTTCATCATCCTCTCTTCCTCAAGCTTTGAGAGGAATGCATCGCAGCCTGCCTTGTAAAAAAAGTCAAATCCCCTGTCCAAGTTAAGGCTTGCCTGGTCCAATGGTATTTCCTCACTTGTCATTTCCTCAACATAATACTCCAAAATCCTATTCAATATTGCCTGTTTACTTGGATAGTGATTGTAAATTGAGCTTTCCTTTATTCCAACTTCACGTGCAATCTGACGTACCGATACACCATCATACCCATATTCCGAAAACAGGTCGATTGAAACCTGAAAAATTTTTTCCTTATTGTTCATGATATCAAAACTAACACTTGTTAGTCAATATTATGTTACAATAATATATAAAACTAACGAATGTTAGTTAAAAAAATTTTAAAAAAAGAAAAAGGGAAAAATCCCTGTATTAAAGCAACTATTCAAAATTTGATTTCAAATAGCTGACAAAAATTGAAGCCGCAGTCAAATCGGCAGTGGTTCCAGGATTATACTTGTTTTTAAACAGATAATCATCAAATTCCCTGAGCCTGTCCTTAAAGTCAGGTTCATCTTTGATGTTGAGCAAATCCCTTGTCATCAATGAGATTTTCATGGCCTCATCTGAACCGTATTTTCTTGAAATCAGAGTGTCGGGAACATGTGAGAGTATTGTCAGAAATGTCAGTACACAGGCATCGTTTTGGGATTTGGACTGCCTAAGCTCATGATACTTTGGATAGCCTATTTCAAAAACGGCCGGCATGTCTCCGGTCATCTCACGTGCAAGCATATCCCATGGAGCGGAGATTTTCAAAACATCATACATTGTCTGGTTATTCTCCCTCAATTCATTTTTGGCATTGTCGCTTGCAACGTCATATTCATCCTGGTCTCCCATTCCTCCGGCATCCGCAATATTGATTGCATCGTACAAGTCACATGCATCGTCAACTGAAGTGTTGCCCATCAGCAGCTTAATGTTTTCTCTTATATCATCAAAGGAATCACTTATTGCGGCTGCAACTGCAATAGGGGTTGTCATCATGACTATTCCCAAATTGGTGTTGTTTTTAATCCATCTGTCTGTTTCGGCCACAGCCTGCAGGATGTATTTTCCCAATTGAGGGTTTTCAACATCAACATCTGTGCATGCTTCACGGATGGTGTCCCCAATTACGATTCCGCTTATGACAAAGTCTTCAAATTCCATGTCATCAAAGTCACGGGTCCTGTGGACATTGCCCGGCTTCGGATATCCGCTCACTTCAAGCGCTGATGCGATTTGTGCCATTTTTGCAATTTCTTCCGGTTTCATTCTATCACATCATTTAAAAGTAAATATGGTGCAAAATTAGTGATTATAAGGTCTGCTCCAGCCCTTTTGATTGAAAGCAATGCTTCGGTTATTGCCCTTTCAGTCAAGAATCCTTTCTCAATGGCCGCCATGAGCATCGCATATTCTCCGCTTACATTATATGCAACCAGAGGCAGCATGAACTCATCCCTTACCATACGGACAACATCCAGGTATGGAAGTGCAGGTTTTACCATCAGAAAGTCACATCCTTCAATCACATCAAGTTCACATTCCCTGATTGCCTCAACAGCATTGGCGGGATCCATCTGATAGGACTTTCTGTCTCCAGCATGTGGTGATGAGCAGGCCGCAACCCTGAACGGCTCATAGAATGCAGAAGCGTATTTTGCCGAATATGACATTATCATTACATTGTAAAATCCGTTTTCATCCAATGTTTCACGGATTGCCTTTACCCTGCCGTCCATCATGTCTGAAGGCGCAACGATATCTGCACCCGCTTCGGCATGAGACAAGGCAACTTTGGCAATGATTGGCAGGGATTCGTCATTCAGTATTTCGATTCCGTCATCTGTATCATCATTTTCGACAATCATTCCGCAGTGGCCGTGTGAAGTGTACTGGCAAAGGCAAACATCAGTGATGACAACGAGATTAGTCTCTTTCTTAAGCCTTCTTACAGCCTTTTGAACGATTCCTGTTGCTGAATAGTCAGGTGTTGCTATTTCATCCTTGGTGTCTTCCTTCGGTATTCCAAATACAATGATTGACTTCAATCCTTTCGCTTCCAGTTGCTTTGCGAATTCAACTCCGCTGTCCAAAGAGTATCGAAACTCGCCTGGAAGTGAAGAAATCTCTTCCTTTTCATCGCCCTTGAGTTCCTCTTTAAAATAAATCGGATAAATCAGGTCATCCTTTTCAAGTTTGGTTTCACGAACTATATTTCTAATCTTGGCATTCTTTCTGAGTCTTCTCATTCTTGTAGTTGGAAATTCCATAATAATCACTTAATTGTTAATTTTTGATTTGAAAATATTTAAAATTTTTACTTGAATTATAAATAATTAAAGATACAAAGATTATCTTAATTGCTTAGATGGAGAAAAATAATGTCAAATTCAATCGGAGAAAAATTTCAAATAACAACTTTCGGTTCAAGTCACGGCGTTGCAGTAGGCGCCATTGTAGATGGATGTCCTGCAAACCTTGAATTGAGTGCTGAAGACATACAAAAAGAACTGAATAAAAGAAAACCGGGAACAAGCAGTGTAACCACTCCAAGAAAAGAGGATGATGAAGTCCAGATTCTTTCAGGCCTCTTTGAAGGAAAAACCGACGGCACACCAATCTGCGGAGTCGTATTCAACAAAAACCAAAAATCCAAAGATTATTCCATGTTCAAAAACACTCCACGTCCATCTCACGGAGATTTCGGATGGATGATGAAATACGGCCATTATGACTACAATGGAGGAGGCCGTGGAAGCGGCAGGGTTACAATAGGCCATGTTATTGGCGGAGCAATAGCTAAAAAGCTTTTGCAAACACAAAATATTGAAATTATCTCCCACGTCATTCAAATCGGCGACATCAAAGCTGAAAAGCAAGATTTCATTACCATTAAAGAGAATATCGAGAAAAATCCAGTTCGCTGTGCAGATCTTGAGGCTGCAGGTGAAATGGAAGAGCTGATTTTAGCCAAAAAACAGGAAGGAGATTCTGTTGGAGGAATCGTTGAAACCATTGCAGTCAATGTTCCGGCAGGGCTTGGTGAACCAGTATTCGAAAGGCTTGATGGAGACCTTGCAAGAATACTGATGAACATCGGTGCCGTCAAGGGTGTTGAAATAGGACTCGGTTTTGACGTGGCAACACATACCGGCTCTGAAATCAATGATGAATACCAGATTAACGACAATAAAATAACAACAAAAACTAACAATTCAGGAGGAATCATTGGAGGCATGAGCAATGGAATGCCGATAGTATCCAGAATTGCAGTGAAACCTACCCCATCCATTTCCAAATGTCAGGAATCCATCGACTTGGAAACAATGGAAAACAAAAAAATAGAAATTAAAGGACGTCATGATCCCTGCATCTGCCCTAGAGTGACAGCAGTTGCCGAATCAAGCACTGCAATTGTCATTGCAGACCATATGATCCGTTCAGGTTTCATACATCCAACTAATTTAGAAAAATAACCTTATTTTCTTTTTACCATGGTCAGCTCATCAAACTCCTTGTGTTTGAATGCCAGCTGGTATGAATTTTTCCTTTCATTTTCATATAATGTATGACTGGTGCTGTGAACTGATGACTGAACGTCCTTAAGGGATATCAGCCTGAATCTCTTAGGATTGTTGTAGTTCACATTAAATGACAAACCATCATAAGCGGCAATTGTTTTGATGCCCGTTTTTTTAGAAACCTTCTTGGCCTCTGTTACGGGATTTGCTGAAATCATCTTAAGACCCAAATGTGTCATGACTGCAACCTGCGGTTTAACTTCCTCAATCAAATCAATGAAATTGCGTGTGCACATATGTCCATTGATTGAGCGGTTTCCAGGTCTCAAAACACTGGCTATTAAGATATCTGCACCCTCATGCTCCTCTGCCAGCCCTTCAAAATAAGCTGTGTCGGAAGTGTAGGATACCTTAAAACCCCTATAATCAAGCTGGAATCCAACACCTGTAGGGTCTCCGTGAGATGTCTTTGTACCCTTAATCTTAACATTGTTCAACTGATCATACTCACCAGGCTTCAAGACGATTTTTTCCGGCTTTGACTGATGATAAGATGAAATGCACGGTCCCCACTTTTCATATCCGTTCAGGACACTTTCGCTGCCAACAACGGTTCCGAGGCTTTTGGTCATTCCCCTTGTCATGGCCTCGATTAGAATTTCAGCATCATTATAATGGTCAGTGTGCGAATGTGTGACAATGACTCCGCTCAGATTGCGGGGATCGAATCCGAATTGGTATGTTCTTATAAGCGCACCTGGACCCGGGTCTATGTGGTAATTTTTCCCACCGAGGTTATCAATTCTAAAACCTCCAGTCATTCGTCTTTGGCTAATGGCGGAAAATCTTCCTCCTCCACTGCCCAAAAATGTTATCTTCATTTAAACCACACTTACAAAGAGCATAAAATTATATCACACTTGAGTGAAGACTTATCTTTTTTAAGGCATAAATCCTCATTTTCAATGATAACCTTATCTCCAATTTTCACATTATCGCTGTCTGTAAACATCAATACGTTCTGACCGGGAGCCGCCTTCTGCTTCCAATTTCCGTCAACTGCCTGGGTTTTATCATTCAATTGGACAAACAGCATGTTCCCATCAATATTTACAACCTTGCCGATTTCACCTTGATTGATGATTTTATTGGCCATTTCTATGTCAAGGTTTTGCTGTACCAATTTTTCAGTTAATTCCTGCCTAAATTTGGTCAATACTTTAATGTCATGATCGATTGTTATATTCAGATGTTTTTGAGCCTGTGTTTTGTCAAATTTAGGTTGCTGTATCAATACATCAATATTTTTCCCTACAGTAGGGGTGTTAGAGGCAACTTCCTCAATGATATTCTGGAAGATTTCCCCCATATACCTTAAACTTTGGGAGGCTTTCCATTTCCTTGTGATTAATGTTTCAGCCATGCGTTTTGCATAATCATTTCCAAAGATGATGACTCCGCTGTCTCCAGCCTTACGGGATTCCGTATCTGAACCCAATAACTCGACAATTTGATATCCGTTGGTAGTTCCGTAAATACGTCTTCTTCTTGTTTCAAAAGTTCCTTTGGTACTTACTTCACCACGGATGGAATTGCCGACTATCTTGAGCTTGCTGGCATCATCGGTAATTTTTATTGAAATTCCGAGTTCCTTTGCTCTCGCCAGAAAATCATCATCATTATCTATTTTTCCATTATATAATTCGTCTTCTAATTTATTCAAATTTTGTTTATCACCGAAATATCCTATTTTTCTTTTATCACTCGCCATTACACATCCTTTTTTTCCAACATAAGCGATAATTAAGCTCATAATATCTCCTAATTTGATATTTTATTGAATTATTAAAATATCAATAATTTATTATTCATATATATTTTTAGTTATCATATATTATAAATGTTAAGAGAATGGGAAAAAAATAATTTTAACAGTCAATTAAAGATTAATTTAAAGCTTAAACTAACTTTTGATTGATTAAACAATATATTTAAATAATAATATAACAAGAAATATAATTATATTAAATGTTAATTATTTATCATGATAATTAATATGAAAATATAAAAAAAACAGGAGAAAAACTTATGATAGACCTCAATAAGATGTTTAAACCTGAATCTGTGGCGGTTATTGGAGCTTCCAATACCCCTGGAAAAGTAGGATATATCATTGTTGACAATCTTATCAACGATGGATTTGAAGGTGAGATATATCCTGTGAACCCAAAAGGTGGAGAAATCCTCGGAAAACAAGCTTACGCAAATATTAAAGACGTGCCTGGAAAGGTTGACTTAGTAATTATTACTATCCCTTCCCCATTTGTAAACACAGCAGTTAAGGAATGTGGTGAAGTAGGCATTGAAAATATGGTAGTTATTACTGCTGGTTTCAAAGAAGTTGGCGAAGAAGGTGCTAAATTAGAAGCAGAATTAACTGCTCTTGGTAAAGAATACGGTATAAACATTATTGGACCAAACAGTTTAGGAATTACCGATTCCCACACCCCATTGAACGGATCATTTTCACAAATGATGCCTCCAACCGGAAACATGGCATTCATCTCCCAAAGTGGAGCTATGATGGTAGCTATCATCGATTGGAGCGTAACCTCTGGAATTGGATTCAGTAAAGTTATAAGTTTAGGAAACAAAGCTGGAGTAAGTGAAATTGAATTGTTACAATACTTGGCTGAAGATGATGAAACCAATGTAATCATATGTTATCTTGAATCAATTTCCGATGACGATGACTTTGTAAGAACCATGAGGGAAACAGCTCACAAAAAACCTATTATAGTGCTTAAATCCGGTTCAAGCTCTGCAGGTGCAGCGGCTGCATCTTCCCACACTGGAGCATTGGCAGGCAGTGACCTTGCATTCGATACAGCATTCCACCAATCAGGAATCATGCGTGTGGAAACCATGGCTGAATTATTCGACTTAGGTTTAGCATTTTCAAAAGCACCACTTCCAAAAGGAGACAAAGTAGCTATCATTACCAACGCTGGCGGTGGAGGAGTACTTACAGTTGACGCAATGGAAAAAGCCGGTTTACAACTCGTTGAATTCGATGAGGAAACCACTGCAAAATTACAAGAATGCGTAACTGATGAAGGAAGTGCCAAAAACCCTATTGACGTATTAGGAGACGCACCAGTAATCAGATACAAAGAATCCTTAGAATTGGTATTAGGTTATGAAGATGTTGACAGCCTAATCGTTATGGTCTGTCCTACAGCATCAGCTGATCCTGATGGAATTGCAGAAGCAATCATTGAAGAGAAAAAGAAATTCGACAAACCTGTCATTGTTGTTAACATGGGAGGGCCAACATTTGTTGATGCTAACGACGCTTTAAGGGACAATGGTATACCAACTTACGTATTCCCTGAAACTGCAGTAAAAGCTTTAGAAGCAATGGTTAAATTTGCAGGATTAGAAGAACGTGAATATGATGATGTAATTGACAATATCAGTGATGTTGACAAAGACGCTGTAAAATCAATATTCGACAAAGTTAAAGCTGACGGCAGAGACACACTACTCGGTAGTGAAGCATATGCAGTGGCTGAAGCTTACGGAATTTCAGCAGCACCAATCAAATTATCCACAAGTGCTGATGAAGCGGCAGAACTTGCCGAAGAGATGGAATTCCCTGTTGTACTTAAAATCGCATCCGACAAAATTTTACACAAATCCGATATCGGCGGTGTAAAAGTAGGAATCAGTTCAGCAGAAGAGGCAAAAGCAACTTATGAAGAAATCATTGCTAACGCTAAGGCAGCACATCCTGACATTGTGCCTGACGGCGTAGAAGTGCAAAAAATGATGGATTCCGGTGAGGAAGTCATTGTAGGTATGATCCGTGACAAACAATTCGGTCCTATGATTGCATTCGGTATGGGTGGAATTTATGTCAACCTTATTGAAGACGTATCATTCAACCTCGCAAAAGGTATGAGCTCACAGGAAATCGAAGAGCAAATCGCATCAACCAAAGTATCCAAATTGCTTGAAGGATACCGTGGAGAAGCACCTTGCGATGTCGAAGAAGTCAAAGAGGCTATTAAAAGAGTAGCCAGATTAACCTTAGACTTCCCAGAAATATCCGAGCTGGACATCAACCCAATCTTCGTTTACGAAGAAGGTTCATCAGCTTTAGATATTAAAATCAAATTATAATTTCTCATATGAGAAATTAACTCTTTTTTCTTTTTATTTTATATCACTGTGATTAATATGTATGGTGAAATTGATTTAGAAAGTTATACTCTTTCAATTATCAGATTAAACACTGCTTTTCAGAAATTGGAAAATTCGGATTCCATTCAGGAAATTAAAATATTGCTTGAAGAGAGTCTGGATGATTTGGAAAAGATATACAGAGACACTGTGGACGACTTGAACAGCGATGAAGTCAACATCAATGAATACTATATGTTTTTCCAGAATGGAAGGCAGGCTTTCCCACAATACATTGAAGCATTGGGAAGTATTGAAAACAGCGAACTTCAGGAAGTTGTCAATTCACTGTTAAATGTATTTACCAACCTTAACAAAATTGCCGGCGGATTTTCTGGAGGGGATATGAATGAAACATGATTTAGCCAAACTTGGAATTGAAAAAGACTTGCAGTATGAATGCATTACAACAACCATGAACAAGGATGGGGTAAAAAATGCAGGGGCATTTGCATTCATCTATTTGGGCGATGACAAGGTTCACTGCCACATATTTGAGGGGTCAAAAACATTAAAAAACATTCTGGATACCAATGAGTATGTAGTCAACATTACACAGGATCCATTGGTTTTCACCTACGCCACACTAGATTGCCTAGGCGATGAATATTATACAACAGATTCAGACATTGCCATCATTAAAGACACTCCGGCTTACATTATTGTCGATGTTGAAAATGTCGAAATCAAGACTCCGGAAAACTTCCCCATAAAAGGGGACAACAGCATCTATTTCATTGACGGGAAAATACGGGATGTTGTCATAAACGATGAAAGCGTTCAGGCATACAACCGTGGAATGAGCGGACTTATCGAAGGGCTTGTCAACTTCGGAAGATATAAAATCGTTGATGACGCCAAAAGAAAAGAGTACATGGACAGATTGATTGAAAATCAGCGTGTCATTGAAAAGGTTTCAGACGAAAAGACAAAAAAGGCTATGGCCGACTTGATAGCCGAATACGAAAAGAATTAACCATCACTTAAAAAAAAGAAAAATAAAGCATAGTTAATTTAACTATGCTTCCCAGTATAAATCTTCATGGGAAATTGTTTTGTTTAAAATACCTAAACCAACTTCTGCTTGTTGGAAAGCGTCCACATCTGCTTTGTATGCATCATCTAATCCTGAGATGAATGGGAAACTTTCTAAGGATTTAACTTCTGCATCCTCATTAGCAACAATATCCTTAGGTAATAGTTTAACTATTTCACTAGTTTTATTGTCTTTAATGTTTTTGTTAATGAATGTGGTTGCTTCTTTGTGGATTGCAACGATGTCTTTGGTAGTGTTTTCGTGGTTTTTGATGAAGTCATCAGATGCAACTACAACACAGCATGGGTGGTTAGGCATGATTTCAGATGAATCAGCCAATTCTACAATGTTATCATCAGTTTCACCAAGACTTACGTAAGGTTGGAAAGTGATTGCTGCAGGAAGGTTACCGGTTTTTAATGCATCGTTAATTGATGGCACTTTCATTGCAGATTCGTTAATGTCATTTAATGACATTGCATTTGCTTTCAAGTATGCTGAAAGCAGTACATGTTGAATGGATGCTTCACCAGGAGTTGCAACAGTTTTACCTGCTAAATCATGTGCATTATTAATATTGGAATTTTTGGTTACAATAATTCCACTACCTTCAATTTGAGCAGCAGAAATAACTTTTACAGGAACACCAGAAGAAATTGAAGACAGTACAGGAGCGATTCCTACATAACCTACATCAACGTCTCCACTAGCCATAGCAGTCATTAAATCTCCACCGTTGTTAAATTGAACAAGTTCGGTGTTGATTCCTTTATTTTTATATAAACCTTGAGCATCTGCTACAAACAATGCAGCATCGTGGTCTGAAGGTAAATAACCTATTTTTACAGTGTTACCGGAGTCTCCTCCTAAAAAGTCGAAGAGTCCTGCACTTGCTGAACCCATTACGAGAAATACTGCAAGTGCTAACACTAAAACAAATGTAATTTTCTTATTCATTATTTTCACCATAATTAATTTAAATTAATTAACAATTATTACTTTTTCAAGTATATTATAAATAACTTACTTCTTTAATTTATTAACAATTGTTATATTTGAATCCCCAAACTTAATATATCTTCTAGAATATTTAAACATTTTGTAAAAAAAAGATTATAGGTAGTTGATTAACTACCGTCCCAAAAAATTTGTTTTTCAGAAATAGGCTTTTTCAAGATGCCCAAATCAACTTCCAGATTCATAAAGTCCATTACATCCTGTTTGTAAGTATCATTCAAACCTGATATGAATGGGAAACTGGACATTGACATTTTTTCAACTTCAACATCACTGACGATGTCCTTAGGCAATAGTCCTGCCGCTTCATCAGTATTGTTGTTAATGAAATCTGTTGCATTTTTATGGATTTCCAAAATCTTTACAGTTTCATTAGGATGGTCATTGATAAACTTATCTGAAGCCGCAACAACACAGCATGGATGGTCAGGCAGAATATCCTGGGAACCTGCTAATACTTTAGCGCCATTTTTCTCTGCAATTGACACATATGGCTCAAAAGTAATTGCCCCATCGATTTTATCTGTCTTGAGCGCATCATTCATTGAAGGAACCTTCATTGATGAAACCTTCAAATCACTGATGGACATTCCATTCTGCTGTAAGTAATAAGTGAGAAGCATATGCTGAATGGAAGCTTCGCCGGGAGTGGCTATCTTTTTGCCTGCAAGGTCTGAAACAGAATTGATTCCGGAATCTTTTGCAACTACAATTCCAGATCCTTCAGTCTGTGCAGCAGAAATAACCTTAACTGGAACGCCCTTTGCAATTGAAGACAAAACAGGTGTAATTCCAACATAACCTACATCAACATCTCCACTGGCCATGGCTGTCATCAAGTCCCCACCATTGTTAAACTGAACCAATTTAGTCTTTATTCCATTTTCTTGAAATTTTCCTTGAGAATCTGCAACAAACAATGCTGCATCATGGTCTGATGGCAGATAACCTATTGTCACCTCTTCACCAGCACCGCCCAAAAGGAAAAATGCACCTATTGCAACAACTACGATTGCAATTATAATTGCGATAATCCTGTTATCCATTTAATCACCAATATTAGATATATTCAAAAAATTATTTAAGTTTTGATTGTAGAACACCATGATTTTCCAAAATATGAATCATTACACAACATTTAAATACCAATTAAATCTAACTAAATTTAGGAAAAAAATAACTATTGTTATATTTTTCCGACTAAAAAAATACAAAAATTGTATTAAATCTCAAAAACTAAAATAGTAACTGAGAAAAAATTAGCTCATTGGGGATAAAATGAAATTAGAAGATAAGATAAGCATTGTAAAAGATATCTTAAAAGACAAAAAAGTGGCTATCGGCTTTTCCGGTGGTGCAGATTCAACTCTAATGACTTATTTATCTTCCAAGGTTGCAGCTGACACTTTAGCCATTACAATCGACAATCACCTGCTTCCTACAGGATTTGTCGAAAATGTCGGAAAATCCTGCGAAAGATTTGGAGTGAGACATGAAATCATCAAAATTGACTTTTATGAAAATGAGGATTTTTTAGAAAACTCCCCAAAAAGATGTTTTACCTGCAGGGACCTGATGTATTCGACTATTGAAAAGGTAGCTCATGAAAACGGATTTGATTTTATCTGTGACGGAAACAACATCAGTGATTTGGTAGTGGATAGACCCGGCATTTTAATTACCTATAAAAAAGGTTTTAAGACACCATTTATTAAAGCCAAATTATCTTCGGCCGAGATACATGAATATCTGGATAAGAACAACATCCCCTATTCAAGATCAACTACCTGTCTTGCAACACGAATCCCCACAAACACCAAAACCACAAAAGAGAAGATTGATAGGATTGGCTTTTGTGAAGACTACATTTCAGATAACACCAACTGTAAAATAGTGAAAGTTAGAGATTTGGGAGAACTTGGTATTATTGAGGTGGACAAGATTGATGAAATTTTATCTGAAGATAAATTTAAACAAATCAATGATGCATTAAAATCACAAGGTTTCAAAAAGGTTGCTTTAAATTTATCGCAAATTGATGATAATGAATACATTGCCATCGACTATGCTGAAGGTTCCTATTCCTATCAGCTTCCATTCACAATAAACCTTGAAGATACAAAAAAACAAATAGAAAATATAATTTCATATGATGAAGAAAAGATAGAACTAGATAAGATAACCATTTATGAAAATGGATTGATTGAAGGTCATGATTTTGAAAATTATGATATTGCAGTTGATGCATTTATGGACACATTACAACAGTTAAGAAGAAATATATAGGTGAGAACATGCCAACAAGATACATTGGAGACGGATACTGGGAAATAGCTTCCCGTCAAATGAGTATAGTTACAAGAAGCGAACAGGAAAGATTCAAAGATGCCAAAATCACAGTCATCGGCTGCGGAGGAATTGGAGGAGAAACCATTGAAATGCTGGCCAGAATGGGTATTGGAGAACTGATACTGGTTGACAAGGATGCTTACGATTTATCAAACCTCAACAGACAGACTTTAGCTACAATTAATGATTTGGGACTTGTCAAAAGCGAAGTTGCGGCAGAAAAGGTCAGATTAATCAACCCATACGTCAAGACAACCACATTCAATGAGCACATCGACCAGACAAACATCGACAAGGTCATTGCCGATTCCGATATTGTAATTGACGCTCTTGATAACGTACTGACCAGAGTAATCGTATCCAGAAAAGCAAAGGAAAAAGGCATTCCATATATTCACGGTGCAATTCACGGGACCATGGGTCAGATTACCGTATTCCTGCCTAACAGCGACAAGACATATGAGGAAATGTTTAACCTGCCTTCAGTTGGAAAAGAATTAGACGACGAAACAATTGAAGCTTTAAAAAATGTTACTTCAGGTGTTCCACCAGTCATTGGGCCTACACCTAACCTGATAGGCTGTCTTGAAGCATTTGAAGCCTATAAAATAATAACCGGAGTCGGCAAAGTTACCGTAGCTCCAAAAATATTGACATTTGACCTGCTGGATTTAGGTTCATTTTCAGAAGTTGAACTTTAAACCTACTCATCCTTTAGGGCAAGAGAGAAATATTTCCTGAATTCGGGAGAATTGCTCTCTTCTAATTTTTTTATCATCTCAACACTTGTTCTTTTGTTATTGATTGCCAGATTCATATGGGCATTGATGTATCCTTCTTTTCTGATCAGTTCCAGAAGTCTTTTCCCATATGTCAAATCAGGATTCAGCACACGGTCATGCATCAGCTTCAATGTATCGAATTCGTCAAAGCCCAGAACTTCACACATTCCATACATCTCATTGATTATTTCATATGCCCATTCCTTAATGGTTATTTCCTTGCCGTCCCTGACCAGTCTAATTGTCTCATCATATGCCTTTTCAGCAACGCGCTCCTCATTGATGAATGCCTCGCTTTGCCAGCATTCGAAATCGGACTCACTTTTAACAAGCATGTAAATCAAAAACAGCTGCAGGAATTTCATGTCATGCTCGACAAGGCCGCAGTTATAGAACGGATTGATGTCAAGAGTCCTTACTTCAATATATTTTATCCCGTCATTTTTCAAGGAGTTCAATAAATCTGAAGGGTCTTTTGGCTTTAGCCTGATTTGTGTGTAAAGCTCCTTGGCCTGGGACAAATCTCCCCTTTCTATAAATGAATTTACATCATCGGCGAAATCTTCAACACTGGTATATCTCGGATAGAGCCTTTTCAGATTCTTATATCCGCAGGAGGAATTTCTAAGGGACGGTCCCTTTGTCGAATAATGATTTCCATATGCGTCCACCTCATCCATCAGGTGAATGCACTCTCTTGAAAATGATTCGTGAGATCCGATTGAACATCCAGTCAGATAGATTATCAGCCAGCAGTGCCGGAGGTAGTTTCTGGTAATCTTCAGGTATATTTCATTTTTAAATTCCTGGTAGTCCAAATCAAAATCAGTTATTTCATATAATTTCTTGATGAAATCCTCTGTAAATGAGAAATTGAAATGCACTCCTGAGATCATCTGCTTTTTAACGCCATATTTACTTGCAAGATTTTCTCTGTACTCTTGAGAGCTTTGTCCTTCATCGGAATATTGAGCTATCGGAATCTGACTGTCATATGGCAGTATTGCCGGAAGAGACTGGAACCACAGGTACTCATCGTCCCTTAAAGAGAAATTGACTATGTCGGCCAGAAGGGAAAATGTGCTGAAGGCCTCCTCGATTGTGCTGTAAGTTGGAGTGATTATTTCAATTTGGCTTTCTGAAAAATCAGTGGTAACGACAGGATTCTTTAATTTGTCTCCGAAAACTTCCGGGTGTGGGCTTAAAGCTAACTTACCATCGCTTTTAACTCTTAAAGCTTCCCATTCAATACCAAATAAACCAGCCAAAATTTCATCGCTTGGAATTTTTGTTAAGGTAATCAATTCCATTTCAATCCCTATTCTTTGATTTTTCCATAATCTTTAATAATTTTTTCTAATTCCACTCCGTTATGCATTGATTCAATTATGTTTTTGCCGGGATTTGAATGAGTTTTAATGCGCCCATACAGCGGTTTTAAAAATGTCTCTTCACCAATGCCCCTATCGCATAATCCATCATTTGCCAAATCAACTATATCCTTTGTCAACCTACACAATTCATCCTTATCGATAAAAGAAGGTATTTCATCCTGAATCAGTAGCTTTCTAAGTTCACGGGCAGTATATCCCTTATGATAGATTACATTGTCATTTGTGATTATTTCGGCCAGCTCGTCGAGCCTGTTTTTCAGGCCCAAATGAAATGCGGCAACAGTCATGGTATCATATATCGGCTGTGTGCAGACGCTTCTGAACTCAACTGTTCCTCTGAAGGTCAAGTTGATGAACTTGAATGGTCGCAGATAATTGATATCATCAATCAGCGGCTTGACATCAATGTATTTATACTCTCCATTTGAATAGATTTCGCCCCTGACATAATCCTTTTTAAAGTACTCCTGTAGGTTCATTGTCGGGAAATTGATGTATGCCCCATCACGCATCACGCAATATATGTTCAGGGATTCAAGATACGCTCCCAAATCCTCCAGATTGTTAAATTCCACATCATACATTCCAATATTGTGAGGATTTATCCCATGGGTCGAATACTCCCATAGGGCATCCCTAAAGCAGGTCACATGTTTGTTTTCATCCAGAAATACTGAATTAGAAAACAATATCGCTTTAATCGGTTCGATTTTTGAAAAGACATTTATGGTCTTGACCAGATCGTCCCTGTAGACATCCAGTTGAACCTGTGAAGCTGATGAAAACATTCCATATGCAGGATAGTTGTGAAAATGCATAGGAACATTCTTATAATTCTTGAATGACTTCAGATGATGATAAAGCATGAGATATCTTTCAGACGGAATAGGAATCTCCTCATTGTATTTCCTATATGGGTTAATGCCCATTCCAGTCAAGGTGTGATTATATTTTTCAAATTCCTCCTTGACAAATGAATAGTACTCTATGAATCTGTCGTTTATTGTAAACAGGTCCTTTTCACGCCCCATTGCAAATTCGATGTTGTTGTAGGAGCAGTCATAACAGATTATGTCATCATTTTTCGGATTTTTGATTGAAAAAATATCCCCGTTATAGTCTATGCCTTCCTTTTCAAAATCATCAAAATGGTTCAGGACTTCTGAAGTAATTTTATGAACAACTCCAAAGTCAACTGCCTCCTTGTTGAGATTAATGATCGGCACCTCTATTTCAATACCTATGTAGTCCTTTTTCTGATTAGTCGGTTTGATGAACTGCTGATAGATTCTTTCTTCTATCAGGCTTTGCAGATTATCGTCTTTCATGAATTAATCCCCTAGATTTAGAGAGTTAATGTGATTTTGTATGAACTCTTCGTGTTCCTTTGTCAGTATGAACTCATTATCATGCTCTTCGCTTTCAAATATTATATTTCCATCAATTATTCCGAACAGCTTGTTCAGTTCGGCAGGTTTCCACTCATCATCGGTTACTGGTGTTGATGCCACAAGAAAACCCTCGTCATTATTTAAGTAGTACAGCGAATCTTTCATGTTTGAGTGAATATAGGTCAAATCCCCGTCATAAATCATCAGATTCAATTTATTGCCTTCAGCCATTTTTTCTATCAGTTCGACCAGCAGATTGAATCTTTCCTTTATTGTTGACGGAGCCCCCTTGGCCTCTTCAAATTTATTAACGTTATCGATTATGTACAGCAAAATCCTTTCGGAATCCGTGTTTCCTGTTTCGATTTCCCTGTATTTATCAAGGGGAGGATAATCGAATATTGTCCCGTTGTGGATTAACATCCATGACCTGTTATTATCATCCAATTCGATGAAGGGATGGCAATTGGGAGATATGATTTCGCCCATTGTCGCTAATCGGATATGGGCAAAAACGTTTTTGCTAACAAGAGGATTGGACAATATTTCTTTCAAGTGCTGACTACATGTTGCTTTTATAGGCTCTTTACGTATAACAAATTCATCAGGTTGCATATTAGCTAATCCCCATCCATGGGGATGATTTTCAGAGTGATTATAAAAACATTCTAAACATTCATTTATTTGTTTTGGCTTATCTGAATTAAAACAAAAAATTTCGCACATTGATTATCCTCCTTCCAAGTTTTTTATTACAATTGTTATATTGTAACAATTAGAATTATATAACTATTGTTATATAAATATTTTGGTATAACTAACTTTCCAAATCAACTCTTTCGGGAGAAGTGAAAACGGTGAAGCGATTATCGCGAACAAAACCGACCATTGTGATGTTTCCCAGTCTTGCAACATCAATTCCGGAGGAAGCGGGAGCCGCATTGGAAATGATGATAGGAATTCCGACCCGGATAACCTTAATAAGCATGTCGGCAGGCATCCTTCCACTGTATGAAATGTAGCATCTGGAAAAGTCATACCCCTCCTTTGCAGCAGCTCCGATGACCTTATCGACTGCAACATGACGGCTTACATCCTCACGGATTATTATCTTATCCTCATATTTCAATTGTGCAACATGAACTCCTGCAGTCTTTTTCCACACTTTGGCCTCATCAGTCAGATGCTCGATATCCTTGATAATCTGGGTGGCATCGATAGTCAAATCTGATTTAATGGGATCGATTGTTTTCAGCTCAGAGCGGATTCCACCGGCATTGTCGGAGTTGACGCCCTGATACTCAAGCAGCCTGCAGACACAGGCATGTTCACAGTTTCCCTTTCTCTCCTGAACTATGCCTTCCTGTTCGAGGTCCTCTTCAGGGTCATGTGACAGTTTTGTTGAAACCAATACGTTTGTTCCGTCCAGATTGATTGAATCAATGTCAGAGTAATCCTTAATTAAACCTTCGCCAAGGCAATATCCTATTGCAAAATCCTCCAAATCTTTGGGATAGGTTGAAAACTTTCTTGGAGGCAAATAATCAATAAACAAGTAAGTATATTCATCGTCAACGCTGTTTTCCTTGATGGTTTTATATTCCCCATCTTTCCATTGAATAACATCTGTCTGTCTTAAGAAATCCATATCCATACACCAATACTAAATATTAACAATTGTTATATTTATATGTTAGGTCATCAGAAAGATATCAAAAATTCACATAGGAGTTTTAAAGTTGATTTTGGGTTTAATTTATATATTAAAAAATCAAAATAAACAACCATGCCAAAGAAATCAACATTCATGTTCTTTTTAATCATTTTATTATTTTTGGTTATTGGTGCCGTATCGGCAAATGACAATAATTCAACAGATGTCATCGAGGAAAATCAGGATGACACACCAATAGCCTCCGTTGATTTGAATGAAAATGACTTGAACAGCGATGAAGAGATTTTAAAAAGCACAGACGAAAAAAGCGATGAATTGAAAAGCGATTCGTCATCCGACACCATCAAATCAACAAGCACACCGGCAAATAATAATTTGGCAAAAAGTTCAACAAAAGTCACAAAAACAAAATTAAAGGTTGTAACCTATGCTAACTTTGTAAAAAAGGGCGGTAAATACTACATGTATTTGGTTGACTCACAGGGAAATCCTGTAGCAAAGAAAAAAGTAAAGGTGACCCTCAACGGAAAAACCTATAAAAAGACTACAGGAAAAGACGGCAAATTCACAGTAAAGGTCAAATCAACAAAATCATCAGTGAAACTGAAAATAAAAAGCAGTGGCAGCAGCAAGTATTATGCACTTTCCAAAAAAATTAGGGTATACATCCAAAATTCGTTCACAATCACCATTGGAAATTCAAAACTGCTCACTAACGGCTATCTTAGAGTTTATCTTCATGGTGCAAAAAAAGCGATTTCCAAAAAAACACTTAAGATAAGCATTGGAAAGAACAAATTCACCAAAAAAACAAACTCTGAAGGATTCATCATCATCAAGCCTCAGGTTGATGCCAAAAAGTACAAGATTACTGTCAAGCTTGGAAAGTATAAACGTGCGAAAAATGTGGTCTGCATTGAAGGAGACGTTCTCGATCCCCTACAAAATGTTATTCCAACCAAAAACGGAGTTCCTGACGTTGACATGATGCCTGAAAATTATGTGATGGGAGACGGAAATGCAAAATACACCCTTTCAAAAGCGCAATATAAGGAAACCCTTAAAAGAGATAGCTATTGCTTATACGTATATGACAAGCTGTCAAAATATACATTCTTCAAAACAAAGGCTTCCCCAAACACATACCACATCTTAAAACGTGAAAAATGGAATGTCATTGAAAGGGCAATCAATACCAAACTCGTCAGGGCATACAAATATTCATATTGGCCGGGTTCAGTTACAGTCGATCTTAAAGGAAAATCATATACATACCCTGTAGTGCGTGACGTTCAGAATACAGGATACAACTGCGGTCCGACATCTGCAAGCGTCTGCAGCCAGGTTCTGAAAAATTACCATTCCGAAAGATACTTCCAGATTGAAGGTCACTGTGTAGATGGAATGAACATTCCAGTTATCAAAGATGTTTTAGAGGATAACGGTTTCAAGACACATTATTTCTATGATGATTCCATTGACCGTGCTATGAAAGAACTGAAATCAGGAGCTGCAATAATCGCCTATCTCCCAAATCATTATGTTACTGTTGTTGACATAAGTCCCGACGGCAAAAAGATTTTGGTGAGCAACTCCTACGGAAGCTACAATGTAGGATCAAAGAATGTTCCGACAAATTGGGTGAAGCTCAAATCAAAAACTACTACCACAGCATGGGCACAAAATGGAAAGCACAGAATACCCATGAAAGAATTCCAAACGTAAGTCAATGATTAGGGAAATATTAATCTCCCTAACTATTTTTATTTTTAAAAATTAAATTCCGAAATACCATTTCACAATTAACTCGACAATATTGCATTCGATGACCGCTGCAACTGCAAGCAGGACAACAACAACCACAATCATTATCAGAATATCCTTAAGTTCCCTTCTATGCTCATTTAAAACATTTTTGAAACTTTTTGTTTTAATCATTTCAACTTCAAGCTTTGTTATTTTGAATGCACATGCAAGTGAAAATATTAATGCAGCATATTCAATAATTCCATGAGGCAAAATCGTTAGGGCATGAAAAGTAAAATCATAGCCGAAGGGCATTCCAATACTTATGGCATTGAATATTACAATAAGCAGTGAAATTACTGAAAACAGCAATCCTCCAACAATCACAATCAAATCTGCAAAGAGATTATGCAAAAACAAATCAAAGGTGTTCAGTTTAGGCATAGACTCATTCACATTCAGAGTTCCATTGGCTTTTGCCTGAAAAAATCCCTTTGTAATCTGACCGTAATGATCTCCGATGTTAATAAAGGTAAAGACTGCAGCTCCAACTGCAAAAATCAAAAATATGACTAATGAAATCAGCAATACTTTTTTGTTTCTTTTGAAAAATTCCTTCATAAGGTTAAATATAGTTTTTCTATTATTAAAATTTTAGAAAAAAGATAAATATTAAATGCACATAACATTAATACATGATTGGAACAATTACAATAGTGATATTATTTGTACTTATTGTTTCAGTATTATGCTGTGGCGACAGCAATTCTTCCAACAATAGTACAACCTCACCAAAAAGAACTTCAAATGCAAATTACCAAAGAAATAACCATTATAACCATTATTCCTATTGCGAATGCCCTTCCTGTGGCGCCCCATATTATGATGGATATTGCGAGGAATGCGGATATCCCGACATCAATCAGGGCTGGCTGGGAGAGGAATATTAATTGAAATGTTATGACAATCCCTTTTGAGCC
>NZ_ONER01000093.1 GCF_900316895.1 uncultured Methanobrevibacter sp. | reverse complement strand
GAATACGATGAGAAATACGAATGCTGCAAGGCAATACACCACGAAAAAAACAGCGGTGCAGCATACACTCCAAGAAACACCGGAATTGAGGCATGCACAGGCGACTACATAATGTTTCTCGACCCGGACGACAGATACACCCTTGATGCTGTGGAGACACTCTACCATGCGGTAAAGGCTAACGATGCACAGATGGCATTCGGCCGCTTCAGGAGAATCTTCGAGTACGGCGGAAAGGTCCAGAAATCCTACTCACCATACATGGACAATATCGAAAGGGCATATCCTGACGAAACCTTTGAAACCGAAAACTTCATCAAGGTTCCGGATTTCCTCTGGGACAATGTGGTTGAAAGGCTATTATACGGCAAGACCCTTGAGGTGACCTATCCGAGGGACAAACCCCTTGACACCATCAAAGTGGACAATATCGAGCAGGAGCCTGACCTTCTGAAGATGCACCCTTCAATCTGGAGCAAGATTTTCAGAAGGGATCTCATCATGGACAACGACATCCGCTTCCAGCCCTTCGTTTCAGGAGACGACCTTGCATTCTACATAGAGACACTCATTCATTCAAAGGGAATCGTGTTCCTGAACGATTTCATGTGCTATGACTACTACATCAGGGACCTTCCCGACGACAAGTCAATCACAAACAATGTCAATGTGCGCCTGCTTGACGAGCTGATGGAGTCCTACATCTACAGCAGGCAGTGCACCGAAGGATTTTCCAAGGAAGTTCAAAACGCAACGGTCAATCCGCACCTTCTGCACTGGACATACACATGGAAGAACTCCGAGTTCACCGTTGAGGAAAACAA
Organism: uncultured Methanobrevibacter sp.; assembly: GCF_900316895.1. Taxonomy (GTDB): domain Archaea; phylum Methanobacteriota; class Methanobacteria; order Methanobacteriales; family Methanobacteriaceae; genus Methanocatella. Next base: position 9,303 of record NZ_ONER01000093.1, on the reverse strand, counting down.
GCTTCTTTTAAGCAAGGTCAACAGGCTCAAGGAGATTCACCAGACCGACCGTAAGACCAAATGGCTCCTGTCAAGCATGACAACCGCCATCGAAGCCAAAATCAAGACTTCACGGGAATAGTCCTATCGCCGCCGGAAAAATCGGCACGGAAATACATTGAGAAAGGCAAAAGACATCAAGTTTCATCATGATTCACTTGAGACAGTGCGAAATGATGAAACAAACTTATTTTTAATAAAACCATGAATGCTAAACACAATATTTTGGGTTTTAAAACAATATTTTAACATCACAAAGAAAGATTAAATACATACAAAACACAAAATATTAACATCAAAATATCAAGGAGGAAATCAGATATGAATAAGCATACCAAAATTGTAATATGTGTTCTTGCAATATTCATTGTTGGCATGACTTTGAGTGTCGCATTTGCAGAACCAGTCAATGCAAAGAAGTATAAAAACAAAAAAAGCATCACAGTAAAGATAAAAGATGGTAAAAAGACCATTAAAGTAAAATGCAAATACAAAAAAAGTTACAAGCAGTATTTAGGATCCAAAAAGAAAAACGGTAAAACATATAGCGTATATGTTTGCTATGAAAAAAAGAATGGCATGCAGAATGGTAAGAAAGGATGGTGGACTTCAGGAAGCAACGGTGGCCTGTCCGATTGGGCAAAAATTGACACCAGATACAACAAGTACCATCCGGTCACCAAATTGAAACTGCATTAACGCAACAGGTCATTTTATTCCGGTAATCTGCCGGAATAAAACTCACTTGTTTTTTGAGGCATTCCCTTATGGATTTTAATATTTGCGGATTTCAACCTCAAAAACCATGGGAAATAACATTTCCGTCTTTATCCACTACCCTCATATATCCGTCGTCATACTTTACGCGTTCATTTCCATCCCCTATTGGTTCACGTGATACCTCATGCTCCCTTGGATTCCATCCGTCAGGAGTTATATCATATTCCTGGCGATGTGATGAAGACTGGGAACTGCTTGACTGTGATTTTACCGCCTCAGTAACCTTTTCCTTAATGCTCAGCTTCTGTGTTTCATTTGTTCCAGTGTAATTTTCATTTCCACCATAACTGACTGTTACGTTATATTTTCCTTTCTTCAAATCCAAATCCAGTTTTGCCTTGCCTTTGGAATTTGTCTTGACGACATCGTCAACCACCACCTTTCCCTTTTTGTTGGTTATTGTGACATTGACAATTTCCTTTGACAGTGGAGTCTTGTTCAAATCAGTTAACTCAATTGACAATTTTCCACCTTCATATTGCTCCTTATCGCTTGTAATTTTAATTTTGGTTGCTTCTTTTGCATGTGACGTATTAAACATCATCACACCAATGGCCGCCACAAGAATAACGATTACTACAAGAAGTATTATAATTATGTTTCTGTTTTCCATATTTATTCCCCATATAAAGTTATGTCAATCATATGCATATAAGTATGGCTGAAACATTAAAATTAAGATGTGTCTAGCACTAAAAAAAATACAATGAATAAGGTCAAGGTTTATACAGGCAAAAACTATATCCTGAAAACCAACAAAAAGGGCGTTGCAAGTCTAAATACCAAAAAACTCAAAAAGGGAAAGCTTGAACTACCTCGACTTTGTAGAAGTCGAGGATTCCTAGATTTGTTTTTTTGTGCCACTTGTTTATTTGGCGTTTTCTAGGCTATCCCCGTAGTCCCACCGGTTCAAAATATTAATGGCGGCGTTAATGTCACGATCTAGTGTTTCACCGCAGTTTGGACATTTCCATTTTCGTGTTTTCACATCCAATTCATGGTTGATGTTTCCGCAAAAATGACATTTTTTACTGGTATATTTTGCATCTACAAATACTACGCCTTCTGCTTGAGGTTTGTGCCTAGCGAATTTGTCTTGTAGTTTAATTATGAATTTTGTGAGTGGAAACACCATGTTTTGCTCGCCACCAATCAATATTTTAATTTTTGAGTAATTTTTCTCAAATACTATGGTATCATATTTTTTGACCATTTCTGTTGAAAGTTTCTCTATGTAGTCGTCAAGTTTATTGGATCGTTGATGATACCATTTTAATAGTCTGATTTTCTGTTTTTTCCATTTTTTGCTTCCTTTTGTGCATTTGGCCATTATCCGGTTGATTAACTTGACCATTTGGTTTTCATGGTCAATATCAAAGTATTCCTTTTCCCCATCGCTTGTGACCAGCCAGCCGTTTACATTTGAATTAATATCACAACCTACATTTTTACCTGTTAGTTCCCATTCTTCTTCAGTGAAATCAATGTTGAATGTTGCAAAGTAGTCTATTCCATCAAAGGAGATTGTTACATTGTTGAATTTTGTATTTTTGTCGTTTAGTATTTGGAAGTATTCTTGGCTTGTGTGGAATTTTACTTTGCCATATTTTCTCAGAATCATTTTATTTTTTTGGATGATTCTAATGTCTTGTCTTATTGTTTGTCTGAATGATAGTTTACTTGTTTTCTTTTTGTGAAAATGGGGTTTATTGAAGTGTGATGGATTTTTAAAGAAATTATCAAATGATTTGGCCAAGTCTCTTATTTCCTGTTGGAGACTTGTTGATTCTACATCCTCCAAATAAGGAAATTCCCTCTTGGCCCTATTCAGCAGTTTATTTAAAAACGTAAATGTGGGTCTTAGGTTGGAATCTTTACTGTGCATTTTATTGTATTTGTCAAGAACGACATTATGGGCCTTGCGACAGCAACCAAAATTCCTATGAAACATATCCTTCTGCTCCTGAGTAGGATAAATCTTAACCTTCATTCCCTTTTTAACATCCACCATAACATAAAACACCACACTATTAACCCATCTTCACATAATAGTACAATTTATGCTCCATTAATATATAAAGATACCCAGAGAGCATTTGAAAAGTAATATCGCCCACAAAAATCAACTACGTTTAAAAAACAACAAGAAACATTAAATAAACACCCATGAAATACAAATGAAACTACAAATTTTCCATTGTAAAAGTGATACATATCAAAAAAAAATACAAAAATAAATGCCCCCAAAAAAAACTGAAAGTACACTGAATTACAAATACCCATACAAAAAAAATATTAAAATCAATTATCATGACAAATGAAACCCAATAAATAACAATTCACAAAAATTATACCCAACTTGCAATTCATCCACGACTTAAAGAAAACGAGGTATTCTTGCATTATTATGATAAAACACACACCATCTAACCAATGAAAAAATATATGAATATACGAATTATATAAATAAAGTGAAAGAGGATTTGAAAAGTAATTTTCAAATATATATTTGAAAAAAATGACTCCGTGTCTTTTTTGTGAAATTCATCTCCGACCTAAAAGAGGTCGGAATATTCTTTCACTAATTTGATAAAGTTGTAATCTCATCCGATGATGTGAACTATAAGATTTCAGCAAAAAGTAAAATTACCATCAGATAATGACTGAACGGTCATTATCTCTTCTTTTTTTAATGATTGCCCAAGTTGTATCTCGTCGGCAACAGTCCGTCATCATATAATATCATTTTTTCATCTGTTTTTATCAAATTTTGCCGAGCAATAATTGCCGTTAAACAAACAAGGAAAATTAAAAGGTTTGAAGAACTAAAAAAAACTTGTTAATAAACACAATAAAATAAAAATAAAGTGAAAATAAAGTGAAAAACATCTCTAAACAATATCCTCAATGAGAAAAGAGAGCAGTACATAACATGCAAATGCTTTATTAAAGATATAATATAATGCCAACATGACACAAAAAGTTAGCTCAAATTAATGCGAACTTTTAAAATAATGAAACTTGATTATCGCTTCAAAGAATTTGTAAAAAGGAATATATATCTCCATAGCGAAAAGTTTCAAAGATGATGAATTGCAATGCATCACAGAAAAGCGCCTGAAAAATCAAAAAACAAACTATCTCAAAACTATATATAATTTGAACAATATATAATAAATGGGTTATTAAATCCATAGGAGTAATTATATATGAGATGTGTTGGTACAGTTGTACGCGGAATAAGAACACCGATTATCAAAAAGGACGATGATTTAGCCACCATCGTCGTTGATTCATTAATGGCTGCAAAAGAAAGCGAAGGATTTGAATTCAGGGACAAGGACATTGTTGCAATCACCGAAGCTGTTGTAGGAATTTCAGAAGGAAACTATGTGACCGTGGATGACGTTGCAAAGGATTTACAGGAAAAGTTCCCATCCAAAAACATCGGAGTCGTGAATCCGATTTTAAGCAGAAACCGATTTTCAATCATCCTCAAGGGTATAGCAAGAGGAATGGATAAAATCACATTACTATCCTCATTTCCGTCAGATGAGGTTGGAAACGGAATAATGGATGAAAGCATATTAGATAAAAGCGAATTTGACCTTGCAAGCGTCATTTCAGAAGACGAATATAAAGAAACTTTCGGATCATGGATTCATCCGTTCACAGGAATAAACATGGTCGACTTCTACCGTGACCTGATTGAAAGCGAAGACTGTGAAGTTGAATTTGTATTCTCAAACAACATCAGAACAATTCTTGACTACACAAATGACGTTCTGACCTGTGACATCCACACAAGGGAAAAAAGCACAGCATTGCTTAAAGGCGAAGTTGTTGAAGAGGTCCAGAAAAGACTTATCGAACTTACCGGAAAGCAGATTGAAGTCATGGTCTACGGTGACGGAGCATTCAAGGACCCTGTCGGAAAAATCTGGGAATTGGCAGATCCAGTCGTTTCACCAGCACATACCAGTGGACTCGTAGGATATCCAAATGAAATCAAATTGAAATACGTATCCGACAACAAGTTCGCAGACCTTAAAGGCGATGAGCTGAAAGAGGCAATCGTCGATGAAATCAGGAAAAAGGCTGAAAACCTCATGGGACAGATGATTACCGAAGGAACCACCCCAAGGGTACTCACCGATTTGATCGGTTCACTTTGTGACTTGACAAGCGGTTCCGGAGACAAGGGAACACCTGTTGTCTTCATCCAAGGATACTTTGATAATTTAGCAAGCGACTAAATTATCCAAACCCTTCTTTTTTTTAATTGGATTTGAAATTATAATTTAACTGATTTTTAGTGATGCTTTTGGGTTTAAAATAAGTATATCTGCCCAATCAAGTGATTTTGAAAAAAAAGAGAAAATGTGAGGATTAGATAATCCTCAAAAATTTTGTGTTTTATCTGTATCTTTTAACATAGCATTTAGCTGTGTTTTTAAGTGTTTTTCCGTTTGCTTTTACCTTGTAGGTAAAGGTTGCTTTGTATTTTTTACCTTTCTTAAGTTTTTTGGTAACTTTTTTAGGTACTTTGAATGTTGCAATTCCTTTCTTATTGGTTTTTGCCTTGTATGTTTTACCCTTAAATTTCATGTAAACTCTTTTCTTCTTAAGGACTTTTTTGCCTTTGAGTTTAACTTTGATTTTAAGATAATTAGATTTCTTTTTAGCTTTTGTTGTCTTTTTAGCTTTACTTTTAGATTTCTTATTAAGTTTCACTAACTTTTTAAGAGGTTTCACAACAGATTTAACAGTCACTGTATTTTTAGTGGTAAATCCTTTGTACGTTATAGTAATAGTGTGTTTTTTAACTTTTAAACTTAATTTAAGGGTAGCATAACCATTTGCATCTGTTTTAACAGAGTAGGTTTTACCTCCAACATTCATTTTAACAACTTCGCCTGCTCCAACGTAATTGCCGTCGTCACCAACAATTCTAACAGTATATTTGGAATTGTCAGCAAAGAAGATTTTCACGTTCTTATTGCCTGTAATCCTTGCAACTATATTTAAATTATTCAATTTATATTCGCCAGTTACCGGATTAATAATGACAATAGCATGATTTCCGACAGATAATTTATTGTTTAATCTCAAGACACCATTTGAATCGGTTTGGACAGTGTATGTGTTTGTATCCACCTTAACGGTTACCTTTTCATTTGCAAGTGGGAATCCTTCTGCATCAAATAATGTTGCGGTGTAATCCAAGCCACTATTATAACCTCTGGTCATGTCAGAAGAAATAATTGAAGCATTGTTCTTGACGACAGCTGACTTATTGACTGAACTGTAATTACCGTCACCGCTGTAGACAACAGTAACAGTATTATTACCCGGTTTTAAGCCTGTAACGTTGACAACTGCACTGCCGTTGGTCACGTTAACGACTTGTATCACTTGGCCATTTACATAGAGAGTTACATTTCCAGTGGCATCCGCAGGTAATCTCACGGTTATTGAAGGGGTGCTGCCAGTTATGTTTTCAAGGTCGATATCGATATTTGGTTCGCCTTTGGTCACGGTTATTGCACTGGAGTTGACTCTTGACTTATTGGTGTAGTAGGAGTCTCCTTCAAAAGTACCTGTGACAATGTAGGTTCCTAGTTTCAAGTTAGGTACAACAAGGTCTTCAAGACATGATTGTTTGATAGTGTAAACTACTTCCTCGTTTTGATATACAGTGTATGTAATGTTTCCATATGCATTGACAGGAGCAGTTACTCTAATGGTTGCATTTTCACCATAACCGATTACATCATTTGACAATCTGAAGAATCCTTCATCAGATTTAGTGACTGTTAAAGTGGCGTTTGCATATGCTTCGGTATAATTTTCACTTTCAAACACATAAGCCTTGATTTCATAAGTATCCGGCTTGAAGTGTGTACCGTTGAATGTGAATGTTGCGGTATCCTCAACAAGTAATGAAACTGATTCATCACCTATGAATACGGTGTAATAATCAGTAACATTTGCGCTTACAGGTATTTTGATCTCATCGCCATAGTTGACTTCAACATCACTTACTGTCATGTTTGGTACGGCCTTGTGAACTTTCACATGAACGAATGCAGTAGCCGGAAGGTAGTTTTTATCTCCGCTAGATTTTGCAACAATTACATAATCATCCGCTGCCAATGTGAGATTTTGCAGAGTCTCATTAGTGTAGGTCTTGCCGTTCAATTCAAAGACAACATTGTTAGGTTTATTGGCGAGTATGGTAACATTTAATTTCTCACCATAATTAATGTCTTTAATTGTAACGTTTAATAGCTGTTCTATTTGGTTGACAGTGAATATTTTAGTTATTTTATCAAAAATGTAGCTGTTTGAATTACTGTCTTCTGCATTCAATACTACAGTATGGTCTCCAGCGCTAGGACGTTTTACATTGTGGGTGAACTTATTGTCAGTTACGTTTACTGAATAAGTTTTGCCGTTAATGACCAAATTAGCAGTGAAGTTGAGGTTTGTACCGATATCGATAGTACCTTTAATTGTTTCATTTTGTCCGTAGTCAATGTCATAAACACTGAAATCAACATTCATTGCATCAAACACAGTATTGGTAATTTTTACATTAGGGTTATCACTATAGATGTTTCTGTAACTGCCTGCGTTATTGTCTGAAAATACACAGTTATCGACAGTTGCATTCATCTTTGATGTAATGTATATTGCACCGTTTTCTGAAAGTGTGTTGGCTGTAAATGTGGATTCAAGAACAGATATGTTTTTGTCATTAATTTTAATAACATTTTCAACAGCATTATCTGTGAATGTACAACCTGAAATAATGGATTGTTTATTATCTATTGTTTGGATCACATCACGATCCATGGTATTGGATGTGAATATTGAATCTTCAATGAGTAGATTGGAATTTCCGCTTGCATGAATAACATTTGCACCTTCAGTGTTATTGATAAATGCAGAATTAATGAGAACATTTCCACAGCCTATAACATCAATGATATTTTCCGCTAATCTGTTTTCAACAAATTCAGTTGATATGATTTTTACTGAATCTGCATTTCTTATTAAAATCATGTTTCCCGGACTGTTTGTGTTGTTCTCAAATGTTGATTCGTTAATAATGACATTGCTTGATTTAAGACTACTATAAATTATAGGAGAGTCAAGAATATTGTCATTAAATCCAGATTCAACAATGGTTAAATTTCCTTTATTGTAGATAACGGCTTTATCTGAACCGCTACTTAAAGTGTTATTGACAAATGCACAACCGTTAACAGTCACATTACCTTCATTATAAATAATTGAATCATCAGTATTAAAACCTGTGATTACAATATCTTCTAGGGTAACATCGGAATTTGGATAAATAGTCAAAAAGCTATAATCTGCTGAAGTCGCATCAAAAACAACATCTCCAAGTGCAGTAATAGTTAATTTCTTATCTCTAACTAGAATTTCGAAATTGCCAGGACCTGTATAGTTTCCTTCGTTTACATAAATGATGTCTTCATCTGAACAATCCTCGATTGCTTCACGTAATGAATCGAATTTATGACCGGTACTGTTGACAATGAAATTGCCTTCATATTCACTGACTTTGAATGTGGTTGTGTTCACTGCATCATTATAGTTTTCATCACCTTCACGAACTGCAAATACAGTGTAGTTTCCTTCTCCAACACTTTCCAAGGTTTTTTCACCATAACCATCAGTAATGTTGACAGTTAAAAACTTGTTATTGAATAGAAGGTTGATGATTCCGTCTTTGCTTGCATTGATTTTTAAAACAGGTGCAGCCACTAATGCATCCCTAAGGACAATGTCTTCAACAGTAAGATTGATGTATACATTTGCCTTATGGATGATGAGCCTGTCAATTACTGCTTCACCACAATAGATGTTGCCGTTGCTGTCATAAATGATTTCATTTAATATGACGTCATAAATGCCTTTTGGCATGACTCCTACATTGTGTTCAAATATGCCTTCTGTAATGTCGACTGTTGCATCAGTATTGTTGACAAATCCAGGCAAGACCAGTTGAAGATCCATGTTGAATTGAGGGTCAAGTGTACCAGTAATTATTACAGGCACGCCGTATTCTCCATCAGGTATGTGCAATATCACATCATAGAAATCAAATACGTTTTCGCTGAATTGAATATCTCCTGCATTGTATATGTTTGCAAACTCGTCGGCATAGTTAATTCCAAATACAGATTCTGTAAGTTCCAAAGATTTGTTGTTATAAATCCCTCCACCTTTACCGTTTGCGGTATTGGCAATGAATGTTGAATTATTCACAGTAGCAATATTATTATTGTAAATAGCACCACCGTCAATTTCTGCAAATCCTCCGGTGAATGTTGAATTAAAGACATTTAATTCATTTTCACTGTATATTGCTCCACCATATCCGTTTGCGGTGTTGTCTTCAAAAGTGGAGTTTAAAACTTGTAATTTTCCGGTACTGTAAACTGCTCCACC
>NZ_ONER01000127.1 GCF_900316895.1 uncultured Methanobrevibacter sp. | reverse complement strand
CTTCATGTCTTTAGTCATTATTAATAACCTTCGTCGATATATTCAGCGTAAATTTCACAATATGGTGTTTCTTCTAATTCGGTATCAGGTTCAATCTTTTCAGGCTTATTCTTATAACAAACACTTTTACAAACAATCACTTCAAAATTGACATCGCATGTATAAGCACTAACCATGCCGACTTCTAGATCTCCGTGTTCAGCTTTGATCTTCTCAAGTTCTTTGATAAATTCTGTAATGGTCATTTACAGTTCCTTTCTTTAATTTCATACATAACTACAAAAATGTAAAATAATCCACCTGACGGATCTACTTCGGTTCTGAATTTGATGTCTTTTACGGAAATATCGTTATTTGCACAAAAAACATTTACCTTTTCTTCTACATCTACCGGATTAAAACCTTGTATAATTTCAATTTTCATAGCCATTTCAATTCCTTATTCACCCACAAGTACACATTCTTCTGCGCCATGAAAGGTTATTCTATCCTCTTCATCGGGGGTGTAATATTCAGGATGGCTTAAATCGCTGAGAAAAAACTCCTCATAAAATGAGTCATAACATTGAATTTTAACGGGCAAATCACCGTGTTCTTCTTTGATTTTCTCAAGTTCTTTGATAAATTCTGTAATGGTCATAAACATCCCCCGCAACAACCTGGTCTGACATTTTGGTTTACTAATTCGCGAATTAATTCTTTTTCATTTTCCGTGAATTCACTGAACACATCGTCCTTGATGTCCCATTCACCAATCGTGCATAAATCTTCGAAAACATTACAATAACCGCCGGATATGAGACACCAATCAAATTGACGAATCTGTCCATCGACACGTAATGTCAGGACACCGGAACATAAATTCGGATATTTGCCGTTATATGAAACAAATTCAATGTCTTTCATTTTTTTATTCCTCAATCACTCCGAACGGTTGCCATTCGCCGTTGATGCAAATTTCATAATCTTTAAATAATTCTTCTAAAAAATATGCTGTGAACATGAACACTATTCTGCCTATTGTGCGAACGTCTTGGATATCTTCTCCGTCATCAATAATATATCCTGAATACATTACACAAAACTCTTGTTTGTAATCCTTATCTCTATAATGGATTACTTCACCTATTTCGTGCTGGTCAACCCATTCTGCAAGGGTATAAGGTCGATACTTCTTTTCAGGTTCTTTCACCCATTCTTCAGGTAAAAAAAATCTGTAACAATGATTGCAACTTGTCATAAAAGGGGATTCAGCATAGTTATCAACCTCTTTCAATTCGTCAAGAACGCACTTAGGACAGGAATCAAGATCCATAAATTGTGATTCGTGAGCACCAAAAAATCCTTTCTTCCCTATAAACTGCTTTCTGGCATCCTTGGCATCAAAACAGTCTAACGGCTTTTTGCCTTCAATAATTCTCTTATCAAGTTCCATTGTTTAATCCTCAATTTCAATCAATTATTTGTTGTCATACCAAATCAAGATCGGAATAACGATGAAAACACCGATTGCAGACAGAATGAACAGTGCTAAATCAATCAGATCAATTGTTGTCATGTTTCATTTCTCCGCTTGTCTCTTTCCGTAATTCATCAATGGTCAGTTCTTTGATGATGTGGCCGTTCTGGTCGACCATGATAATAATTTGTGTCTCTGCTTTTCTCTGCTTTGCTGAATGTGCCAATAATCCCGAAAATCCGACACAAAACAGAATCACACCGATAAAAATCAATACATCTTCTTTTTTCATACCGCAAACCCTTTCATCAATTCTTGCAACGCGTTTTGTTCATCGTCCGACATGTCCTGAATGTCCTTGATGTCATCGTATTGATTCGGTTTCCTGTTCATTGCTCTGCCGGTCGACAGTTCCAGAACCGGAACACCGGAACCGTCAACCGGTGGAACATCTGCCGGAGACACGGACACCACGCCCGCGCCGGAATCTGAAACAGAAACTGAAACATCAACAGGTGCAATGTTTTCTGCAACAGGTTCTGAATAATTACAGTCAACGTCCTTTTGCTCTGGTTCTTCGGCTGTCATTGTCGGACGTGATTCAATTTGATTCTGCGCCGGACAATCAGTGTCAATTCCGACGATTGAAAAAATATAACCTTTGACGTTTCTAAACATCTGCCGTGCAGCTTTTATCAATCCTTTCTGAATTAAAGAATCAATCGCATGATTCAATGTGCGCACGTCTTTGATATTCAATGCAGATTTCATGACATTTTTATAAAAAACAAATTTCTTTCTGTCCTGGCAGAAAATGAAAAACAGAACAGCAATTTCGGTTGTTGACAATCCGGAATCACCGGAAAAAACAAAATTCTTAAAACTCACTAATTCATTAATCATTTGCTTTCCCCTCTGCTGCATTGCTTTCAATTTCCAAAAATTCATAAATGTCTTTCTTGTATATCATCGACAGTTGAACAACCCTTTCCATTGGGACCTTTTCTGAATTTCTCCAGAATATAACGGCCTGAACGCTGATCCCTAGTTTTTGGGCAATTTCCTTTTCTAATGCAATTATTATTTTTTCCCTGTTTTCTCTTTTCTTCATCCACTTAATCTGCGGACGGAGACAATAAACCAACTGTCGGAATGTCGCTGTGTTTTTCATTTTTATATTCCTGTTTATAAAGTTTTCCTTAACTTATTTTTATTTTATTTCTTTTCTCTTTTCCTTTTCAAGAAATTAATCACAAAAAAATAAAAAGAAAAAAAAATAACTTGTGAAAATGACGTGTCCTGTCATGATTGTAGAATTTTTTGAAAAAACGTGTCCCCCTCTTATTTTGTTATCTTATTTTGTTATCTTATATTAATAAATAAGTACATTTGCAAAAATTCCACTTCTGAACAGCAAAAATTCCACTTGTAAACAGCAAAAATCCCACTTCTAAAGTGTAATTATTACACTTCTAAAATGGAATAATCCCACTTGTGAAGTGTATATATTCCACCTCTAAAGTGTAATAATTCCACATATAAAAACATTGTGATTTTTGTCAAATTGGCATCAATCAGACATTTGAAAAATGATATAAAAAATATTATGATTAAAGAACACTTAATTTT
>NZ_ONER01000132.1 GCF_900316895.1 uncultured Methanobrevibacter sp. | reverse complement strand
ATACGATATAGCTATTATTGGTGGAGGTCCTGCAGGAATCATGGCAGCTATTGCCGCAAGCAGGACTTCACGTGTAATTTTGCTTGAAAAGAATCCGTCTTTAGGCCGTAAGCTGCTGATGACAGGCGGAGGAAGATGCAACATTACCAACGACAAGCCAATAAAACAGCTATTAACTTTTTTTAACAACAAGAATTTTTTAAAACACTCTTTTTATACATTTACCAATGACGATCTGTTTTCTTTGTTTGATTTCGGATTTATCGAAGAGGATGACAATAGGATTTTTCCCGAAACCGAAAGGTCAAGTGATGTCTTAAAGGGTCTAACTGATAAGTTGGAGAATGTGGTAATAAGTTATAACTTTGAAGTAAAGACAATTACAGAAGATTTCCTCATAAATGATTCTATAAAAGCAGACAAGATTATCATAGCTACAGGTGGCGTCACTTATCCTCAAACAGGTTGCAGCATTGGAAATTACTCATTGACTTCTCAACCTATAACTGATATTAAATATGGTTTATCTCCATTAATCACCGAAAAGGACCTTTCTTCTATTGCCGGTGTAACCATAAATGATGTTGTTATAAGTTATAAGAAAAATAAAGTTAGAGGCAATGTTTTATTTTCCCACAAAGGTTTAACCGGACCGGGAATTATCAACTTGAGTAATGAAATCTCTGAAGTTATAAGTTATAACTTATTGTATGAGGAACCTGATTTGGATTTGGAAATTGCAATTGATTTATGTCCCGACTTTTCACGTGAGCAGCTGCAGGATAAATTTGCAAACGATTTTCAGGCTAAAGGAAAAACCCATATAAAGAATTATCTGAAATTGTTTTTAGTGAATAGTTTTATAAAATACTTTTTGAATGAAATTAATTTGGATGGAAATCTTGAATTATCCAGGATCAATAAAAAAACTAAAAATCGCTTGATTGAAAATTTGAAGAGATTCACCTTTGAAATCAGTGGTTTTAATCATGATTTGTCTAAAGTCACTATTGGTGGAATTGATACATCCTATATTAATTCTAAAACAATGGAATCAACCCTGACACCAGGTCTTTACTTTGCAGGGGAAGTTCTAGATTTGCATGGTCCAACTGGCGGTTATAATTTGAAAATCGCATTTTCCACCGGATTTTTGGCTGGTTTATCAGCTGGTAAAAAATAATTTTGACATTTTTTGATTTTTGAGATTTTCTTTTGATAAACAAAATATTTAACATATATTTAATATAAATCTAACATTATGACAGACAAAATGTTCATGGGTGCATCAACTAAGCAAGGTTTGGATATTGCAAACAAAAGTCGTGAAATTATCCGTGGCCTTATTGGTGAAGATGTCAAAGATTTACAACCTATAGAAAGAGACATCGTTGAGAGAATCGTTCACTCAACTGCAGACCCCGAGTATGCAAAATTGGTGAAAATCAGTCCCGATTTTGTAGATGCAGCTATGGCTTCCCTAAAAAATAAGGAAACCATTTTAACCGATATCAATATGGTTAAATATGGTATCACAAGATATGAAGGGGAAGTTGAGTGGTCGTTTCAGGTAACGCTCCAACTGCTGTTTTTGAAGCTATGGATTTATATGCTAAAGGTGAAATGAATCTTAAGGCAATTGTCGGAGTTCCTGTTGGTTTTGTAGGTGCGGCTGATTCAAAAGAAGCCCTACATAATTCAGATATTCCAAATATCATTGTTGAAGGACCAAAAGGTGGAACACCAATTGCAGTAGCATGCGTAAACTCATTAATACAACATTTGTAGTGTGATAAAATGTATTCAGAAGAATTGTTCAATGAATCAAAAAAATATTTCCCTGGTGGAGTAAATTCACCGGTCAGAGCTTTCAAACCTTATCCGTTTTTCGTTAAAAGTGCGGGAGGATCTAAACTTACAGATGAGGATGGTCAAACCTATATTGACTATTGTCTGGCTTATGGGCCTTTGATATTGGGCCATGCTAATCCTAAGGTTGTAAGGGAAGTTTCCAACCAATTAACAATCGGTACCGCTTACGGTACACCAACAGAAAACGAAATCAAACTGGCAAAAGAGGTTATTGACAGAATTCCTTGCGCTGAAATGGTAAGGTTTTGTAACAGTGGTACTGAAGCCACAATGAGCGCAATCAGGCTTGCAAGAGGCTTTACCGGAAGGGACAAAATAGTCAAATTTGAAGGTGCCTATCATGGGGCACATGATTATGTGTTAGTTAAGGGCGGTTCCGGAGCCGCAACATTGCCTGATTCTCCGGGAATACCTGAAGACACCACCAAAAATACCTTATCCGTTCCGTTCAATGATGAGGAAGCCCTGACAGATTTGATTGAAAAAGAAGGAGAAAACATTGCATGTATCATTATGGAAGTAGTAATGGGCAATGTCGGTTGTATCGAACCTAAACCTGGATTTTTAGAGTTTATAAGAAAAATCACAGAGGAAAACAATATCATTTTAATATTTGATGAAGTAATAACCGGTTTTAGAGCATCCCGTGGGGGGGCACAGCAATATTATGGAGTCACTCCCGACCTGACCACTCTTGGTAAAATCGTCGGTGGAGGCCTTCCAATGGGTGCATTCTGCGGTAAGAAAGAGATAATGGAAATGATTGCACCGCAGGGTCCGGTCTATCAGGCAGGAACATTTTCCGGAAACCCTATTTCAGTTCAGGCGGGACTTTCCACCATGGCACAATTGGATGATGCATTCTATAAGGAACTTGAAAGAAAAGGAAACTTCCTTAGAGGAAATATCGCTTCCATCATTGATGAGCAAGGATATAACGTCCAGCCGGTAGGACTTGCTTCAATGTTTCAAATTTATTTCAATCCTGCACCGGTTAACAATTATGCCGATGCACAGGAATCCGACAGGAAGAAATTCCTCAGATACTTTAAAACTTTATTGAAGGAAGGTGTTTTCATACCGCCTTCACAATTCGAATGTAATTTTATTTCAAATGCTCATAGTATGGAGGATTTACAAAAAACTTCTGATGCTATTGAATTGGCACTTGAAGCTGCATTTAAGAAAAGAAGAAGGTAATATAAATGGAAATTGATTACAAAGAAATTCTATCATATGCAATAATTCTTATAATTGTTTTAATTGCCGCCCAACACTTGAATGTTGTTGTTTCAGGAAGTATGGAACCTGCATTCTATAGGGGAGATATTGTGCTTGTTGAAAAGGCAAATTTCTTCGGCATACATGAATTTGACCCTAACAGTGTTGAAGTTGGGGATGTCGTTGTTTATAATGCAGCATGGTATGACCAGCCGGTGATTCATAGAATTATTAATATTACGGATATCAACGGAAGTACGATGTATGTCATTAAGGGGGATAATAATGACCGGCCTGACCCTTATTATGTTAAAGCAGACCAAATTAGAGAGAAAGTTGTTACATTTGGGGATAATCTGGTCGTCATTCCAAAAATTGGATATCTGTCCCTCTGGTTAAGAGGTTTATGATTATTATTTAGGTGAGTTAATGTATTTTGAAATTGAAAAACAAGCTATTGATGCCATTAACAAGGCATTGGATCAGTATGATGTGGAAATTGACAGGAATTTTAAATTGAGTTTTCCTCCAAATCCGAAATTGGGGGATCTTGCAAGTACCATTGCATTTGAACTTACTAAAAAGTTGAGGACTTCACCTCCTGAAGTGGCAGCAGGTTTGGTTGAAAAGATTGAAGTTCCTGAAATTTTCTCTAAAGTTCAGAACTTCGGACCTTACGTTAATTTCTTCATAGATTATGATGTGTTCTCAAGAATGATGCTGGAAAAGGTCGATGACAATTACGGTCAGCTTCCGGCATATGATGAGAAAATCGTTTTGGAACACACTTCAGCTAATCCGAACGGACCATTGCATATCGGACATATCAGAAACTCCATTTTTGGAGATTCACTTGCAAGGCTTTTAAGATTGGCCGGAAGGGATGTCACAACCCAGTATTATGTTAATGATATGGGTAGACAGATTGCAATCATCGTCTGCGGCATAACCGAGTGCGGATTAAAGATTGAGGACTATGATGGGGAAAAGGTTGACCACAAGGTCGGAAAGCTATACTTTGATGCCAACAAGGCTGTCGAAGAGGATGAAAAATTACAAGCTAAGGTAGATGAGGCTAAGGTAGATGAGCTGATTCAAAAATATGAAGAAGGTTCCGACGATGAATTAAATGCAATATTCGAGCAAGTAGTTTCAACCTGTATCTCTGGAATGAAGGAGTCACTTCAAAGAATGAATATAATTCATGATGATTTCGTATGGGAAGGACAGTTTGTAAGAAGCGGCGAAGTCGATGAGCTGGTCCACTACATTCAAAGGGAAGGATTCACCCGTGAGGATGATGTATTATACATTGACCTGACTGACTTCAACATCGAAAAGGAATTCGTTTTAAGACGTTCAAACGGTACCTCTCTTTACTCTACACGTGATTTGGCATATCATAAATACAAAGCCACCTTAGGCGATACAGTACTTGACATCTTAGGCTCAGACCATAAACTGGCGGCAGAACAAATCAGAGTAATATTTGAGGAAATATTCAGGCAAACACCTCCTGAAGTAATCTTTTATGAATTCATCTCACTTCCTGAAGGTTCAATGTCAACCCGTAAAGGCAAATTCGTATCCGTAGATGAACTCATAGATGAAGCAGTTTTAAGGGCAACCAATGAGATTAAATCAAGGAACCCTGACTTGACAGATGATGAAATTGCACCGATGGCTGAAGAAATCGGTATTGGTGCCATAAGGTTCTTCATTGCAAAACTGTCTCCGGAAAAACCTATAATATTCAAATGGGATGAGGCATTAAGCTTTGAGAGAGGCTGCGCTTCAATCCAGTACGCTCATGCAAGGGCATGCAAACTGCTTGCAAAATCAGGTAAGGATGTCAGCTCCCTAAAAGTTGATGATGAATGGGTGCCTGACGATGCGGAACAGGATTTAATAAGGCAAATCGCAAAATTCCCACAGGTTGTTGAAGAAAGTGCAAACAAAAAGAGAGTTCATGGTATTGCACAATACTGTCATGACCTGGCCGGTTCATTCAACAAGTTCTACAAATCAGAACAGGTCAT
>NZ_ONER01000015.1 GCF_900316895.1 uncultured Methanobrevibacter sp. | reverse complement strand
CTGGTTGAATGCACCCGGATAAAATAGGATTTCAGCACCATTTTCCACCATTATCCTTGCAAGTTCGACAAATCGAACGTCATAGCATATTCCAATGCCTATTCTTCCTAAATCAGTATCTGCAATTGTAAAATCATCCCCTGCAGTCAACACATCTGATTCTTTAAAGGTGATTTTGTCCTTAACGTCAATGTCAAAAAGATGCATTTTCCTGTGTTTTGCCAAAATTGAACCGGTTTTGTCAAACAGGTAGCTTGTATTGTATAATTTGTCGTCTTCCCTTTCGGGAATGGATCCTGCAAGGATGTAAACATTATATGATTTTGCCAGTTGAGAAATAGTATCTAAGGTGTGGCTGTCATGCTCATTTTCACCATATTCAATAAACTTGTCATTAGAATAGGGACAGTTGAACATTTCTGGCAAAACTATAAAGTCAGCATCATGGTCTGCACTGTTGGCTATCATTGAGCTGGCTTTTTTTAAATTGGCCTTTTTGTCATCAACTACATTCATCTGACAAAGGGCAAGCTTGACTTTATTCATGGTAACACAAAAAATAGAAAAAAGTATGAATTAAATCCATACTTAAGCAATGTCTGAAGAAAAAAGTATGAATTAAATCCATACTTAAGCAATGTCTGAAGAACTTATTGCACTTTCAATGTCTTCTGATGTGAGGGAGTTTTCAGAAGCTCCGGTTATTTTGAAAACATATAGTTTTCCATCACTGAACATTGAAACATATCTGGTGTAGTCTCCATCTGCATTTTCCAATAGCATATTTGATGAGTTTCTACCGTCTATGGTTACTGTTTCAACAAGTTCGACATAATCTCCGCCCTCTTGAGCGTGAGTGATTCTTTGTTGTGTTATGTCTTTAAGGGAATTAGCATTAGTAGTGATGTTGTAGTACTCTATAGTTACATTTTCCGGATTTTGGAAAAATACAGCACTAGAATGTTCCGCATCACTTCCATTTACTTTTTTCCAATCATTTGGATATTTGAATGAAAAATCTCCGTCCTTATATTCGGCCAAATCACTGGTTGACTGAATTATAGGATTGGAGTGGCTACCATTGCCATTGTGGTTGGATCCCATAAACACAATTCCACAAATAACAATTAAAGTTAAAATTAAAATAATTCCAATAACTAACTTATTTTTCTTGGTAAGAATGCCGTTGTCATCGGTCTTTTTCTCTGATTTTGGTTTTTGTTGGAAAATATCCTCTTTTTTAGGCGCTACAACTTTTGGTTTTGGAAATTGATAACCGCAATTACCGCAAACAGGAGCACCATCATAACTAGGATTTCCACATTCGGGACATTTTTTCACAGATTTACCTCCATTAAATGTTACATTTAATTTTTATATTATAAAAATATATTTAATTAATGTGATAGTATGGCAGATGAAGAAATTATTAATCTTGATGATATAAATTATGCAGTTTATAAAATTGGCGAATGGAAAAATCATTATGAAATCAATCAAATTGGTCTATCCCGGGAAATTCCTGTTACTAAAAATACAATAGACCATATTAAATTCTCCATGGATGAAATCAGAAATTCTCAATTTTCACTTTCAGATAAAACAGTCAATGGATTTGTTGCCATTGCAATGCAATTGAATCCTAAGGTCCAGGAAATGGAACTGGATGATGTCATCGAATTGGAGGAAAAGGAATATAAAAATATTTTATCAGAATTGGATGGTCTTGATGTTTTAAGCGATGATGAAAGCATTCCTCTTGAAGGCGAGGAATATCTCATTTACAAATTGGAAAAGGAATGCCATGTAACCACTTCAATTCCTGCAAATGAGTTTACTCAAAAATTCTATGAGGCTGAATTGAAAAGGATTGAAGATGCCCTGGATTAGAAGAAATCCAGAGTTACTTTCTTATCTCTTTTTAACTCACGAGGAGGTTCAACAGATACAAATTCAATACCTTCCTCTTCAATCATCTCAAGTGCATCATCCATGATTGACGGTGCAACGAGCAAACCCCTTATTTTTTTCTTTTCGGCTTCAACTTCTCTTAAATAATCGTTGTCCGTATTTTCCATATCTTGAATGTAGCGTCTAAGTTGCTTTACTGCGGTCACTCCTGCTTTTCTTGCTTTCAGTTCAAGAATCATTAAATTGTTGTCACTGTCCTTTCCTAAAATGTCAATGAAACCATGCTCGACACTATACTCTCTTGTAGTCGGTTTGAAGCCCTCTTCAATGATATGTGGCTTTTCCATGATCATATCGCTCATATCCTTTTCGTATCCTGCCTGTTCAAGTTCCTCAAAGTCTTCGACATTAGCATAGTTGATGAATTGGATTTGCTTTATTTCAACGGTCAACAGCTCTTTAGGGGTTCTTCTGTGACTTTCTAAAAATAGGGTGTCATTTTTGATGTAGGCTCTTGTTCTTGATTTTGGAGGCTGCCAGTTAACTGGCTCCACCTTTTTTTCCTGGTGGATTAAGAATGCTCCATCCGGTTTAATCATTATTATACGTTCTCCCCAGTTCAATTCACTTAGGGCTCTTCCTTCATAGTTTACCTTACAGCATGCAAAAATAAGTATTGTAGCTCTTTTTCTAAGTGCCTCTTCAATTAGGTCATATGCATCTTCGCAATTTGGTTTTTCTAAAATTTTATATTTCATCACAATTTACATTGTTTAGTTTAATTTAAATAATTTGTTTTCAAAATCAATTATTATAGTTCAGGGGAGGAATTTCCATTTACGATGATGAATATTTTGAAGATAAGAAAGAGTACTTTACCATGGATTCGTTCGAGTTTGAAAATGGTGAGATGATTAGGGACACTGTTGTTGAATATATGACCTTTGGAACTCCAAAATATGATGAAAATGGTGCTATTGTCAATGCAATTGTTTATTGTTCCGGTTCTCTTGGAACATTTGCAGGAATTAATAAAATTTTGCCGTTGACCGAAAAAGGTGATGCATTCGACGGGGAAAAGTACTTTTTTATCAGCATGTCAGCTTTGGGAGCTCCAGGATCATGCTCCCCTTCAACAACCGATTTGAAAAATAGGTTTCCAAAATATTCTCTTGCTGATGTCGTCAATTTCCAAAAGCAATTTCTGGCTGAAAAATTTGGAATCGACCACATCTTGGGTTTGATTGGAAATTCGATGGGTGGATTCATCGGTTTGACACAGGCAATCCGTTATCCGGAATTTCAGGACTTCATCATCTGTGGCGTAAGCAGCTATAAGGTTGCAGGCCATGACTATATCCTTTCGAAATTTGTGGATGAAATCATAACTTCCGATCCGGATTATGCAAAAGGTGAAATGACCTACTCTCTGATTAGGACTTTGAGATTGGCAAACCTTGCCGAGTTTAATTTTGGACTTTCCAAGGAAGCATTAAGGGCGATGTCCAATGAGGAGCTGGCATTTGAATTTGAAACATTCGGAAATGAAATGCTTGAAATAGACATTTATGATTTGAAGTACTGCAATGAATCCTGCATGAACTTTGATGTTGAAGACAAACTGGATAAAATCAATTCTAAGGTTTTAATCATCTCATGCAAACAGGATCCTCATTTTCCTCCTGAATTGGACGGCATTCCAATGTCTCAAATGATTGAAAATTCACAGTTGATTGTAATGGATTCAGAATTGGGGCATTTGTGTTTCAACGAGCTTGAAACAATCTCTGATGAATTAAAAGAATTTATGAGGGGATTATGATGATTGTTAATGTTTCAGATTATGGTGACAGGGACGATAAGAAATTCATAGAGTATTCCGTTTCAGGATTGTCCGAAAAGCAGTTGGATTACCTGAAAGCCAATTTGGACGAGGACATCGTTGTCAGGGATGATGTTTTGACATTGACAATGTATTTTCGCGATGAATTGTATCCATTCCAAAGCGACGTTGCAAAAATCAGATTGGATGATTTCATTGCCCGTGAGGAGATTGAAATGAATGTATTTCTATCAAGTTTTTTAGAAGATATGTAACATATTTTATACTTTAACGATTAAACTCTGAATGTATTCGAGTTTTTATCAATATTTTCCAAACTGTTTTTAAAAAAATTTATATGTTTTCATTTACTACCTATTTATAGAAAAGAGGTTTTTGTAATGTATCTTGAAGACAATATACATGTAATGGATTCATTTGAATTTGAGTATGGCAGGGTGCTGGAAAATGTTGAAGTCGAATATAGGACATTCGGCACTCCAAAATATGATGAAGATGGATTCATTACCAATGCAGTCTTATTTTTTTCTACATTCAATGGAATCTATTCATTTTTAAGAGAGTCTCACAATTACATAATGAGTCATGGTAATTTTATAGATGAATTCTATTTTATTGTAATCAGTCCGTTAGGAACTCCCGAATCATGTTCTCCTTCATCCACAGGTTTGAATTATGAATTTCCAAGATATACGTATACTGATGGAATAAATTTTATTAGACAGTTTTTGGCGGAAAAATTTAAAATAAGAAAAATCTTGGGCCTGGTTGGAGAAGGTAGCGGAGGTTACATAGTTTTATCATGGGCATGTGAGTTTCCTGATGAAATGGAATTCATTTTTATTGTAAATTCCGCCGCTAAGGTTTCAGGATACAGATTTATCATTTCAAAAGTTTTGGAACTTATCATAGACTCAATAGATGATTATTATACTGATGGGTATAGTGTTTCAAAAACTAAAAATTTGATAGCAATTAATGCACTGCTATTTGCACATTCATCCTCCAAAAAAATATTTAATAATTTAAACAATGATGAAATTTCTGCAATTTTTGAAGATTTTAATGATGAATGCTTCTTTAGGGACATCTATGATTTCAAGTTCAGAAACGATTGTTTTTTGGAATTTGATGTTGAAAATAAGTTGGGTAATATTAAGGCAAGATCTTTGTTCGTCTCAACCAATGATAACTATTTCAATTATGAACTTGACATCTTGCCATTTAAAGATTTGGTTCCGGGTTCAATTGTTCTAAAACAGGAAGATAGAAAAGAGAACTATTACTTTGAAGAAAAAGATTATGCTCCTGTTGGTGAAGAGGTTATTGCCTTTTTAATGCAATTTAAAAAATAAGGTGTTAAAGCTAGTCTAGCTAGCATTTAACATATGTTCAACGGCTTTTCTTGACTTGTCGGCAACATCCTTAGGTAATGTGACTTCCGGAGCTTCATTTACAAGTGCATCCCTGATTTTTTCAAGTGTATGGAGCTTCATTGTTTCACAGATTGCCCCTTCAAGCATAGGATACAATTTTTTGCCAGGAACTTCTGAATTGATTCTTGTAATCATGTCGATTTCAGTTCCGATAACGAATTCCTCCTTGTCGCTTTCGGCAATGTGTCTTAACATTCCGCCGGTTGACATCACTTCATCACATGCTTTTTGAACTTCGATTTTACATTCTGGGTGGCAGATTATCTCAGCGTTAGGATATTCTTTTCTTTTAAGCTCAACATCTTCAACATGGAATAGTCTGTGTACATAGCAGTGGCCGTCTTTTGGAACCGGAATGATTTCCTTATCTGTTTTTTCTGCAACATGGGTTCCCAGGTTTTTGTCTGGTCCGAACAATATCTTGTCCTGTGGTAAGCTTTCGGCAATCTTAACTGCATTTGCGGAGGTACATAATGTGTCTGCATGCTGTTTTGCCTCAGCAATACTGTTGACGTAAAGAATGACTCCTGCATCAGGATACTCTTCTTTTGCCTTTAGCAGTTCCTCTTCAGGAAGCATATGTGCCATAGGACATTCCGCTTCAAGTGTTGGAATGATGATTTTCTTATCCGGATTTAGGATAAAAGCGGTTTCTGCCATAAAGTCGACTCCGCAGAATATTACAAGATCCTTGCCGTCTATTTCAGAAGCCTTTATACACAATTCCAGTGAATCGCCTAAAAAATCAGCAATTTCCTGAACTTCCTTTGGTTGGTAGTTGTGTGCAAGAATTATTGCATTTTTCTCTTCTTTTAATTTTAAGATTTCTTCTTGAAGTGAGTTACTCATATTTTCCACCCTTTTCAACATATTTCCTTATTTCGTTAGTGACTATTAATTTATATTTATCTTTACTATTAAAATCTTTTACCCAAAATGATACTTTAACTTTGCTTTGTTTAAATGATATCTCTTTGGCATAGACCTCAGGCTCAGGTTTCTTTAGGATTTCATCATACTCTAAAATCTTTTTGGTAATGTAGGATTTAAACTCCTCAACATCAACATCCAATGCCAGTCCAGCATTTATGTCCACTCTATATTTTTCAGGGGTCTTATACTGAAGGTAAGCGTCATTTGTCAATGTTGAGTTGGGAATATGGTCTTTAACTCCAAAATCATCGACAATGATTGTGGATCTGAGGGTTATCCTCTCAACAACACCCTTTTTGCCTTTGATTTCAAGGGTGTCCCCAACTTTTATGCTTTTGCCTAAAATCAGTATTATTCCGGAAAACAGGTTTGAAATGATGTCTTTTGCAGCAAAACTCACTGCAATACCAACAATACCCAAACTCAATAGGGTTCCGGCCAGATTGATTCCGAAAAACTGCAGAATCACCATCAGTGCAATGAAATAAATTATGTAATTGATGATGTCCCTTATGAGATAGATTATGGTCATGTCCTTTTCAAATCTATTCATTTTGTTCATTAAAAAGGCAATAATTCGTGTAAGCATTGATGCCATAATAATGATAATCAGAATATAGATTAGAATCATTGTAGGGTTGTCTACTTGTGGTATATTCATGATTCGCCTCGAACGTTTATTTCCATGCAATCTTTAGCCAGTTCAGTATTTTCAAAGATTTCCTGAGCTTCCTTCAACATTATCTGAGCGTATTCTTCTCCATATCTTGTGCTGATATGTGTTATTATCAGTCTTTTGCTGTTTGATTCACGGGCAACAAAAGCCGCATCCCTGGAAGTGGAATGGCCATACTCCTCTGCATTCTGCGCTTCCTTTTGTATGAATGTTGATTCATGAATGAGCAATGTGCTGTCTCTTGCAAACATAATCATTTCTTCACAGGGACGGGTATCGCCTGAATAGGTTAGCTTAATTCCTTTTCGCGGAGGGCCAAGAACTTGTTCGGGTTTTATGATTCTGCCATCGATTTCAACCTCTTTGCCGTTGTGCAGTTTTCCAAAGGCAGGACCTACTGGAACGCCCAATTCAATTGCTTTTTCACGTAAAAACCGTGGTTTTTTCTTTTCTTCAATGGAATATGCCAATGACGGAACATTGTGTCTTACGCTTTGTGCCCTGATTACATATTCTTCTGTTTCTTCAATGACTCCCGTGTCAATTTCAATAAATTCAACAGGATACTCAATTGCACAATAGCCCAAGCTGTAAATGGCGTCCTTTAATTTGTTCAAACCTCTTGGACCGTAAACTGTTAATTTTGATTCTCTTCCATTCAGACTCATGGATTGAAGCAATCCCGGAAGGCCTAAAATATGGTCTCCATGAAAATGTGTGATAAATATTTTTGATATTTTCATAGGGCTTACATTGGTAAATAATAATTGTCTTTGTGTCCCTTCACCGCAATCAAATAAGAATACATCACCGAAAGCCTTAACTGCAATAGACGGATGATTGCGGTCTTTCGAATGGACTGCTGATGAGGTTCCTAAAAATGTCACTTCCATAATTTATCACTTCAATATTAATATAGTTAAAATTATATAATCATAATTATATTAAATTTTAGGTGATTTTTTGGATAAGATTATTGAATATATGCTTGCTGAAGATGAAGGATTTGGAGACATTACCTCAAATGCAGTGGTTGAAAAGGATAAGATTGTAAATGCATCCATCGTATCAAAGGATGAGGGCATTTTGGCAGGAATTGATGTTATTCGTGAATTATTTGAAGAGTATGGTATTGAAATAACCCTTTGCTTGAGGGAAGGGGTTAAAATCTCTAAAAATGATTTGCTCATATCCTTTAGGGGAGATGCAAGAACAATATTGCTTCTCGAAAGGACCGCATTGAATCTGCTCATGAGGATGAGTGGTGTTGCCAGCGCAGCGGCTGAATATGCAGAATTGGTTAAGGATTATGATGTAAGAATAGCAGGCACCCGCAAGACCTCTCCGGGAATAGCGAAATTTGACAAGTATGCATTGAATGTTGGAGGCGCTGATACCCATCGCTTCAGCCTGGATGACATGGTTCTGATTAAGGACAATCACATTGCAGTTTGCGGATCTCCTTTGGATGCGCTATTGAAGGCCAAGGAAAACACAAGCTTTTCCAAAAAAATAGAAATAGAAGTTGAAACATTGGATGATGCGGTTGAATGTGTTGAAAACGGCGCAGATATTGTAATGCTTGACAACATGTCCGGTGAGGAAGTCAAAAAGGTCATTGATGAGCTTGAAAAACTCGACATTCGTCAAAATTCACTGATTGAAGTTTCAGGCGGAATCACCAAGGACAATATCATGGATTATGTTGAATATGGCGTTGACATCATTTCAATCGGGGCACTGACACATTCCTCAAGAAGCCTTAATTTCAGCTTGAGGATAGAGTAATTTTCATAATCTCAGTGACAATTTTTCCTTCAGCTCTTCATCGGTCATTTCGGTGATGAATGTTTCATCGCTGCTTATGGCCTTTTCAGCGAGATTCAGCTTGTTTTTGCTCATCTCGTCAATCACTTCTTCAAGGGTTCCCTTTGTGATGAACCTATACACCATCACATCGCTTTTCTGGCCAATCCTGTGCACACGGTCTGTAGCCTGGTTTTCGATTGCAGGATTCCACCACAGGTCATAATGGATAACGTTCTGTGCTGCTGTCAGGTTAAGTCCCACACCGCCTGTCTTGAGTGTTGCAACCAGAATCTTACAGTCCTTATTTTCCTGGAAATTCTCAATCACTTCCGCTCTTTTCTGCTGGGAAAGTGAACCATGTAAAAACAGCACTTCGGTTTTCATCTTCTTTGAAACCAGTTTCTGTATAATTTTGCCCATCTGAGCGTATTGGGTAAAGATTATCACCTTTTCATCCATATCCAGAATG
Organism: uncultured Methanobrevibacter sp.; assembly: GCF_900316895.1. Lineage (GTDB taxonomy): Archaea > Methanobacteriota > Methanobacteria > Methanobacteriales > Methanobacteriaceae > Methanocatella. Next base: position 23,280 of record NZ_ONER01000015.1, on the reverse strand, counting down.
TTTTCTAGTATTGTAATCAGCAGTTCCATCTTTCCTGATTCCGAAATCTTCGGATTGTCCGAACGCAGGAACTGTGCCGGATGATTGCATGCCTGTTTCAGGCCGGTGATGATGTTTAGAATGATTCCACGTCTTTCAATGCCTGTTTTTCCTTCCAGATCTTCGAATATGCCGTCCATTATTGCATTGTATAACTTGATTTGCTTGTTTGTCAGGCTGCAGTATATGTCATTGACGATCTTGTCCGGAAGCTCGTCCTTGATGTTGTCATCGGTCTTAAGACGCCTCATGACAAAGGGTTTTGTTATTGTCCTGAACTTTTCCAATGTCTTTGTCTCTTCCAGCCTCTCGATTCTCATCACATAATTTGCCTTGAAGCTGTCCAGTGATGAGAGGTATCCCTTGTTTACAAAATCGAATATGGACCAGTAATCTGTCAATTTGTTTTCGATGGGAGTACCGGTAAGGGCAATCTTTGTTTTTGCCTTGACATTCTTGATTGCCTTTGTCTGCTGGGTATTCGGATTTTTGATGTTTTGAGCTTCATCAATAACGCATATGAACCATGTCTTGTCTAAGAACATGTCCAAATCAAGCCTTATGACTCCGTAGGAGGTCAGCATGATGTCATATTCCTCAAAAGGGAATGTCCTGTTTGATCCGTGATAGACGTAATATGACAGTTCAGGTGTGAACTTTTTGATTTCGTTTTCCCAGTTGGATATCAGTGTCGGTGGGACAATAATCAGTGACGGTTCACTGTCCAGAGGATTTGCCTCCTTGAAATGGAGTATTGCGGTTAAAACCTGGACTGTTTTACCGAGCCCCATGTCATCTGCCAGTATGCATCCGAACTTATATCTTACATTAGAGACAAGCCAGGAATATCCTATTTTCTGGTATGGCCTCAGCTCTCCGATAAATGACTTTGGAACGTCGTAAGCCTTGGTTTCTCCAATCATTTTTTTGAATTTCTTGAAATCATTCGGGTTTTTCATCTGATTTTTAATTAACTTTTCAGATTCCTTGTCCATAGTCTTATTTTGGTCATTTTAATTAATAAATTTTCAAAATCGAATTTTTAAATTTGAATTATTTTCTCAAAAAATGGTGATTTCCTCGCTAAAAAACAAAGTTTAATAATAATCTAAAATAAAATATAATAAAGATAGTAAATTTTTATATTTTATTATGGTGATTTAATGGTAAAGCTTTGGAAGATGGAACTATTTTAAAAGGTGAAGCATTCGGTTATGAAACCACCAAATTAGGAGAACTCGTTTTTTCCACAGGTATGGGCGGTTACACTGAATCATTGACTGATCCATCTTTTAAAGGAGAAATATTAATGTCCACTTACCCGCTTGAAGGTAATCACGGTGTAAGTGAAGAGTGGTATCAATCTGACAAGATTCAGGTTGAAGGATTTGTTTGTCGTGAAGTTTGCAGTCAGCTTTCAAACTTCGGACCTCAAAAAACATTGGACGAATTTTTAAAAGAGTTTGAAACCCCTGGAATCAGTGGAATCGACACTCGTGATTTGACACTTAAAATCAGAGAAAGAGGTTCACTTAAAGCAGCTATCACAACTGAAGACATCGATGATGACAAACTCCTGGAAATGGCAAAAGCACAGCCAAGCATTGAAGACATGGATGTTGTGCCTTTAGTTTCCACAAAGGAAATCAAGATATTCAATGAGGATGCCGACAAGAAAGTTGCCCTGATTGACTGTGGTGTTAAAAAGAATATCATAAACTCATTTTTGGAACGTGACATTGGAGTCATACTGTTCCCTTATGACACTGACTACAAGACCGTCCTGGATTACTCCCCATCAGGACTCATGATTACTTCCGGACCTGGAAACCCTGACAGAGTGTCCGAAACTATCGAAACCATGAAAAAGCTATCAAACAGGCTGCCAATATTTGGTATCTGTATGGGTCAGCAACTGATTGCAAAATCATTCGGTGCAAGGTCATATAAGATGAAATTCGGTCACCGTGGTGAAAACCAGCCGGTTAAAGACTTAAACACTGGAAAAGTGTTCATCACCTCACAGAATCACGGTTTCACAATTGACAAGGAGTCCTTAAAGGAAACCGATTTAGTATTGACTCAGATTAACTTGAATGATGGAACTCCTGAAGGTATTTCGCATAAGGAGTTACCGTTACATTGTATACAGTACCATCCTGAAGCAGGACCTGGTCCAAACGATACAAGACACATTTTTGATGAATTTAACCAAATGATGGATGATTATTAATTAGAGGGATTACAAATGCCAGTTGATAAAGATATTAAAAAAGTATTAATTATTGGATCTGGACCTATTCAAATCGGACAAGCAGCAGAATTCGATTATTCAGGTTCACAAGCATGTAAATCACTAAGAGAAGAAGGTATTGAAACAGTACTTGTTAACAGTAATCCTGCTACAATTCAAACTGATTTGGGAATGGCCGATACTGTTTATACCGAGCCATTGACTCCAGAAGTCGTTGCAAAGATTATTGAAGAAGAGGAAATTGACGCTATTTTACCAACCATGGGTGGACAAACAGGATTGAACATTGCAACAGGACTTGGAGATTTAGGATTACTTGAAGGAATTAAGGTAATAGGTTCTGACGTTCAAACTATTAAGGATGTAGAGGACCGTGACTTATTCGCAAACCTCATGGAAGAAATTGGAGAGCAAATTCCAAAATGTCATGCTGTTGAAAGCGTAGAAGCAGCTCTTGAAGCGGTTGAGGATATAGGATATCCGGTTATCGTAAGGCCGGCTTTCACATTAGGTGGAACCGGTGGAGGAATTGCCCACAACGAAGAGGAACTCATTGAAATTGCAAATCACGGTTTGGACATGAGTTTCATCAACCAGGTCCTTATCGACGAATCCGTTCTCGGATGGAAGGAAATCGAATTTGAAGTAATGAGGGATAAGGAAGACACCTGTATCATCGTCTGTACCATGGAAAACATAGACCCTATGGGTATCCACACAGGAGACAGTGTTGTAGTCGCTCCTATCCAATGTCTATGTGACGAAACCATTCAGAAAATGCGTGACGCATCAATCAAGATTATCAGAGCATTGGGAATCCGTGGAGGATGTAACATTCAGTTTGCGCTAAACCCTGAAACCGATGAATACAAAGTAATCGAGGTAAACCCAAGGGTATCAAGAAGTAGTGCGCTTGCATCAAAGGCTACTGGTTATCCAATCGCTAAAATCTCATCAAAAGTCGCATTAGGTTTGACTTTGGATGAAATCAAAAACGACATCACCAAGGAGACTCCCGCATCATTCGAACCTGCCATCGATTATGTGGTTATCAAAATCCCAAGATGGCCGTTTGACAAGTTCAAAGGAATCAGCCGTGAAGTCGGAGTTCAGATGAAGGCAACCGGAGAGGTCATGGCTATCGGAAGAACCTTCGAAGAGGCATTCCAGAAAGCATTAAGATCTCTTGACATGGGATTCGACGGATTTGAATATGTCGAATGGAGTGAAGAAGACCTTGCTCATCCGACTGACCTTATCTACTTCCAAATCTATTCAGCTATAAAAGACGGAATGGATATCGACAAGATTCGTGAACTCACCAAAATCGACAATTTCTTCCTCTACAAAATCAGAAACATCGTAGAGTTCGAAAACGATGTCACAGCTGAAAAAATTGACGATGAGGAATACTTAAGAAAAGCAAAACAGATGGGATGCTCAAACAAACGTCTAGCGGAACTGTCAGCCCAGACCGAAGAGTATATCAAAAACCTGCTTACCAGATACAACATAAAACAGTCCTATAAGATGGTTGACACATGTGCTGCTGAATTCGAAGCTAAAACTCCATATTACTACAGCAGCTATGATGAGGGTAATGAACTGACTTCAACAACAAAGAAAAAAGTTGTGATTCTTGGTGCAGGACCAATCAGAATCGGACAGGGTATCGAATTCGATTACTGTTGTGTACACTCCTCTTTAGCTTTAAAAGAAGAGGGAATAGAAACAATCCTAATCAACAACAACCCTGAAACCGTAAGTACCGATTATGACATTTCAGACAAGCTGTTCTTTGAACCGTTGACATTTGAAGATGTGATGGGTGTAATCGAACAGGAAAAACCTGATGGTGTTATCGTGCAGTTCGGAGGACAAACCTCAATCAACCTTGCCGTACCGCTCGCAAATGCTGGAGTTAAAATATGGGGAACACCATATGACAGCATCGACAGGGTAGAAGACAGGGAACTCTTTGCAGAACTCCTTGAAAAACTTCACATTCATCAGGCACCATACGGAACAGCAAATTCATTCGAAGAAGCAAAAGAGATTGCAGAAAGAATCACATTCCCAGTCCTTGTACGTCCGTCATATGTTATCGGCGGAAGGGCAATGGAAATCGTTTATGATATGAACGAGCTTGAGGAATATATGAAAGAGGCAGTTAAAGTCTCACCTGACCACCCTATTCTTGTGGACAAGTTCCTTGAAGATGCCATCGAGCTTGATGTGGACCTGTTATGTGACGGTGAAGACGTATTCATTGCAGGAATCATGGAACACATCGAGGAAGCTGGTGTTCACTCAGGAGATTCCGCATGTGTAATACCTCCTCAGACAATTCCGGAACATATCCTGAACACAATCCGTGAACACTCAACCAAACTTGCTTTGGAATTGGATGTCAAAGGTTTAATGAACATTCAATACGCTGTCAAGCTTGACGAAGAGATGGTCTACATCATTGAGGCAAACCCTCGTGCAAGTAGAACCGTTCCGTTTGTAAGCAAAGCCATCGGTGTGCCATTGGCAAAAGTTGCAACATGGATTATGAACGGCGCCAAATTAAGGGACTTCGGACTTGAAAAGGAAATCAAGATAAGTCATGTGGCCGTAAAAGAATCAGTATTCCCATTCCTGAAACTTCCAGAATCCGATACAGTGCTCGGACCTGAAATGAAATCAACCGGTGAAAGTATCGGTATAGACGACAGCTTTGGAATGGCATTTTATAAATCACAGCTTTCAGCCAACATGGAACTTCCTAAAGAAGGTAAGATTTTCATCAGCGTCAAAGAAGCCGACAAGAAGAAAATCAGACCTATTGCTGAAAAGGCTGCCAATTTAGGATTTGATATTGTGGCAACTGCAGGTACCGGTGATGCAACCGGCCTTGATTCAGTTGAAAAAGTCCTGAAAGTGTCACAGGGATCACCTAACATCAGGGACGCTATCCTGAACAAGGAAATTGACCTTATTATCAACACATCTGAAGGTAAGCAATCCGCTAAGGACGGCTATATCATCAGACGTTTAGCTATTGAGTTAGGTATACCTTATGTAACTACTTTGGCAGGCGCAAGAGCAGTTTTAAATGCTATTGAAGCTGTGCAAAATAATGAAATCAATGTAAAATCTTTAAACGAATATGTTGATGGAGAATAATTATTCTCTATCCTTTTTTTTTTAATTATTGTAAAGATAATCCTTAATGTTAATACCGCATGAAGGACATTCCTCTTCACCGATTTTCAACCTGCTTTTACACTTAGGACAGAAGTTGAGCTGAACCTTATACTCTTTGCTTTGATCAATAACAATATTAATCTCGATTCTTTCGGTGATGTGTGATTTCAGCACGTTCATGTCCCAGTCATTGTCCATCAGCATCTTTTTATAGTAAAATGCTTCAGTCATTGTGTCGTAATGGCCTATGATGTCATCGCCTTTTTTAATGTAGAATTTCCTTATTTTGTGGTCAAAAAGGATTTCTCCTTCCCTTTCCTTTTTATTGAATTTTGTTCCTTTGATTCTGCCTTTTGGACGTTTTTCGGGAAAAGGGGGCAATTCCATATTTTCATACTTGTTTTCAAGGTCGCATTCGACAAGCAAGTCATAATCGAAATTACAAAAAAACAGTGCATCCCTTTCATATAATGCATCAGATAATTTACTGAACTCTCCATAATCCTTATTGTTGTATTTGACTCGGTATACATTACCGGTTTTAACAATATTCCTGTAAAAGTATCTTATTTCCTGGGAGTTAATAGAAATCACCTTGATGGTTTAAAAAAGAGATAATCGAATTTTTCCGATATCTAGTTTATATTATTGTTTTTCAAATTTAATAAATTTAATCAATAAAAAAATACTTTAATAAAAAAAATTAGATTTTACTTTAATGTTTACTGTATCAAATGGAATTATATTGAAAGGCCAGGATCTGGTTCCGGTTCGCGAAGATATCGTTGTGGACGATGGGAAAATCATCGAAATTGCAAAAGATGCAAAAGAGGGCAAAATCATCGATGTTGATGGTGCCATAGTATGCCCGTCCTTCATCAACGGTCATGTTCACATTGGGGATTCCATAATCAAGGATGAGGGTTATGGCCTTACATTGGCTGAAATGGTCAAGCCTCCAAATGGCGTCAAGCACGTTGCCCTGTCAAATGCTGAAGATGATGATTTAATTAACGCCATGAGGCAATCCATGCATGACATGATTGATTCTGGAACAACCCACTTCATCGATTATCGTGAAGGGGGAATCAAGGGAGTCAAGCTTTTAAAGGAGGCTTCAAAAGACCTTCCAATCAAGCCGATAATTTTGGGCCGTGACGACAGTTTCTATGGTGATGATCCCGATTTGGCCAAGGTCAAAATAGCCATTCGAAAATTATTGAAGATTGCCGATGGAATCGCTCCGAGCGGCTTTGGTGAAATCACTCCTGAAGTTGCCAGTCTGATTTCAGAGGAATGCAGTAAGCAAGGCAAAATCTCATCAATTCATGTGGCCGAATCAGAGTCCAATCAGATAGAGTCATTAAACAATGATAGGCTAACAGAAATCGCCAAAGGTGTTAATAGTAATTTCAGTCAGCTGGTTCATCTGACAAATCCAAAGGCAAATGATTTGGAATTGGTGGCGAGGTCAAATCAGAATGTTGTAGTTTGCCCAAGAGCAAATGCAACTTTAAACGTCGGTGTGGCTCCTTTAAGTAAAATGCTTGAGTTAGGAATAATGCCATTGCTTGGAAGCGACAATGTGATGTTGAATTCACCAAACATGTTTAGGGAATTGGAATTTACCCTAAAACTGATGTCCATTTATCATAAAAGTTATATTAATCCTAAAGATTTGGTTAAAATGGCAACAACCAACATATGCGGATTTGAAATCAACAATGTTATCGGAAAATCATTGATTTCAGAGGACAGTTTTGCCGAGTTCAATGTTTTAAAATCTTTTTCTAAAAATCCATACCTCAATATATGCAATCGTGTAGAAACGAAAAATATATTATATACCATTAACAAAAAGATAAATGTATAATATCATGGATATGAATCCATATATTATGGGAGATGTTAATGATGTATAAAAAGATATTGGTTCCTACAGACGGTTCAGAATTCGCAAAAAAAGCTGAAAAACATGCGTTATTCTTATCAAAGGTTAGTGGAGCCGAAATAGTTGCTGTGAGTGTCACAGAAAATAATTTTGTTAACGGACTTCCATTGGATGATGAGATATACCAGTTAAATCAAGTCTTAAAGGAAAGATCAGAAGAAAATCTCAAGGAATTTGATGAATTAAATGATAGTGATTTAAAGATTACTCATGTAATCAGGGAAGGTTCACCTGCTAGAGTCATTTTAGAGGTTGCCCAAGAAGAGGATATTGACCTGATTGTAATGGGTAGTTCCGGTAAATCCGGCTTCGATAGATTTATTATGGGTAGTGTAGCAGATAAGGTTGTAAATTCAGCAAAATGCGCAGTACTTGTTGTCCATTAAACTTATTATTATATTAATTGTATTTTATAAAGGTGTTTTTATGTTAGTTAAAAGAACAATGTCTAAAAATGTTGTCAGCGTTTCCGTTCCTGGAAACCGTGAAAAAGTTTTAGACTTAATGAGAAAAGAAAACAAAGCAGTACTTCCTGTAGTTAAAGAGGATACTGATATTTTAGTAGGACTAGTAACTCGTTCTGATTTAATTAATAATCCTGATGAAGAACAAATTGCAATGTTAATGACAAGAGACTTAATCACCGTTAAACCGGGTGATGATGTAGTCGATGCGGCTCGTTTAATGATGGAGAATAATGTAAGAAGAGTTCCTGTTGTAAATGATGATGGTGAATTAGTTGGTATTATCACTTCCTTTGATTTAGTTTCTAAGGCTTTAACCAAAATTGAAGTGCATGATGCTGTTGAAAATTATATGATTACCACCGTTCCGACAACCTGGGAAAAAGCTCCATTGAATGTTGCTTTTGAAACCATGAATCAATTCGGATTAAAATCAATCTTGGCACTTGATGATGATGCTAAATTGTCCGGTATTTTAACTGAAACTGATTTCATTTCTGAAATTGAAATTATCTCTGAGAGAAGTGAACACAGTTCCACTGTTGGAACTGAAGGGGATAAATGGTCCTGGGACAGTACTTCTGTATTATACATTGAGAAAAACAGTTTAAAATTCGCTGATAAAACTGTAGCTGATGTTGCTGTCAGCAATGTTGAAGTGGCTAATTCCAAAACCAAAGTTTCCGACTGTGCTAAAAAAATGAAATCCTTAAACATTGAGCAAATTCCTGTTATCGGTGTTGAAGGAGATTTAGTCGGTCTTGTAAGGGCTAGTGATTTAATCAAAGCTTTAGTTAAAAACGAATAGTGGTATAATGGCTGTTAGTCCAGTATTGGTGATTAAAGCAGATGAGAGTACGGTTGGTGTTCGTGCAAGATTGTATGATGATTATTCCGAGCATGAAATCGTATTGAATTCTGTTATTACTTATTGGTGGGCTAATAACTTGCCTCCTGCCATTAAATTTTTAGAACTTTTCGATTCAGTCATCAAAAGAACCATCAATGAAATAATGCCCCACAAAACATTGAACCTGAAATATGAAGTTAAGGCAAATCAGGTTCTGGAGAAGGCTTCTGAAATTGAAATCAACTTGATTTCTGTTGTTGCCGATGATGTTGGATTTAAGATTGAGGGTTGTTCATTTTCTTTGAGTGGAATTCGCAAGGTCGAAAGTGATTTTGAGTCCATGGATTTTTCAACAAGTTTTGATCATGTTATCGAAACTCCGGACATTGTTCTGAAAAAGTATCGTGAAATGAATCAAAAATAATTCATTTCCCATTCACTATTTTTCTTTAAGTATTTTAATTTCATGATGAATCTGAAGTAAACTTTAATCAATACTTTCATTTTAATTAATCATCATTTCATTTTAATTAATTATCCAATAAAATTATATTAAAAATAGTTTTGTAATGTGGATGAACCTAATTAGTTTCATCAATTTCTCTTTTAATTAATTTAAGAAGGTCTTTTGCATCCTCCTTTTTAATGTCAGGGGATGTTCTGATGAAATCAATCAATTCTGATTTTTTATCATCGTCCAAATCGGATTCTCTTAATGTTTGTGAATAGTTTCTTTTTGGATAAAATGTCTTTTTGGCAATTTTAAGCAATTCGTCCCTTTCATCCTCGGTGATGATGTTTTCATCAGCAGCATTGGTAAATACATACTTCATATTAATCAGTGGAATGGACAGTGCTTCAAGGGTCTCGCTGTCAAGCATCACAGCCACGTCATCATCGGAGTCAACTTCTCCTGTGGCATATTGGGTATAGACATATCCCACTCCAACCATTCCTAGTGTGTCAAGTTCGGATGCCCTTAATGCTCCCATGCTTGAAGCCCCATATACCTTAATGCCCTTTTTCATCACATTGAGTATTTCCTTATGTCCGACTGCAGAGCTTTGGTGAAATACTCCGTCAATTATTGCGATGATGTCCGGATGCTCTTTAAGGGCCTGACCCAAATCTCCCCTCTGTATGGGTCTTTTATAGATTACCTCCACATCTTCAGCGGAATCGAGAATTTCTTTTGCCTCATCAAAAGGAAGTGAAAGGCCGGTATAAACTATTATCTTAACCATTTTATCATACTTTCAAAAATCTGTATCCTGCTCGTGATGGGTCAAGTGCAAAAAGTTCCATTTCAGGAATTATGACACGAACGACACTGACATCAAGTTCCGGACGTGTCAAATCGTAATATAAAATCTTATCAATATCATTGGCCATTAATTCTTCTTTAACGATTTCCAAGTCCTTTGTAATTGATGTTGTTGATTTGTTCTCAATACTTGAAAGGGATATCTTTTCTTCTTCGTCCCTGAAGTAGTACTTGTTGATTCGTTTCATGCGTTCATATCCTGCTTCACGGGCAAAATCTGCTCTGACTGTGTCTTCACGGGCACCATTAATCTGTGTTGCTCTGCTCTGGGCCACTTCAGTTAATGCCCTTAGGATTGCAACTTCAGGATCAAGATGTGTTCCCATTCCTAAGGTTAAAAGACCGGCATCCCGTGTAACGGTATCGTCGGCTGATGCTGCGATTGTTGGAACCTTTATGTCTGCGGTAAAATCCATCAGCTTGATTTTAATGCCTTCTGATTCGAACTTGTCGATTGTCTCATTGACAATGTCGCTTTCAATGCTGTCCAAATCAATTTGGGCATAGTTCTTGTGGGTCAGCTCGAATATGCTCCACGCATCACGTTCAATCACTTCAAATATCCCATGCAGAATGGCTTCCTCCAAAACATTTCCTGATGCAAGGCCATTGGTATTTGACTTGAACAGGCTTTCACATTCGTTTCCATGGATATAAGGATGGTAAATCGCATTTGTCGGGATGAGATATTCCTTGTTAGAAATTAGGTCTTTTGCAGTACTCCATTCAAGCTTCATCGAATCCAAATTCTGCTTTTTAAAATCTTTCGGCAGATTCAAGGATTCGGGAGTTATGAACTCTCCCAATTCGGAAATTTCCTCTAGTGTGGCGATTGTAGTTTCATCGCTGTCCTGCCTTTCAGCCGAATACCTTTCAAAACCTTCCATCATTGCAGAAGCCCTTGCATGGTCTTTGGCAATTCCTTTTCCACCATAAATGCTCACTGCACCCTCTTCGGCTGTTGGCCTGATTGCGGTATAGATTGGAAGACCGATTCTATCCAGGTCGGTAATGTCTGCAATACGTGTGATTCCAGCTATCTTTAGCTTGTCCTCATTGTTTTCAATGGTCTTTTCGGGAGCGATTACCCTATGGGTTCCTTTGAAGTATGTCAATTCATCTGTCATGTTAAATTCCTATAATCATTCTTACGATACTTTCAAAGCCTATTGTCATGGATGCTGCAGTCAGTATTGCTGCAACTGCTATTGTGACAATCCAGATTCCGATATTCCAGGTCAGAACTTTGGATCCGTCAAGGTTTCCAATTGGCAGCAGGTTGAATACCGCCAAAAAGCTGTTGACTGAATAGCCCACAAGACAGGCAGTAAATATTATTGCTGAAGTTTGTGAGATAAATGCGGACCGGTAGATTGCCACTCCGATTGCCAGAAATACCAATGCGAGGGCGATATTGACAACAGGTCCGGCAATTGAGATTTTACCGTTGATTTCATCGGTCATGTAGTTTGCATAAGTGTAGACTGCACCAGGTGCCGCAAATACAAAGCCGAAAAATGAAGTTATAAGTGCAAATATCAATCCTTGTGGCCATAATTTGAACTCGGCCCAGTATCCGTATTTCATTGACACAAGCTTATGTCCAAGCTCGTGCAGGATGAAACCTGTACCTACGCCGACCATAATGTATGGAAGGAGGGTCAATATTGCATTCATATTTCTTCCGGCATTCGCAATTGCAAAACAGAGTGAAATAACTAAAAATGCAATTATTAAATCTCTCACTTCACTACTTGTAAACTTAATCATAATGTTAAAATATCTAATTTTATATATAAAAGTTTTTTTCTAATATTAACTATGGACTCACATATTGACAATATATTAAATGATTTGAGAAAAGATGATTTTCAGGCATACATGCTTACTCAGTTTACAAATGTCGAATACATTTCAGGTTACAGGCCAACCAGCTTTGCCTTCTGCATAATAAAGGAGAATCCGATTATCTATGCCTCCAAAATGGATATGGAACTGGCCAGTAATGATTCTTCTGTTGAAGTCAAGGAATATGAATCCTTTGATGTGATGATTAATGAATTGAAAAGCGAAGGCATCAAGAATATGGCTATCGAACCGACACTGCCGTTCAGCACCTATGCCAAATTCAGGGATGATTTCAAAATCGATTCCAGAACCTATATCGACAAGCAAAGAATGATCAAGACCTCAGATGAAATCGAAAAGATTGCAAAAGCAACTGAAATCGCTCAAAAATCTTTCCTTCAATTGGATATACTGAATAATGAAGGAAGCGAAAAGGACGTGGCCTTTGATCTCGTCCGTTTGATGATTGAAAATGGTGCGGATAAGGAGTCATTCGATACGATTGTGACAAGCGGTGCCAATTCAAGCTTGCCTCATGCAATTCCACAGGCTAAAAGTCTGGACCAGCCAATCCTAATCGATTGGGGAGCTGTCTTTGAGGGGTACTGTTCAGACAACACTCGTACAATGATTTATACGGAACGCCAACAGGAAATCTGGGATATTGTTGCTGAAGCCCATGATAAGGCAATCAAGGCGGCAAAACCTGGCATTAAATGCTGTGAAGTTGATAAGGTAGCAAGGGACATCATTTCCGATTATGGTTATGGTGATAAGTTCATACATTCCACCGGCCATAGTTTGGGCCTTGATATTCATGAAACTCCCGGATTTTCAACACGTGATGAAACTGTTATCGAAAAAGGCATGGTCATAACTGTGGAACCTGGCATATATCTTGAAGGAGAATTTGGGGTTCGTCTTGAAGATACTGTTGAAATAAATCGTAAGGGCAATGTAATAGGCGATTTGCCTTTGAATATCTGCTGATTTTTTCAATATAATTCATCAACTTCATATTCAATTAAATCGGATACATTGTAATGGCCAGCGATTCCTATTTTATAGTCTTTGATATTGAACAGATTAAATTTTAAATTTTTATTATCGTTTTTAAGTCTGATTTCATCGTCAATTATTATTTCAAAGCTATTTAAATTCAGGTTCATTCCAAGGCCTGTGTATTTCATATAGCTTTCCTTTAAAACCCAATATTTGAAGAATTCATCTGAAGGGGTTGGGGAATTCATGATGTTTTCATATTCGCTGTTGTAGAAGTAGTGTTCGGCAATGCTCAGGTCAATCTTCGGGTCATTATATTCGATATCAGCGCCAACTTCCATATCTGATATTGCGCATAAAACCATTTTGTCGGAATGGCTCAAATTAAAGTGGATATTTTCAATGTTGGATATGTACACCTTGCCATATTTTCCGGTCTTGAAAATGGGGTTTGTGACATTTTCTTCGGATAATAATTTTTTCAATAGAAGATATGCTCCGGCGCTCAGTTTCTTATCTTTTTCAAATCGGTAAAAATCAATCTTGTCCTGACGATTTTTTGAAACTAATCCGTAAGCTTTTTTCAAATCCAGGTTTTCCACATTGCAGTAAGCTAATTTAATCATTTTATCTTCAAATACAATAATGTCATATCATCGAATTGTTCGGCATCTCCGGTAAAGCTATGAATATCATTTAACAGAGGGTCAATCGGATCATCATCACTTTCAAACCCGTTTAAGAAGTTTAAAATTCCGTCTTCGCCGTACATTTCATCATCATTATTGTTTGCATCGGTTATTCCATCAGTGTATACTATTAATTCGTCTGTTAATGTTATTGATTCTCTGACATAATCAAAGTTATCCATAATTCCAATCACGATTCCGGTATCGATGTCTAAAAATTTAAAGTTGCCATTTTCTTTTATTAATGGAGGATTATGTCCTGCATTTGAGAATACCAGTTCTTTAGTTGAAATATTATAGATTCCGAGCCATAATGTGAGGAACATTGTTTCGGAATTGTTTTCGCATATTTGATTATTCAATAGGTATAGGATTTTTGAAGGGTCCTGGTCATGTTTTAGGAGTTGTTTTATCAATACTTGGCTAACCATTGCAAGAAGTGCTGCTGGAACACCTTTGCCTGATGCATCACCTATAACAATAGCCAGATGGTCATCATCTAATAGATAATAATCAAAAAAGTCTCCTCCAACTTCTTTAGCAGGTTTGGAATATCCGTTGACAATGAATGCATCAGTCTCAATAGCTTTGGTTGGCAGGTTTGATGCTTGAATTTTTGTTGCGATATCAAGTTCGGCTTCAATACGCTTTTGTTCCCCTTCAATTTTACGGATATTTTCAATATAATTGTTATTTGAATTAATCAGGTGCGTATATGACCTGGCAAGAGTTCCAATTTCATTTTTTTCATTGACATATTTAGAATATATATTCAGCAATCCTTCTGCTTCGATTTTTTCATTTTCTCCGGAAATAAACGATTCAATTTCAGAAAATGATGAAATTGGCTGAATCACTTTATTTTCAATATACTTTAAAATAATGATGCTTGGAATAAAGAATAATATTAGGGCTATATCAGTTATTATGAGTGTCGGCATTAGCAGCAGGTATAGGTTAATATCAGGTATTGTTGCTAAATAATTATAATTTAAAATTGAAACTATCACTCCTAATATGGTAATTGATAATGTTATTATAAGAAAATTATTTAGGATTTTTTCAATAATTGTATTTTCGGCATTAGGCACTACTTCATGTTCAAATGGCCTTGTCAGATAAGCAAATAAGAGAATTTGCATTAATAGTAAATCTGCAATTAGGATATTCTCGTTCTTGGATATCATTAGCATTATTGATGAAAATATTGCAACTATTAGTAATAACCTTATTATTATCCAGGATAATTTTTTATTGCCCGGATCTTTTGATTTTTTTGGAGTCTCTATAAGATCGATTTTTTTAGAAATCCAAATGAAAAATACTCCTAAAATAAATCCGATATTAATGAAGTTCAAAAAATATGATACGAATTCATACTCATCCAGACTTGGGTCGAAAAAAATACCTACTAGTGTTGCATGAGTTGCTGAATAAATAAGGCCACATATCAATAAAGTTGATAAGAATAATAGGAGGTGGTAAATATTATCCAATCTAGGTTTTGTAACTTTGTCTGTTTTAAAACCGGAGTACCAAAGTTTGTATGCCAAATATGAAACTCCAAAACTACAGATTGCTGATGGAAGTATTTCTAGAGGCGCAAAACCATTCATTAAATCTATGACTACATTTCCTAATACTGCACCTAAAGCACCGTATGGGCCGAATATCAATCCCAAAACGAATAATAATCCGACATGAGGGTTTTCAATTCCATATCCGTAGAATGGAAATAATATAATATTAAGTAGTATAATTGTTGTAAATGATATTGCCAGTTTTGTTAGTTTAGATTTCATTATTACACATTTTTAATAATTATCAGATGATTTTCATTATTTTCATAATGATATTCAAGTTCGTCAGCCAGTTCTTTGGCTAAAAAAATTCCAAGCCCTCCGATTTGGGCGTCTTCAATATTTTTAGGAGTTTCAGGACTTTCCTTTAAAAGTGGATTAAATTCAATACCATTGTCCACAAACTCTATTGTTAATTCTGGTTTTTCATATTCAACATTGACTGTGATAAAATCAGTATTTGAATAATTGACGATGTTGACGAATATTTCTTCAACAATTAAATTGACTTGAAGGTTTTCTTCTGATAGTTCATTTAAAATGAACTCATTTAATGTATATAATTCATGTATTTCGGGTTTTAGTGTTATTGAATTCATTCTATCCTTAAAATTTTATCGAAACCAGACATCTTAAATATTTCACCAACGGCATCATTAACATTTTTGATTGAAAATGGGATGTCTTCTTTTTTTAATTTCTTCTGGGTTACAATCAAAACCCTAAGTCCTGCACTTGAAATATAATTTAAATCAGTAAAATCCATTGTTAATGAATCAAATTTGCCGAATTCATTATCAATCTCTTTTTCAAGGTCTTTTGAAGTGATTGTATCAATACGGCCTTCAATGGATAATATCAATTCTTTTTCATCATATTTTTTGATAATGTTCATGATGATCACTGATGTTATATTTGTCTATAACAATTTTAAATATTTTTGTTAAATATGGATTATAGATATTTGTATCAGTTCTATTGGTTGAAATTTTCAAAAGACAAATATTATATAAATATTTAATTAAATTATTAAATGGTGAAAGATATGGCAAATAAATATTTGGCGGCAATCATGTCATTTTTAATTCCGGGCTTGGGTCAGGCCTATGCCGGAGACATTAGAAAAGGAATTGGATATTTCCTTGTTGCATTTGTTGCATTGGAAATTATTGGAATTTTTTTTGTTGATTCGATTTTAAATTCATTTTATTATATTATTGATATTCTTATTAGCGTTTATGCGGCTTATGATGCTTATTTGATGGCAAAAGATTAATTTGGAGCGCGTCATGTCCGATAAAAAATCATTCATTGCAAAAATAGAGGAAGCTATCTTAAGACGTACTAAACCCAAGTATATGGATTCAAAAGAGGAAATTGATAATTTTTTAAGAAATACACCTAAGCAAAAACCTCCTAAGGGCATTTTTAAAATGTCCGACTCTCAAATCTACACTTTTGGAGATGAAGATGCTGAAAATACCATTATGTTCCTCCATGGAGGGGCTTATGTCGGTGAGATAAACTACCAGCATTTGTTGTATTGCTTTAAACTGTCTCGAAAATTGGACGCTCATGTCATAGCACCGGTCTATCCGTTGGCTCCAGTGCACAAGGCAATGGAAACATATGAAATGATTACCGAGATATACAAAACGTTAGACCATGAAAATCTGATATTGATGGGAGACTCTGCAGGGGGAGGATTTGTCCTTTCATTTGCACAATACCTAAAGACGGTTGGATTGCCCCAGCCAAGCAAGATGATTGCATTTTCCCCGTGGGTTGACATTTCAATGAGCAATCTTCCATATGATAGTGAAAACGATCCGATTTTGGGTGAAATTGGACTTCGCGAAATAGGAAAGTCATGGGCAGGGGATTTGGATACAAAGGATTATCGGGTAAGCCCCCTTTACGGCGATGTCACAGGTCAGGCTCAGACACTGATTTTTTCCGGAACCAATGAAATATTCTACAAGGACATTAAACTTTATGTGGAAAATCTAAAAATGAGCAATGTTGATGTAAAATTTATTGAAGGCGAAGGTCTATTTCATATTTATCCGTTATTCCCGTCACCGGAAGCAAAAAAAGCATTTAAAGAAATAAAAGAGATAATTGATTAATTATCTCATGTATAATATATATTTTCCAAATCTAGGGATTCTATAGATAATCACTACTGCTATGTAACTAAATATTATCAGTAAAATCCAAAGGATTATGGCCTTAACAGGTTCTGTGTATGGCAATTTAACGACAAGTGGAAGCAAAGGCAATCTAAACAGGTTGTGCACTAAAAACACTGCAAATGAATATTTTGATAAAAACTGAACAAACGGATATGCTCTTACAGTCTCCAATCTGGAACACAGTTCAAACAATGCAAATGAACCGGTTAAAATGAATGGGAATTCATACCATAAATGAAAATCATATCCTTTTGTAAATGCATAATATTGGAAAAATAGACATATCATGAATGATATCAAAGTTATTAATCCTAATTTTATGTTGTCAAAGTGCTTAAACTGTCCTTTTTTAACTAGATATCCTAAAATAATATAGATTCCATAAACGCCGCCACTGAATCCAAGGCAATACTGGATATTGACATTTTGAATTCCATGCATGGCCAATACGATGGTGATGAACGGAAGTAGGAATGCCAAAAGTGAAAATACAATTGTTGCCTGCCATATGGTGTCGCTGCTGAATTTTTCAAGGGCAGATGAGACAAATGGCATTGAAAGATACATTCCAATAATCATTGGCATATACCACATGTGGCTGAAGAATAGGTTTCCAGCTTCACTGAAGTTGACTTGAGCGCTTCCAACAGCAATGAACTGTAGGCTAATTGCATAAATCGCCGACCAGATGATGGTGACGATGATTAAACCCTTACAGTTTTTCTCCCAAAACTTACGAACACGCTCATCGTTGTATGTTCTGTCGAGTAACAGGTAACCTGTAATCATTAAAAAGAATGGAACCCCAATACGCCCGATAAATAGGGATGCAAAATTGAATATTCTTGAAAAAGCTGTGTAATAGGTTATTGCATCGGATGAGATGATATAAATCCCATCTGTAGCATGAATGTATAGAACTGTCAGTATTGCTATTGCACGTATCAAGTCAATCCATTCTACTCTAGTCTTTCCCATTGTTTTTTTTCTCTCCATGTTTTAATTATTATTCGAACAGACCTCACCAATTATTCGGAGGGTGTTGGTAAAAATGGAATTAATGCCTCAGCTAATTTGGACAGTGGCATGGTTTGTATCCACACTTTTCCGGGGCCAGTTAGTTTTGAGAAGAAAATTCCTTCACCAAACAATATGTTTTTGGCTCCTTTAACTCTTTCAATGCCGAAATCAACGGTCGGTTCCATTGCTGCAATATGCCCGGGATCGAGAAGTAACTTTTCCCCTGGTGCCAGGTCCTTTTCAATTACTTCACCATCGATTTCTAAGAATACTGTTCCATTTCCTGAGAATTTTTGAAGAATAAAACCTTCTCCACCAAACAGTCCGGCTCCAAGTTTCTTTTTAAAGAATATATCAACATCAACACTTTTTTCTGCGGCCAAAAATGCATTTTTCTGACCTATTATTGTGGAACCATTTAAGTTAATGGGTATGATTTTTCCCGGTGTACGTGATGAAAATCCGATTTGTTCATTGTCGGATTGTGCAGTGAAGAAATTTAAAAATAGTGTATCTCCTGATAAGGCTCTTCCAAGTCCTTTTAAGAGTCCTCCATCAGTAGTTGTTTCCATTTTTATGTTAGACGTCATGAACGCCATTGCACCAGTTTCATTTTTCATGGTTTCTCCCTTTTGCAATGTACAAATTACAATAGGAAATGAACCTCCTTTTATTTCATATTCCATTTTTATCACTTAATGTTCTTTTATAATAATATATTAAATTTCGGAATATATAAAATTGACTTTGGAGGTATTTTGAAAGATGCTCAAACATTCGTTAGGAGGTTGTGGGAATGGCATAAAATCTGTATGAGATATTATTCATTTTGAGTGCCATTTTCTTTTTTAGATTAATTTTTTTCCTTAAATTTAAATACTATTATATAAATAATTATGTATGACTCATAACTTTCGAGTTTTATCAATTTAAAAGGTGAATAAAAATGGAATTAGGTGAAATATTAAGCGATGCTTTAGTTTATCCATTTCATAATATTAAAGCATTAGTTATATATGTTATTTTAGGAATTATTCTAGGAATTGCTGTCGGAGGGACTGTTGCAACTATTCTTGTAAGTGCTGCAGCAAAGAACGCTCTTGCAGTTATTGGATCTGGAATTATAGGTATTATTATAGCATTAATTATTGGATTTTTAATTACTGGTTATGAATTAGATATTGTAAAATTTGGTATTGAAAGGGATCCAGGTTCTCCTGGTCTTGACTTTGTAAGACAATTCATCAATGGAATAAAATTTTTCGTTGTATATATTGTTTACATGATTGTTCCAATCATTATCAGTTCAATTTTAGCAGTTATTTTCCAACACTGGTTGTCTGGAATAATTTCTGCAATTGTATCTATCATATTTGGTTTAGCATTGCTGATGGGTCAATGCAGATTAGCAAAAACTGAAGATATAGGTTATGCATTAGCAATTGGAGATGCAATTGGTGATATTTCAAGAGTTGGAATCGTAAAACTTCTTTTATTCATAATTCTTGTATTCATTATTGTATTTGTTTTATTAATACTATGTGGCCTTATTCTCAGATGGAATGGTACCATCGGCGGTATCTTAATGGGTATCCTCGGTGTTTATATAGCATTCTTCTCTTCTAGAGCAGTTGGTTTATTATACTCTGATGTATAAATAAACCTACTTTTTTTCTTTTTTTTTAATATAAATTATTACTATAATTTGTATCGTAATTATGCGCTCAAATTATCGGATGTTAACTTAATATTTTTTCAATAACCTGCATTTATAGATAATTGAATTCTTTGATATGTATATTCTAACATGAAAAATGATTAAAATCCAAATCAATTCATTGACTTTAAGGATGCTATGATTAAATTGGCGTTCAACATCAGAAATTCATTTTAATTAGTCTTAAAACTCATTTTTTTCCAAGGTTGCTGAAGCGAGTAAATTGATTTTTTTTTAATGTTGGTTATGGTTAATCTGGGATAAAAAAAAGAAATGGAAAAATGGGTGAAAGTCAAAATTTTGAACGGAGTTATCCTCCGCCCGGAATGGTATACTTGTCATTCACGCCGTAAAATATTCCGTCACCTTTTCTTTTTTCACTCACATTTAATAATGCATTGTTGAATATTATATTCAATAACTTATATCCGTCTTTATCAATGAAATCGGTTAATGGAGTGTCGTTTTCTCTTGGTTTCAATGCTTCTTTTTCAATATCGAAGCATGATGCATAGAGGATTTGTGCTGAATTTTCATCTGAGGATTCCGGAGGGTATTTTTTACACAGGTCTTCGGATTTCAAATAATCTCTGAAGCTTTCCCATTCTTTTTTGAGTTCTTTTCCGTTGCCGGTCAGTTTTCCGTTTTCCAAAATGTCCTTATAGTTTTTGCCGTCATATTCATTTTCATTTTTAACGGATTTGACAAACTCATTGAGGTCTTTTTCAAATTTATTAGCAATTGAAGTGTTGTTGCTTTGTTTTGCCATTGCTTTCAAGTTGAATTTCTTATTTTTATTCATGTTTTTAAGCAGGTTAATTGCAGATGTTTCGGAAGTTTTCAATTCTCCCTTATTTGCAATTCTAAGGGTTATCTTTTTCATGACTTCCATATCTTCTGAAGCTAATTTCTTGCCCACTTCATAGGAATCATTTAAATCAATATCACATTTGATTTGATTTTGGTTGATTAGGTCGAGTATGGTAAGGGACAATGTTTTAATGCCTATCTCATTATTTTTTGTAAATAATGTAGCAATCATGGAATATGGATCGTCACTTGGAGGATTTCTAACCTCCAGCACTTCTTTTTTATTGTTTATGCCTAACATTTCAATCACTTATCCAGTAGTTTTATTCGTCGTCGTCTTTTAAGGATTCAAGATATGATTCATGAATTTCTTCTGCCAATTCATCGTTTCCTTCTATTATTGGACCAGTATAGTCACAGTCTCTGCAAATGCATTGTGACCAGTTCTGTGGAATTATCCAATCAACATTTCTAGAACCGCATCTTGGACAAATTTTATGCATTTTCATTTTAATTCCTCAATAATTTTTGTAGTGATTTGATATATTCACTTGTTAACCCTATGTTATTGTTTACATATAAAGTTTTTTGAATGTAAGCGATTACTTACAGTTTTTTTATGTTATAAAAGTTAAATTATCTCTTAAATACTTCTAAAATTGCTCTGAATGTGATTAATACCGGATAAATTTCCAATCTTCCGGTCCACATATTTAACATGCCGGCAATTTTTAAAGGCCATTCTATTGTTTGGGATAGCTGTCCAATTTCCAAACCTATATTGCCCTGCATGGAAAATGTGAAAAACAATGAATGGAATGGGTCATGACCATATAGGCATAATAGGGACCATGAAACCAGAATGCATAAGAAGTAAAGGGTGATATAGTTTCCACTTTGTTCCACTAATTTGTCAGTGAATTTTTTATCATGAAGGTCTATTGGGATGACAGCACCTTCAGGAGATATGCTCAAACGCAGATTTCTATATATTCCTTTTGCAAATGTAATTACTCGCATTAATTTGATTGCACCTACTGTAGACCCGTTGGAACCGCCGATAAGCATCAATGTCATTATGATGAATATTACAAATGGGGGCCATCTGGCCATCACGGTTGCATTTGGAATGCTTGCTCCGGTTGTCGTAATGGCGGAAACCACTGTGAATAGCATGTCCATTGGAATGATGGTTGATGTGAAATATATCAGCAGTGTTGAAATCGCTATCAGTGAAATCATCACTTTAAACTGCAAATCATTAATCAATGCTTTTATACCATGTTTAATGACTTTATAATGTACGAAAAAGCTTGTTGCACCCAATATCATCAGGATCATGGTAATGAAATAAATCATATAATCATTGTAATATCCTATGTTTGCATTTTTAATGCTCATTCCTCCGGTTGAGATAATGCAGAACGTATTGCAGATTGAATCAAAAAGGGGCATCCCTGCAAGGCAATATAAAATGATTCCTGCAAGGGTAAATGCCGAATAGATTTTTATAGTTGTTTCGAGTGTGGCCCTGGTGGAAGGTTTAATCTGGTCTTCACGGGCTTCTGATTGATATAATGTATATGAGGAGGTTCCCGGTTGAGCTAAAAAGAACAGTATCAAAACAATGATTCCTAAACCTCCAATCCATTGTTGAAATGCTCTGAAAAATAGTATTCCATATGGTAAGACTTCCACATCACTGTATATGGTAATTCCACTTCCGGTCAAAGCGGACATGCTTTCAAAAACGCTGTCTACTATGCTTATGCCCGTTATGAGGTATAATACCAAACCGCAGATAAGACTTGCCCACAGCCATGACAATGCTGATATTATCATCCCATGCTTTGGGCGCATTTTATTGACTTTATATTTGTCCAGGACTTTTAGACAGATTCCGCCAATGGTGATTGATATTAATCCAGGTATGAGATAGCCCATTATATTAAATTCTAAAAAGATTAAATCGACAATAATTGGAACTAGACATAACATTCCAATTCCAATCATCAATTTGCCTGAATTTCTGGCTATGATTAACACATCATTTTTGTTAATATATCTCATAGGCAATCAACTAATATATCTATTTTAAAAATAGATATATAAGTTTTTATCTAAATGATGCAAGAATACCATGACCTCTTCAAGGTCATGGATGAATTGCACTATTGGGTGTACTATCTTTTTTAATTAATTTTATCGTGTTTAATTTTATTTTGTGTTTTTTGGAGGCTATTTTTGCTCTTGAATTTTTGTTCAGTATACTTTTTTTTATGGATTTTTAATAATTGCTTTGATTATGAAAAATTGTTTTGGTTTTGAAAAATTGCTCTGAGTTC
>NZ_ONER01000041.1 GCF_900316895.1 uncultured Methanobrevibacter sp. | reverse complement strand
TGTTGTTGTTCCTGTTGTGAATACTACTGTTGGTCAGAATGCTACAATTACTGTGACTATGGGTAATGTAACCAGTGGTAAAGTGATTATTGAAGTCGGTGGTCACAATTACGCTGTTGACATCAATAATGGTGAAGCTGTTTTAGTTGTTGCTTTACCTGAAGGTGAGTACACTGCTCATGCTTACTACTTAGAGTCTGAAAAATACAATGCTACTGACTTAGGAAACGCTACAGTGTTCAATGTTGTTGCTAAACAGAATGCTACTATAATCATCAATGCTGATAAGGTTGTTGTGGTTGACGGTAAACTTGTATTTAACGTAACCAACTCTACTCCTGTTGTTGTTACTATTAATGGTGTTGAATACACTCCTGATGCAAATGGTAATTACACCTTTGATGCTGATGTTGTCGGTAATTACACTATTATTGCAAGATCTGCCGAAACTGATGAATACTATGCTGCATTCAACAGTACCGTATTTGAAGTTGTTAAACATGCTTCCAGTGTGAATATTACTGTAAATGATAATTATGAAATTGAAACTGACTTCACTATTGGAATTGAAAACAATACTGCTGTTAACGTAACTATTAATGGTGTTGAATACCCTGTTGTTGATGGTAAAGTCGTAATCGATACTACTGCTTTGGCTGCCGGTAACTACACAGTCACTGCTACAGTTTACGAATCAAGCAAGTATTATGCTAACAGCACTTCAAAAACATTCACTATCTATAAACACGCTGCTGTGATTGATAGTGTTGTTGTTCCTGTTGTGAATACTACTGTTGGTCAGAATGCTACAATTACTGTGACTATGGATAATGTAACCAGTGGTAAAGTGATTATTGAAGTCGGCGGACACAATTACACTGTAGACATCAATAATAAGAATGCTGTACTGGTCATTGGCTTGCCTGAAGGTGAGTACACTGCTCATGCTTACTTCCTTGGTGATGATAAGTACAATGCTACTGATTTAGCCAACGCTACAGCTTTCAATGTTGTTGCTAAACAGAACGCTACTGTGATTATCAATGCTGCTGATGTTGTTGAAGTTGAAGGAAAACTCGTATTCACTGTAACCAATTCAACTCCGGTTGTTGTTACTATTAATGGTGTGGTTTACACTCCTGGATGCTGATGTTGTAGGCAACTACACTATTGTTGCAAGAACTGTTGAAACCGATGACTACTATGCCGGATTCAACAGCACAGTATTTGAAGTTGTAAAACACCCTTCAAGCATAAATGTAACCGGTGATGAAATTAAAGTCGGTGAAAACGCTACAATCAACATCGAAGCTCCTAACTACAATGGTGCGGCTAATGTAAATGTCGGTGGAGTTGATTACTACGTAGTGATTACCAATGGCGCAGGTCAGCTTAATGTCACTGGATTAAAAGAAGGCACTTATGATGTCAAAGTGACTTACCTTGAAAACGACAAATACCTGCAGAGCACTAATGACTCCGCTAAAGTGATAGTTACTAAAGTCGATACTGCCAACATCAATGTAACTGTTGAAAACATTACTGAAGGCGAACCGGCAATAGTTAAAGTAACCGTTCCTGAAGACGCTACAGGTAATGTGACAGTCACAATAGGCAATATCACCAAGACATTCCCTGTATCCGGCGGCGAAAATGAAATCATCATATTGGATGTTCCAAAAGGAGAACACAATGTGACCGTAACATACAACGGTGATGACAAATACGCTCCTGATACTGCTACCGATAAGATTACTGTTGCTCCTCAACCTCCTAAAGAAGGAATCAATGTTGATGATTTAGGAAACGGAACAGTAGTCGTTAATGTCCCTGACAATGCTACAGGTAATGTAACAATCAAGATTGGAAATCACACATACAACGCTACTGTTGTAAACGGCACTGCAACCATTGATCTGGTTGATGAAGTTCCTGGAGCCTACAATGCTACTGTAATCTACACTAATAATGACGGATTGAATGTAACAACTACCAAACTAGTGCACATTCCAAAATACCCAACTCCAATGTCCATTGAGGTCAGTGACGTTAATGTCGGAGATGTTGTCAAAGTTGTTGTGAATGTAGGCGGAAATGTTGAAGGCAATGTGACCATTGAAATAGACGGTGTAAACTACACCGCTAAAGTCGAAGGCGGAAAAGCAACATTCAATGTTGAAAACCTTGCTGCCGGAAACAAAACTATTACCGCAACATATGCTGGTGATGATTACTATGAATTCAATTCCACTACTGATCAGTTCATAGTATCCAAAAACAATGCTCCAATGTCTGTTTCCGCTGTAGTAAACGGGGCTGAAATAACAATCACAGTATCTGACTTGCCAAGCGATGCAACAGGATATGTGATTATTGATGTAAACGGCACTGAATACGGCATTAACATAACCAAAACAAATTCAATCAAAATTTCAGTTCCTCAATCAGGAGTATATGACGTGACCGCAACCTATCTGGGTGATGACAAATACTTGTCAAATGTTTCATCAACATCATTCGAAGCACAAAAAGTATCAGGTGACGTAAGCGTTGAGGTAAATGATACTCTTGCGGGCGATGATGTGATTGTTAAAGTGACCGTCCCAGAGGATGCCAAAGGTAATGTGACAGTTAAAATAGGAAATACCACTAAAGTTGTAAATGTGACCGGTGGAGAAAACACCATTGCAATTCCTGGCATAGGTGAAGGTACCCATGATGTAGAGGTAATCTACAGTGGAGACGGAAAATACGGCTCAAAAACAGTAAATACCACTGTAACCGTATTCAAGTCAATCAATTACAGAGATATGAAGAGAGGTTGGGACAGTCCATATGATTATCAAGCCGAATTCCTTGACAAATATGGTAATGTGCTCAAAAACAGTGATGTACAATTCATTGTCGACGGCAAAACATACACTGTCAAAACCGATAATCAGGGTATCGCATACTTGACTGACTCACACCTGGCTGTCGGAAGCTATGATGTAACTATTATAAATACAGCAACCGGTGAAACAGCTACTGCTAAAGTCACAATCGTAAAACGTCTACTTGAAAACAAGGACATTACAATGGACTTTATGGATGGAACCTACTATGTAGTATTGGCTATTGGTGATGACGGTAACCCTGTCGGCGAAGGAGAGTTTGTTGATGTCATGGCAAATAATATTCACTACTCAGTAAGAACCAATAGTGAAGGTTATGCAAGACTCAAAATCAACTTGAATCCTAAAACCTACACAGTCACTGCCGAATATAAGAACACTAAAGTCACTAACAAACTTGTAGTGAAACAAACCCTTAAATTAGTCAAGAAGACCGTTTCAGTTAAAAAAGGTAAAAAATTAGTACTTAAAGCCAAACTTAAATGGACCAACGGCAAACCGATTAAAGGCTTCAAGTTCAAAGGCAAAAAATACAGTGCTAAGACTAATTCAAAAGGTATTGCTAAAGTAACCATTAAAAAGAAAGTTACCAAAAAGCTCAAGAAAGGTAAAAAATACACCTACACTGCAAGTTACTACCAAAACAAGCTCAAAGGCAAAGTGAAAGTGAAAAAATAGTTGATCAAATTTTGAATATGGAAGTTTAATAGCTTCCATTTTTATTACTTTTTTTTAGAAATTTATAAATTTTCACTGATTCATATAGATTACCGGATTTTATTTTTATGATTTCAATCACTGACTAATGTTTGCTTGGAATTATGGTCAAGATTTTTTATACTTGTGAGTTTTATTTTAATTTAATTAACTAAATTTTTATTTATTTTGATAGTTTTTTCAGGCTGATTTATTGTACGGTTTTGCCGATAAAAAATCTATTTATATCATTTTGAACATAACATTATTAAATAGAGGAATTGTGATAATTATGGTTGAGGTAGTAATGGTAAATTGGGTTTACGTAATCCTTTTATTTATTTTGGGATTCATTACATATTACAGAAAATCACTGGATTTGTTTGGATCAGCAGTCATGATTATAATGGGGATTGTAATTATCTTCTCTGCTGGTGTCAATTGGCTACTTTTAATTGTATTGTTCCTTGTGATGTCACTTCTTGCCACAAAATATTCAAAAAAATACAAAAGATCCCTTGGCCAGTTTGAAGGAAGAAGAACCTCCAAAAACGTTATCTCAAATGGTGTTGTTGCCTGTTTCATGGCAGCATTTGGAGGATATTACCTGCCGTTTGTAGGAGGTTTCATCGGTGCAATTGCAACAGCGACTGCCGATACACTAGGTTCTGAAATAGGTGTTCTGGACCCTCATCCAAGACTGATTACCACTTTTCAGAGTGTCGACCCAGGTACCAATGGTGCCGTTTCAGTTTTGGGGACTGTTGTCGGTATTGTCGGCGCAGGCGTAATCGGTATAGTTGCATTTCTGCTCGGAATCGTTCCAAGCCCTCTTTCAGCAATTGCTGTTTCAATAATCTCCGGTTTTATCGGTTGCTTTACAGACAGTATTTTAGGAGCCCTATTTGAGAATAGGGGAATGATAACAAATGAGCATGTTAATTTGATGGCCACAATTGTTGGTGCAATAGTGGGAATTCTACTTATCTAAACTTTTTTTTTTAAACAAATTATTTAACTATCAAATGCTAAAATTATTATTGAATATATTATTAGGTGATATTTAATGAAAGGTATTGTATTAATTATGGATGGTATGGGGGACCGTCCAATCAAAGAATTAGGAAATAAGACTCCTCTTGAAGCAGCAAACACTCCAAACATGGATAAAATGGCTGCGGAAGGAATTACTGGTATAATGGATTCAATCGCTCCTGGAATCATCCCCGGAAGTGACACTGCACATTTATCAATATTGGGTTACAATCCTTATGAAGTATACACCGGAAGAGGTCCGTTCGAAGCGAATGGTGTAGGTGTTGAAGTTCTGCCTGGAGACATTGCATTCAGGTGCAATTTCTCAACCGCTGATGAAAATTTAATCGTTACCGACAGGCGTGCGGGAAGAATCAAGGAAGGAACAAAGGAAATAGTCGAAGAACTGAACAAGATGGTTCTGGAAGACTATCCTGATATAAAAATCATTTTTAAGGAATCAACAGGTCACAGGGCAGTACTTGTGCTTAGAGGTGAAGGCCTTTCCGATAAGGTAAGCGATGCCGACCCTAAGGTCGAAGGAAACAAACCTAAAGAAGTGAAAGCATTGGATGACACACCTGAAGCGGCCAAGACTGCAGACATTTTAAACAAGCTGGTTGTAAAAACATATGAGATGGTCAAGGACCATCCTGTTAACATTAAAAGAATTGAAGAGGGTGAACCTCCGGCAAATATAGTCATTCCACGTGGAGCGGGTGAAGTGCCTGTTGTGGAATCACTGAACGAGAAATATGAAGTTAATTCCGCTTGCATTGCAGAAACCGGTTTGATTATGGGAATCGGAAGGTTTGCAGGAATGGACATCATTGAAATGGAAGATGTTACCGGAGGAGTCGACACAAACCTTGACAATATCCGTGACACAATCATTGACCAGGTCAAAAACTCAGACCATGACTTCTTCTTGATAAACATCGACGGTGCCGATGAAGCGGGCCATGACGGCCAGACCAAGGAGAAAAAGGAATTCATAGAAAAGGTAGATGAAGTGGTCATGAGCGAATTAATCAAGCTTGAAGACGTTTACATTTACTTGACAGCTGACCATTCAACCCCAATATCAGTCATGAACCACTCAGGAGATCCTGTGCCTGTATTGATTAGGGGTCCTGAAGTAAGAACTGATGATGTCACTGAATTCTCCGAAAGGGCATGCGCAAAAGGAGGATTGAACAGAATCAGAGGGTCAGATGTAATGAACATCATGATGGATTTAATGAATTATGCTCATAAATTCGGTGCATAGGTGAGAAAATGGTAGCAAAGAAACTATTCGGAACATCAGGAATCAGAGGACTGATCGGCTCAGAGGTAACCTGCGAACTAGCTTTGAATGTTGGAAAATCATTGGCTTACTATCTTGGCAATCAGGGCACAGTTGTAATCGGATATGATACTCGTACAACAAATCAGATGCTTGACCAGGCAATATGTGCCGGACTTTTGGAAAGTGGAGTTGATGTCGTTAAGATCGGAATGGTTCCTACTCCATTGGTTGGTTACGCTACCGAAAAACTGAATGCCGATGCAGGAATAATGCTTACCGCATCCCACAACCCTTCACAATATAACGGAATAAAGCTATGGAATAAAAACGGAATGGCATACACCCAAGCTCAGGAGCGTAAAATCGAAGAGATATATGCCAATAAGGACTACATTTCAGTAAGCTGGGAAAATGTCGGTAAATTGAGTGTGAATGAAGAAATAAAAGGCCAATACATTGACGATTTGGTGGACATGGTTGACATCAAAAAAGGCCTGAAGGTTGTAGTTGACTGCGCATCCGGAGCCGGAAGCGAAATATCACCTTTAGTATTTAGAAAGGCGGGATGTGAAGTGACAACCCTGAACTCACAGCCGGACGGTTTTTTCCCTGGCCGCAACCCTGAACCAAATGCAGAAAACCTTCAGACATTGATGAAAACTGTCGTTGCCATTGGGGCTGACCTTGGAATAGCTCACGACGGAGATGCAGACAGGATGATAACAGTCGATGAAAAGGGTAATGTATCACCATTCGATTCACTTTTGGCATTGATATCAAAGGAATTTGAAGGGGATATCGTAACCACTGTTGATGCGGGATTATGTATGGACGAATCCGTAAATGGAGAAGTCTTAAGAACTCCTGTAGGTGATGTCAATGTGGCTGAAGTCATCATTGAAAAGGATGCCGCATTCGGCGGGGAGCCATCAGGAACATGGCTGCACCCTGACTTCTGCATGTGTCCTGACGGAATTCTTTCCGGTTTGAGAATGGCTGAAATCGTATCAAGGGACGGAAAGCTATCAGACCTGCTTGCTCAAATTCCGCAGTATCCGAATATCCGTGAAAAGATTACCTGCTCCAAGGAAGCGAAAATCAAGGTAATGGAAAATATGGAAGATCTTTTGAAGGATGCTTTCGATGATATAGTTGATGTGAACTCCCTTGACGGCGTAAGGCTGACATTTGCCGATGACAGCTGGGTGCTTGTAAGGCCATCAGGAACCGAAGACTATATCAGGATAACTCTGGAATCCCGTGACAGCCAAAGGGCTGAAGAGATAAGGGATATCTGCGTAAAAATAATTAATGATAATTTATAAGATGATTATTTCATCTTAACTCTTTTTTTATGGTGATTGGTGTAAAAAAATAAAAGAATAGAAGAAGCGATTATTCTTCTTCTGCGATAAATGCTTCAATACCTAAAGCTGCGCATTCTGGGCAAACCCAGTCTTCTGGCATGTCTGCAGGAGTTTTTCCAGCAGGAATGTTGTAAGCAGGGTCGCCTTTTTCTGTATCAAATCTGTATTCACAATGTAAGCAAACATAAACAGTCATTTTATAATCTCCTAAAATTTTTGCATTAGCATAGCTAATATGATTTTTAGTTTATTATAACTATTATTTAATAATTTTCATTTGTTTATCCAAAATTTTTTTATAAGTAAAAGAACTAAAAATATAATATTATTAGATAATTTTTAAGGGGATAATTAAAGTGAAAGCAATTATTTTAAGTGCCGGTGAAGGTTCAAGAATGAGGCCATTAACACTTACAAAGCCTAAAACCATGTTGCCGGTCGCTGGAAAACCTATCATCCAATACAATATTGAATCATTGAGAGACAATGGAATCAATGACATCCTGTTGATTGTCAGATATAAGGAAGAGATGGTTCGGGAGTATTTCGGAGATGGTAGCGATTTTGGAGTTAACATATATTACCAAACCCAAGAGGACTTTTTGGGAACCGCTAACGCAATAGGATATGGTAAGGATTTCATCGATGACAGCCTGATTGTGCTTAACGGGGACATCATTCTTGATAATGAAATCATCAATGAATTCATTCAGGAGTATGACAAGTCAAACCCAGACACCCTGATGCTTTTGACTGAAGTTGAAGACCCTTCCGCTTTTGGTGTTGTTGAAATTGATGACGGAAACATCAAAAGCATTGTCGAAAAGCCTAAACTGGAAGAGGCTCCAAGCAACCTTGTAAATGCAGGTATTTACATTTTCAATAAGGACATTTTTGATAAGATTGAAAAGACAGAAGTTTCCGAACGTGGAGAATATGAAATTACCGATTCCGTTTCCCTGCAGATTGCTGACGGCAAAAAGGTAATGGGGCACAAAACAGACAAGGACTGGATTGACGTCGGAAGGCCATGGGAATTAATTGAAGTAAACGAAGAGTTGATCGGTCAGCTCAAAACAGAAATCAGAGGAAAAATTGAGGATGGCGCTCACATCCACGGGGAAATATTTTTGGATGAGGGAAGCATTATCAGGGCCGGCGTTTACATTGAAGGAAACGTTTACATAGGCAAAAACTGTGACATAGGCCCTAACTCTTATATCAGAGGCAATTCCTACCTTGGAGACCATGTCCATGTGGGAAATGCAGTCGAGATTAAAAATTCAATCATTATGGAAAATACCAATGTCAGTCACCTGAGTTATGTTGGAGACTCAGTGATCGGTTCAAACTGCAATATAGCCGCAGGAACCAACATTGCAAACCTGCGTTTCGATAACCGCTCCGTCAAGACCAAAATCAAAAATCAGATGATTGACAGCGGAAGGCGTAAGCTCGGATCCATCATTGGGGATGCCGTAAAGACAGGTATCAACTCAAGTTTTTCACCGGGCGTAAAGGTGGGCTACAATTCCACCATCGGTTCAGGGGTTTTGTTGTATGATGATGTACCCTCCGATACAAGAGTATTGGTAAAACAGAATCATATCATCCAAGATAAAAATAAGAAACATAAATAATTGGCGATATTATGGAAAATAAAAAAGACTCTATTGTAATATGTCCAGGTGCCCAGATAATGGGGGATGTTGAATTAGGCGAAGATGTGTCAATTTGGTTCGGAGCTGTTGTTCGCGGAGACACAGATTCTATAACCATAGGAAACAACTCCAATGTTCAGGATAACTGTGTAGTTCACTGCACTAAAGGATTTCCTGTTGAAATTGGAGAAAATGTTTCAGTAGGTCATGGCGCAGTCGTTCATGGATGCAAGCTAGATGATAATGTCCTGATTGGAATGAATGCCACAGTATTGAATGGCGCACACATTTCCAAAAACTCAATTGTTGGAGCCGGAGCCGTAGTAAGTGAAGGAAAGGAATTCCCGGAAGGAAGTCTGATATTGGGCGTTCCGGCAAAGGCAGTAAAAGAAGTCACTCCGGAACAGATTAGCATGATTCAAAGGAACGCTGATAATTACGTAAAGCTTTCCAAACAATATAAGGAAGATTAAACTATGAAAGCAAGGAAGATTGTAGAAGAAATGGATTCTTATGTCCCTGGAAGATCTCAGGATGAGATTGCAGCAGACTTTAACCTTAAAAAAGAGGATATCATTAAATTGGGTTCAAATGAAAATCCATGGGGCCCATCTCCAAAGGCCATGAAAGCCATTCAGGATGAGATAGCATCAATCAACAGATATCCTGAATCACAATTGCATGAACTGGTATCTGAGATGGCAGATTATTCCGGCGTTAAGGACTCCCAGGTCATCATTGGCGGAGACGGCGCTGACGAAGTCATTGATGTGCTTGCAAAGACATTCATCGATAACGGGGATGAATTCATAGTTCCTTTGCCGTCATATATGTATTATGAATATTTGCTGAAGCAGTACGGTGCAAAACCCGTGTATGCAAAATGGGATTTGGATGCAAATGAGCTGGATGTCGAATCAATCTATGAGGCAATAACTCCCAAAACCAAGATGATTTTCCTCTGCAGTCCGAACAACCCTACAGGGACATTGATTGAAAAGGAAGTTCTGAGGGATATAGCATCAAAAAATCCCGATATATTAGTTGTTATAGATGAAGCTTATTTTGAATACTCAGAAGTTACAAACAAGGATTTGATTAATGAATTTGATAATATATTTATCATACGTACCATGTCTAAGGTATTGGGTCTTGCAGGTATGAGAATAGGTTATGGTCTTGCATGTGAACAGGTCATTGAATACATGCACAGAATCAAGCCGGTATTTTCCCTTACAAGATTATCTTTCGTAGCTGCCCTCAATACTTTCAGGGACAAGGACTACATCAGGGATTCCATCGAAAAAGGAATCGAGTCAAGGCAATACCTGTATGATGAAGTGTCAAAAATCGAAGGATTGGAGGTTTTCCCATCCAAATCAAACTTCATGCTGATTCGTGTTGAAGACACCGGTTTCACAGCCAGTGAATTGGCATTGGAACTGATGAAGAAAGGAATCATCGTAAGGGATTGCACTTCCTTTAAGGGTCTGGATGAATTCTGGATTAGAATCAGCATTTGTACTCTTGAGGAAGATAAGAAATTTATTGAAATTTTAAAAGAGGTTTTAAACTAATGTATGTAGGCGGTAGCGTAATATCCTCTGTTGAATTCCATGGGAATATGAGCCTGGTTCTGTTCATGTCAAAATGTCCGTTGGCATGCAGATACTGCCATAATGTGGAATTGCTGGAGGATAATACTGAAAAATCATTTGAAGAGATTACTCAAGAAATTGATTCATCAGCTGATTTTTTAGATGCTATTGTGATTTCCGGTGGGGAACCGTTAGTTCAGACAGATGCAGTAATTGAGATATTAAAGTATGTTCGCCAGATTGGCCTCAAGACAAAACTCGACACAAGTGGAATTTATCCGGACAGGCTTAAAAAGATCCTTGATTTGGACTTGTTGGATTATGTTTCACTTGACGTTAAAACAACATTTTCAAAATACCGAAAGATAACAGGAGCAAACATTGGTTTTCAGGTTAAAAAATCAATGGAATTGATTAACGAAGCCGGGGTTCACTTAGAAATCAGGACAACTTATGTCCCGACTTTGCACACTAAAAAAGATATTATGAATCTTGTTGATGAAATAGAGGCTGAGGTTTATACCATTCAGCAATTCAGGAACAAAAATGTTTTGGACCCTGCCCTTGAAAAGGTGGAGGTTCCCAACCCTCATGAATTGGCTGATTTGGCTCGTGAAATCAAGCCGTATTTTGACGGCATCGTCAAGGTTAAGTCAGGAGAATTTGGGGAACAGGTAATTTAGGGAGTGTTTAATATGCCGATTTTGTCATTTTCAAGTAATGATATTGATGTAATTACGGGTAAGAAGACCCATACTATACGTAAGGCATGGAAAACACCTCTTAAGGTTGGAGACAGATTATACTGCTATTGGAACCTGGTTTCAAAGGAAAAGATGAAGATTTTTGAAGCTTTTGTAACCGACATTGAAACGGTCCCCTTTTCTGAAATTAAGGACAATGATGCGCTTGCCGTCGAGGAAGGCTTTAAGGACTCCAAGGACATGCTTAGGGAATTCAAGAAAATGTACGGCGGCAGGATTGATCCGAATGATGAATTTCAGATAATCCATTTTGAAAAAATCCACATCGATGATTGGAGAGGGGACAAGATAGATGAAAAGGCCATGATTACAAAAAGGGCCGACATTCTATTTGACAGCGGTAAGTTCGACAAGTCGACAATGTGCTATGATGCCGCCCTCAGGCTGGACCCTCATGATGTATACCTTTTGAATAAGCAGGGGGATAACCTGTCAAGGCTGGGCAAGTTCATCGAAGCCATTGAGTGTTATGACAAGGCACTGGAATTTGAGCCTGCCAACATTTATATCCTGAACAACAAGGCAATTGCACTTCTGAATTCAGGAAATATCAATGAGGCATTGAAAGTGAGCAACATCGCCTATAACTATCGTCCAAGCAGCCCTATTGTTCTGTATTGGAGAGGATTCATTCTTGAGATGCTTGGAAGGTATGACGATGCATTAAGGGTATATGACAAGCTTATAGTCATTGACGGTGAAAACCCGGAGGTCTGGAATTCCCGCGGAAACCTTCTGAGCGATATGGGAATGCTGGAAGAGGCCATTGAGTCTTTTGACAAGGCAGTTGAAGTCTGTCTGGATGATTCGGAGGTTGATGCCGCTGCAATCAACAGGATGGGCAATGCATATATTGATTTGGGAAAATTCGATGAAGCTTTGGAATGTTTCAACAGAGCAATTGACCTTGAAAAGAACAACATCGACTTCCTGCTGAATAAAGGTGTGGTCCTGATGGAATTGGGCAAGTTTGAAGAGGCCGTTGACAGTTTCAACAAGGTTCTGCTCAGAAGTCCTGACAATGAAGATGCGTTTTTCCTCAAAGAGGAATGTTTGGAATACTTTTAGATGTCTTCATGTAGATCATCGTTTTGCAGTTTCTATTTTTTCACAAATAAGTTCACCATATTGAAGATAGCTATCACTAAATTAGAATTATCATTAAAAACTAGTATTTAATTAATCGTAATTTTAATTAAAATAAAAAGAAAAATTGGGTGAGAAATGGTTAATTATTTTTTGTATTTTTTGATTAAACCAAGTCCCCACTCGGTCATCTCATCAGCCTTTTGCTGTGAGTCTGACTCTGAAAAGCATCTGAAAATAGGTTCGGTTCCGGAAGGTCTGATAATTACCCAACCGTCCTCTTTCAGGATTTTGACTCCGTCAGTAAGGTCAAGCTTAAAGTCAGTGGTTGTCTGAATCTCTTCAGCTATGCTTGCCATGACGAATTCCTTTTCATCGTCCGGACATTCGATTTTTGTTTTGCTTGCATAATAAACAGGAAGCTCAGCCACAAGTTCTGACAATGGCTTTTTCTCTTTTGCAACGATTTCAAGTATTTTGGCAACGGTCATCACTGCGTCCCTTCCATATACAAAATCAGGGAAAATCAAACCGCCGTTTTCCTCTCCACCGAACAATCCGTTTTCGTCCTTGAGCTTACGTGCAACAAGCAGGTCTCCAACTGCAGTAGCTATCACTTCACCATTATACTCTTCGGCAACGTCATAGATTGCCTGGGAGGTTGCAACGGTGGTGACGATGGTTCCGCCATTGTTTTCCTTAAGCATCTGCTTTTCAACAAGGGTGAATGTCTTGTCGCCTAAAACGAAGCTTCCGTTCTCATCGATGCAGATGGTCCTGTCGGCATCTCCGTCATGTGCAAGGCCGATATCTGCATTGAGTTCCTTCACGACATGAATCAGTTCCTGCAGGTTTTCCTCAATAGGCTCAGGGTTACGTCCCGGGAAAAATCCGTCAGGCTGTGAGTTAAGGGTTGTCACGTCGCAGCCTAATTTTCTGATTAGGTATGGTGCTGTAAAGCATCCCGCACCGGATCCGCAATCCACAACCACTTTCAGGTTTGCTTCGCGAATTGCATCTACGTCCACCTTGGAGACGGCCTCATCAACATACTCGTCAATTACCTCGTTATTCTGGTAAAGCTGGCCGATTTCATGGAACTCTACACGGTCCGGTTCGGCATCGAAGTATAATCTTTCAATCTCAATGTCCATTTCGTCAGGTATTCCTATACCGTCCTCATCCAGGAATTTGAGCCCGTTGTATTGTGGAGGGTTATGTGAAGCGGTTATCATCACTCCTCCGTCATAGTATTTGCGGACTGCATATTGAACGCCGGGAGTAGGCAGGATTCCCAAGTCCACCACGTCACATCCGCTTGACAAAAGGCCGGCAGTCACTGCCTGCTTTAACATCAAAGTGGAGGTTCTGGTGTCTCCGCCAACAGCAACTGTTCCTTTGACCAATGTGCCGTAACAGGCTGCAAGCCTTGATGCGAATTCAGGAGTAAGAACATCATTTGCGGTTCTTCTAACTCCAAAAGTTCCGAATAATCTTTTTTTATCAGACATATTTTAAATTCCTTTTAATTTATTCTATATTATTTTTGAAATTCAATGAATAAAAATATATTGTTAATTTACCATCCTCAGGCTGTCCCCGCTTGATAAAATAAGTTCCATCTCTGAGTTGTACTGGGTGACCGTTCCGACAACCTCGACCTTATGCCCCCTGAAATCCTCAATGTCAATGTTTCTGGACTGTATCTCGGCAACCTGGCTTTCAAATATGATCAGCTGTATCTGTGCCTCCCCGTCATTGATGGTTAAAAAGTAGCTTGTCTTCGATTTTGACTGGGCAATGTCGCTTATTACCCCGTCAAGCCTTACCTCTTCATCAATCATTCCACGGTTTATGTCCTTGATGTCGACTTCCTTAACTTCTATTGTTGGTGTAAATGCTATCAAACCTATTATTCCTATAAGTGAAGTTATCAGAGCGATTTTCAATAATTTGTCGTCTGTGATTTCCATGATTTCATGATTGGATTTTGAAATAAATATACTCGATAGGATTTTGACTTGTAAAATTTATTTAAGGTGGAAAATATAGTATAATTATGTTTGAAGATTTGACCAAAACCGAATTGTATGCAATCATAACCGGCGTTTTCACTGCAT
This sequence comes from uncultured Methanobrevibacter sp., assembly GCF_900316895.1. GTDB lineage: Archaea > Methanobacteriota > Methanobacteria > Methanobacteriales > Methanobacteriaceae > Methanocatella. The sequence goes on along the minus strand of NZ_ONER01000041.1, from coordinate 2,613 downwards.
GACTGATTGTATCGAATATAATTGCGGGAAAGACTTTTTCCTTTTTTTCCTTTGTCCTTCCCTGCGGAGTCATAATCTTTCCTGTGGTATACATCATCAATGACATTCTGGCTGAGGTGTATGGCTATGAAAAGGCGCGAAGGGTAATTTTTCTAGGATTTTTCATGAATCTGGTTGCAGTAATCTGCTTTACCTTTACAATATGGGCGCCTGCACCTGAATTCTTTACAAATTCGGAGGCCTATGCCATAGTTTTGGGCTCAACATGGAGGCTTTTGACAGCCGGATTCATAGCATATATCGTTGGAAGCCTGGTCAATGCAAAGGTAATGGTATATCTAAAAAAAGTTGATGAGAAAAAGCTATTCGTAAGATGCATCGTTTCAACATTTTTCGGAGAGGGTATGGACGCGATGATATACATCACAATCGCATTCTTTGGAACCATGCCTACAGAGGCCCTGATTGCAATGATATTTGTTCAGGCGATTGTCAAGACAGTCTATGAAATCATAGTCTATCCTTTGACCAGATATGTTATCGGCAGGGTCAAAGCTCTTCCGGAAAACTAATTTCTTTTTAAATTATTTTTGCAGTGTCCTTGCAATATTGACTTTAAAGCGTTAAATTGCTTTCATTTACAACAAAAACTATTTATTATTTGCAGTTCAACTCTTAATTACGTAGATTTTCTCAGAAAAATATTTGGAGCTAATTAAATGATTGACGGATTATATGACAAGACATCCAAGATTCTCTTTTCCACTTACGGTGATGATTTTTTGAAATATTTCGGAGAATACAAAAAAATCATCAGGGAACTGGGAACAGAGGTGCATACGCTGTACGGCGCCCATAGGAGATTGGACCGGCTGGCGCTGGTTGATGATAACACATTGCAGAACTGGGAATTTGAAGTTAAGGATATTAATGATGATACCTTAAGCAGGATTTGGGAATATAACAATTTGAAATCTGCCGAGATTGGAGCCATTATGGACAGTTTCATCATTAGTTTTGCAAATCCCGATTCATGTAAGGAAACTGTTGAAATCGGACGGTCGATTGTATTTGCTCCCATAATCAAGTATCTCCAGAAGATGGGTTTGCCAAAAGAATTAAATACTATTGAAGATAAAGTTAATGATAATAAGAAAATTACTGTTCATGATGAATTGACTTTGATATTCGTCACTTTGTCTGTTAAGGACAGTTCCAAGGAGAAAATGCTTAAAAGGGTTTGCAGCGTTCTGAAAAAAATTGACTATATCGCCGAGTATAGGAGAGTTGTCATTGATTCGTTAATCTCTTTTCAGATAGAAAATTTCGTTAAGACAAAAGAGGAGCAAGATAAATTGAATGAGGTGGTAGGTATGCAGATGTCTGTTGAAGAATTGTTTGTTCAAACCGAACGGGAGTATGTGTTCGATTCCGGATACGATCAGGGTATTAAAGAAGGTGTTGAAAAAGGTGTTGAAAAAGGTGTTAAAAAAGGTAAGGGGGAAAGGGAGGATGAAATTATCATGAATATGTTGGAAAATTCTGCGGATGATGAATTTATTTTAAAAGTCACAAATTGTTCTAGAGAACATCTTCAGGAACTTAAAACAAAATATTTGGCTAGTAAATGAGATAATCTTATTGATTGTTTCATTATTTTTTTTAATTTTAAGATTATATGGTGGTTGTTATGCAGATGTCTGTTGAAGAATTGTTTGTTCAAACCGAACTGGAGTATCAGTTCGATTCTGGATACAATAAGGGTATTAAAGAAGGTGTTAAAAAAGGTAAAAAAGAAACTGAAGATGAAATTATCATGAATATGTTGGAAAATTCTTTTGATGATGAACTTATCGTAAAAGCCACTAATTGTTCTAGAGAGCATCTTCAGGAACTTAAAAAGATTATATTCTAATTTCCGGTTTCATACATGGAAATCAGTCTTTCGACGGTATCCGCATCCATCGGGCTTTTATCCTTTCTGATATTTTTGACGACAGGGAATCTCAGTGAGTATCCTGTTTCATATTCCGGTGATTCCACAATCTCTGAAAATGCAATTTCCAGAACTATTTTTGGCTCGACCTTGATTTCACGGCCCTTTGTTGAAATCTCAAGCTCCTTCATTCTGCCTGTGAGATATTCGAGAGTTGCATCGTCAAGGCCGGTTCCGACCAGCGCTATGCTTTTGAAGTCATTGTTTTCATCCCTAAGCGCCACCAGGTATGAGCCGACGAAGTCTCCCCTTTTTCCGATACCGTATGTTCCTCCGATGACAACCATGTCCAGTGTTTCAGGCTCTGCCTTATATTTGAGCATCTTTTTGCCTCTGAGCCCTGGGATGTAAGGTTCGCAGCAGTCCTTGATCATGATTCCCTCATGGCCCTCGTTGATTGACCATTCGAACAGTTCCTGAATGTCTTCGATGTTGTCAGGAGTTCCCACTTTCATTGTGCTCAGGTTCATCTCGTCAACAGAGGTGTCAACAATGCTTTCAAGGATTTTTCTTCTTTCCTTCAAAGGCTCATCAATCATCGGAACCTTATAATACATCACGTCAAATAGGTATAATTTCAAAGGCACATTTTCCATTGCCTCTTCCACATTATGCTT
>NZ_ONER01000034.1 GCF_900316895.1 uncultured Methanobrevibacter sp. | reverse complement strand
TTGACTTTATGAATAATGTTATAGGTGTATTGAATGAAAGTGAATAAAAAGATTTTTATTTGCGCGCTTTTGGTACTGATAATGATGTGTGTTGTCAGTACGGCAAGTGCAACCGAACCACTTAACGAAAACATTACTGCAACGAATACTGGAGGAGTAATTGATGAAGACATCAATGAAGAATTGAGTATCTTGGATAGTGAAGATGAGTTAAGTGCTGCGGGGGATACCATTACTGTTGCAAGTGATGGTACGGGAAATTATGATTCGATTTCTTCTGCTGTAGCGGGAGCTACTGGTGGGGAAACTATTTTTATTAAGAACGGTGAGTATACTGAAACTGCTAAAATTGACATTGGCACAAAGCAACTGTCATTCATTGGTGAAAGCCAAGGTGGAGTAATAATTAAATCCGGAGATAATGATCTGTTTTATACAACAAGTTCAGGTTATTCTTCATTGGCATTCAATAATCTTGTTTTTAAAGACATATCAATGACTGGTGCTAGAACTCCAATATTTATCGGTGGAGATGGCAATGTCAGTATTGTCAATTGTGTTTTCGACAATTGCGCTTCCAGATATGGAGCATTACGTATATACACTTCTGGAAGTGTTGTTGTGGACCAATGTAAATTTTTAGGCACAAAATCTTCTACTGGTTCCTATTCCAGTGCAATTGATTTTGGTGGTAGTGGCAATACAGAATTTGTCTTAAAGAATTCAATTATAGATAATTCCGCTATATCCAGTTCAAGTACTGCAAGTTATATTTATGGTGTAATCTACAATGAAAAAGGTACTGGAACCGTTACATTGGACAATGTGACCATTAGCAATTCCCAAGGTAATGGTAAAATAAGAGCATTAATTACAGCTAAAGGAAACATGAATATAAGAAATTCCAGATTTGTTAATAATGAGATTTCCGAAGGTAATGCATACAATGCTTTAATTTTCATCAGTGCAGGTGCTAAAACCGTAAATATTGAAACAAGCATCATTGCTAATAATTCAGAACCAAATTACATTGTATCATCTAATTCAGGAACCTCTTCTTTTAATTTGAATTACAACAATATTCAAAATAATACTGTAAAATTAGGAGTAAATCATCCAACTTCAGGGTCTTATACTTTAGATGCAAACTACTGGGGTTCAAATTCATTGCCTGAAGGTGTAACCGCTTCAACTTGGATTGTTGAAGACAACGGTGTTTACAAATTGAACAACGGTGAAGCAATTGATGTAATAATTCCTGGATTGAATGATGGCGAGGAACCTATTGATGCAATCTATGTATCAGCAGACGGAAATGATGCAAATGACGGTTCTATTGACAGTCCTGTATTTAACATTACCAAAGCTATCGAACTTGCAAAAGCAGGTTCAGGAAACATAATTATCAAGGAAGGTACCTATTCTCAAAGCGGAATAATCATTGATGATTCAATAACAATCATTGGTGAAGGAAATGTGGTAATTGATGGAACAGGCTTAGAAAGAGCTTCTGTTTTCTCAATAACTACAACAAATGATGTTACAATCAAAAACATCAAGTTCACTAATGTCAATGCCAGATATGGTGGAGCTTTAAACATTCAAGGTTCTTCACAAAGTAATCTGTTGGATATTAATGTGATTGTTGAAAACTGCAGTTTCGATAAAATGACCGCAACTCGTGGCGGAGCAATTTATGCATATTATACAAAAGGCAAATTGACTATTGACAATTGTAATTTCACAAACATGGATGTTACATGGGGTGCATTATGCGCTTATCAATCATCATATGATGGAGGACTCAATATAGAGATTTCCAAATCCATTTTTGCAAACAACAGCGCAAACAATGCAGGAGCGTTATATGTGCAAGCTTCATATTTAACAATGACTGATTGTGAAGTCTACAACAATACTGCTTCTCAATCTCCGGGTGCAATCTATTTAACAAATGTCACTGCTACAATCGACAAGTGTAAGATTTATGACAATTCTGCATTGAAGGATGCATCAGCTATTGCAGTCTATGCAGGAAAAATAAGCAGCAACCCTACTGTTTTAAAACCATCTGAATTGACAATTACCAATTGTATAATTGAAAACAATACCGCAACTCAGGAAGGCGCTGCAGCAATCTATTTGGAAAACTCAAAAATGGATATTTCATACTCATCCATTGTAAACGCATTGAACATTCATAATACCGTCACTGCCAATTATGACAATGACAAACCTGAAAAAGTAATTGCCAATAATAATTGGTGGGGCGTAAAAGACCCAAGAACAACAGTTCAAGGCGAAAACATTACCATAGATAATTGGGTAATCATGAACCTTGAAGCAAATGTAACTGAAGTTCTTGTCGGAGATTCTGTAGAATTAACCGTTGACTTTAATCATGTAAATACAACCTCTGGTGAAATCGAAGAGTTGACTGGCGGAGCAATTCCAAAAACATTCACAGTCACATTCACTTCAGACAGCGGCAGTATTGAACCAGCAAGTGTTGATGTAGGTAAAGGAACATCTAAAAAAGTAATTTACACTGTTGCTGATGTGGATGCAGTTATTTCAGCACAAACTGGAGACTATATAGAAACAATCACTTTTGCCAAAGGAGTTGAACCATACTATGGAATCATCTATGTATCAAAAGATGGGGATGACAACAATAACGGTTCCGAATTATATCCTGTTGCATCACTTGGAAAAGCGGTTGAGCTTGCTTTAGTAAGTGGAGGATCCGGTGAAATTATCATTAATGAAGGAACTTATGCAGGATTTAATTATCATGTAACCGGCAATTTAACAGTAACTGGAGTAGGCAACGTAATTCTTGACGGTGAAAATAACGGCAGATTGTTCTACATGGACTATGGAGATAATGTTGATAAAATACAATTAAGCAATTTGAATGTTATAAATGTAAAACACAACTATGGTGCTGTCGTTTACAGTAGAGCAAAAGAATTAATTTTAGATAATATTAACATTACCAACACTACTGAATCAAGCAATTTGATTTCAAATGCAGGTAAGATGACCATTAAGAATTCACAGATTTTAAACCACAAAGGTGGAAATGTTATTTCAACATCAGGCAATTATGATTTACTCATTAACAATACCGTATTTAAAAACAATACTGTTGTGGGATCCGGTTCTGATTTTGGAATTATATACATTTCAACTGGAAGTGGCAATTTATTTATCGAAAACTCCAAATTCATTGACTCCACTACAAGACAAGGTGTTGTAATAGCATCTAATGTCGATGAAAAGGTTTATGTAAAATCTTCACAATTCATCAACAACCATATGCAAGATACATATGCGAACGGTGGAGCAATAAGCGTAAATAACAAGTTAGAAGTCACAGATTCCATATTCATCAACAACACTGCATGTGGTGATGGTGGAGCAATAAACATTGGAAGATGGGGTGATGCAACAATCACAAAATCCGTCTTTATCAATAACGCTGCAGGAAATGGAAAACGTGGAGATGCAATTTACAACGGTAAAAAGCTTAAAATCAACTACTGTGTATTAATATCCAATGGTGCAAACAAAGTAATTTACCACAATGGCGAAGACAATGATGCTGATGCTCAATTCAACTGGTGGGGAACCAATGATGACCCTCAAAACTTAGTGGGAGTTGGAACCTATGAAGATGATGATTGGGTTGATCAAAATTGCGTAATTGACACTTCAAACTGGGTGGTTATGACCGTTTCCAACAATTTCACTGACCAAATTAACGTTGGAGATAAAGTCGAATTCACAGTTGACTTCACTCATACCAACAGCGGTCAGGAATTGGCTCAAAGCATTCCTGAAATTGATGTAAGCGCAAGTGCACTTTATGGAGAAATGGATGCACAACAAGCAACCACTGAAAACAATGTTGCCAAATTCGTATACACTGCAATAGAAGGATGTGAAGATAGTGTAACCATTACATCTTCAAATGCAGTCAATGTAACTCCTATCAGCGTTAAAGTTCCTGTTGTTCTTGAAGTCATTTATGTGTCCATGTCCGGTGATGACAATAACGACGGTGCTAGAGACACTCCTGTAGCAACCCTTAAACACGCTATTGAAATTGCCGAAAGGGGCAAAATCGTCATCATGAACGGCGACTACACAATTACTGAAACTTTAATTGTCGACAAGGATTTGGATATCACTGGTATGGGAACTGTAACCATCAACGGTAATCAGTTAGGAATTATGGAAAACAGTGCAAACCTTAACCTGACAAACATTGTATTTACAAATGCTAAATTGGCCACAGGATCTGTTATCAAGGACAACGGTAATACAACTATAAACGGTTGTACTTTCTATTCATGTGTTACTACCGGTGGAAGTTCAGCCGGTCCTGTTAACAACCTTAAAGGCACAATGGTTATTAACAATTCCAAATTCTATCAAAATAAGGGAGCAAGAGGTGTTGTTGCTTCACAACAAGGAACTAAATTAATCATTAACAATTCCGAATTCTATGACAATGATTGTACTTCAATAACTAACTGTTATGGTATTATTTATTCAACTTCTGCAGAAACTACAGTTGAAAATACTATATTCAGAAATAATAAGGATAAACAAGGTGGAGCTATCTGGGCAACTAGATCAACTTCTGCAACAACCGGCAGTCTTGAAGTAATCAACTGTACATTTGAAAACAATGTTGCAAATGTCGGAACAGGAGGAGCAATATTTGCTTCAGGTAATGTTGACGTCAATGTTAAAAAATCAACCTTCATTAACAACACAGCAGTAAAAAGCGCTAGCGGTGTTGGTGGAAATGGAGGTGCAATATATTCAACCGGTAACAGCATTGTAACTGTAACTGATTCCATATTCATTGACAATGCAGGAGATGCAGACGCAGGCATTTATGCTGATGGCGCAACATTTACTATCAGCAATTCTGTTATTTTAGCAAAATCTGACGATACCAATTTTGCTTTGAATAAAGTTGCATCAACAGTAACAGCTAACGATAACTTCTGGGGAGACAACTCCAAAGCAAACACAAACGCTAACGTTGCCAGATGGATTATAATGAATGCTTCATACACTAAAGATGACCAAGGTGTACTTACAATCACCGCCACATTCGACAAGACCAATTCAACAAGCGGTGAAATTGCAGATTATGCCGGAAGTATTCCTGACGGATTTGATGTAACATTCACATCAACCAGCGGTAACTTGAATGAAGTTGTTCCTGTCAAAAATGCTCAAGCTAGCGTACAGTACACTCTTGATAAGACTGACAGTGGAATCACAGTTAAAGTGGCAAATGCTGAAGTAACTTTCCCATTTGAAGTTGCACCTACTGTGATTTATGTATCACCAAGTGGTGACGACAGTAACAATGGTGAAAGGGAAACTCCGGTGGCTACCCTTGCACATGCTGTTGAAATTGCAGAAAATGGTAAAATCGTCCTTTTAGAAGGAACCTATAAAACCGGTTATTTAGGAATTATCTCAAGTGATTTGAACATTACCGGTGAAGGCAAAGTAATCATTGACGCTGATAATAACAATAGAATCCTTTACGTAGGTGAAGATGCCAAAGTTGTCCTTAAAGACTTGATTATGGTTAACGGATATGGAATTGAAGGAAGTGGAGCTTTACTTGGAAACTCCAACTACTTGACTATCATTAACTGTACATTAGCTAATTCTACTGCCGGTGAAAGCAACGGCGGAGCAATTTACAATGTCGGTCACTTGACCGTTATCAATTCAACAATTGCAAACAACACTGCAAAAGAGGGTGGAGCAATCTTTGCCAATGACGCTCTTGCCAAAGGCGTAAGCATTGCAATTGAAAATTCATTGATTGAAAACAACACAGCAACAGGCAATGACAATTTAGGTGGAGGAGCTATATTCACACAACAAATAGCTACATTCAGTGTTACAAACACATCATTCAGAAACAATAAGGCCGAATCTACATCCAGCGGTGGTGCAATATTCATTTCTCATTCAACAGCAACTTTAACTATAACAGACTCTGAGTTCATTGCAAACCATGCTAACGGACAGGAAGGCACTGGTGGTGGAGCTATTTACATGGCAGGCACTTCAAACTACGAAAGAAAAGGTACATTAACCATTTCAAATACTCTATTTGAAGATAACACTGCCGGAACAAACGGTGGAGCAGTATATGCAAGAGCCACCACAATAAACATAGCAAACTCCGTATTGCTTAATAATAAAGATGCGAATGGATTAGCAGTTTACGGATATAAAACAGAACAAATAAGTCCTTCCATAACTCTTAATGATAACTGGTGGGGTTCAAATGACAAACCATCTGATCTTGTCGGTGGAAACAGCAATTACAAACCAACATTAAACAGATGGGCTGTTTTAACCATTGCAAATGACACACCAATTGTCCAAGGCAATACTGTTAAATTAACCGTAAGCATTAATTCATGGACCAACGGCGCTGAAAATGGCACATTAGCCAATCCAATCAAAGTTGAAAGACCTGTAATCCTCAGGACAACCTCAGGTATTGTCAATGGAGTACTTGAAAACGGTGAATTCAGCTATGATTACCTCGTACCTGCTAACTTGAAAATCATTACAGCAACCGTCGACAATCAGAGTGAAACACTATTCGTCATCACTTCTGAAACCGTTTTAACTGTCGAAAACATAACTGCTTTCCAAGGGGAAACCGTAAAAGTTAATATTATAGTTAAAACTACTGATGGTGCTGATGTAAACGGAGGTACTGTAGAGCTCTACTTCGACAATAATATGGTTGCAACAATTCCTGTAATTGGAGGTGTGGCATCTCAAGACGTCATCATCGCTAATGGTGTTGGAACATACGATATTAAAGCCAACTACAGTGATGCTACCGGTGAATTCAGTTATGCCGAGGATACTGCAACTTTAAATGTAAATGGCGTTAACAATGTTGTTACTCCTGAAACATTCTCAATGTTCTTTGATGAAAACGGTAACTTAAAATCCGATCTTCCATTAGATGAACTGTACTTTGAAGGAACATTTGAAAACATGGGAGTAATTACCATAGGCAAACCTATTAAAATTACTGGAAGAAACGCTCAATTTAAGGACACAGCTTTCAAACTCAATGCAAATGATGTGACCTTGGACAATGTATCTATTGAGTTAAGCCAAAGATTTGACGAAACAGACGGTGCAGCCATATACATAGGCGGAAACAATGTGGTTGTTTCAAACAGCAATATCACCTACAACGCTCCGGACAATGTCCAAAGCTATGCGATTGAAGTGGATGTTGCTAAGAATGTGAAAATTATAAACAACAACATCAACTACGCTGCCAAATCAGACGGCACAGTCAAGACAATTGCAATCAATGCGGTCGATTCCGATAACCTGGTTGTTGAAAACAACGTATTGAATGCAAATGTTCCATCCGTTGACCTTGACTATTCCGCATATCCAATTGTCGGCTATAACTCTCAGGGAGTGCACATTGAAAAAAGTAACAATGTGTCCTTCGACAAAAATGACATTACAGTCAATTATAGCAATGCAGCAGGATACGCCGATACAATCTATGCGGTTCACTTTGAAAACAGCAACAATTCAAGAGTCACCAACAATGGCATTGAATTGAATGGTCACAGCTATGCATATGGATTGGTTACCAATGGTTGTGAAAACATTACAATTTCAGGAAATGACATCAAATCCAATTCAGATGACCATTATGCATTAGGTTTACAAGTTGGAGGAAAATCAACAGCTTCAGTGGACAACAACAACATTTCAGCCAAATCAAATGAGGTTGTTTATCCTGTATACCTTGACGATTGGCAAATGGGCGGTGAAGTAAATCTCACCAACAACAACATTAAAGGCGAATCCGATACAGTATATGGAGTATACGTGGAAGAAGACAAAGTGCTGATTTCCGGAAACACTATTGAAGCTATAGGAAACCACGTTTATGGTGTTGTAACCCATCAGACCGATGCGGTAATAGATGGAAACGACATTAACGCAACAGGTAGGGATGTCGGTGACATAGTATCTCCTCAAAGCGGTGTCAATGAAAACACAACCGGTATCATTATCAGTGAAGGCCAAGCTGAAATCACTAACAACAATGTTGTAACTAATGGAAAATCTACCATAGCAGCAATCAACACAAATGCAACAATCAAAAACAATGGATTGACCGCAAATGGCACAATCGCTGAAGACAGTATTTCAAGCGTGAATTCCACTGTTGTTGCATCAGGAAACACTGCAGCTAAGGACAAAGATGCTCCAAAAACTCCTGTTGTTAAGATTACTGGTCAGAACAATGCTAAGGTTGACTATGGCTTCACATACAGTGTACGTGTTACCGAAGACGGAAAATCCGTAGGTGCAGGTAAAGTTGTAACTCTCAAGATAGCTGGAAAAACATTGACCGCAAAAACAGATAAGAACGGTTATGCTAAATTCACTTTAGCTGTTAAACCTAAAGCCTATACCGTAACCGTAACATACAACAAGGTTTCACAAAACTTTAAGGTATCTGTCAAAAATGTTATCAAGGCTAAAAACTTGAAAGTCAAAAAATCAGCCAAAAGGCTTAAAATTAAAGTGACTTTAAAAACATCTGCTAAAAAGCCTATTAAAGGTAAAAAAGTAGTTCTTAAAATCAAAGGCAAAAAATACAAAGCAAAAACCAACAAGAAAGGTGTTGCTACATTTAAAGTCAAAAAGAACTTACTTAAAAAACTCAAAGCAGGTAAAAAATACAAATACCAAGTTACCTATGGTAAGGATACCGTGAAAAAAACATTAAAAGTTAAAAAATAGGGATTTCAAATCTCTATTTTCTTTTTTTATTTTTTCGGAGGAATGAAATTGATTAGACATCACAGATTATTGTTGATTGCGCTGTTGCTTTTGATATTCATTATACCTTCAAGTCATGCGATGGATAACCAAACCGAGGACTTGATTGAAAGTGAGGATGTTCACACAGCAATTTCAATGATATATGAAGATACTTTGGCTGCAAATAATGACTATTATTTCAATTCATCACTGGAAGACGACAATGGTGATGGAACCTCTCAAAATCCATACAAATATCTGACTGCAGAGAGGATTAAAGGAAACTGCAACATTCACCTGACTGACGGTGAATACGTTTTGGACGATTCAAAGACAATTGAAAATGTAAATATCATCGGATCCACTCCGACCAGAACTATAATTAAATATGATGGAGTAGGATTCACTGTAAACTCATTCTTATCTTTAACCAACGTTACATTAACGGACATATCAATAACCAATCACGGAAGCGTTGATGCAACAAATACAATTTTTAATTACGGATACGGCAGTAAGGCGGACAGTTATGGAAACAATTACGGTGGAGCAATCTACACCTCCGACGCCAATGCCAATTCCAAAGTCACAATATCAAACTGCACATTCAATGAGGGATATGCCGTTTACGGCGGAGCGATTTACATGGCTGCAGGTTATTTGAGCATATACGATTCACAATTCATCAATAACTATGCTTATAACTTTGGAGGGGCAATAGCCTGTGAAAACACATTGAACGTTACAGTTTCAAAATCAAAATTCATCAGAGATTACTCCATTGATGATGCGGGAGGTGCAATATATGTCAAGTCATCTCCGGTCACAATAAGCTACTGCGATTTCATAAACTGTTCCGCAACATTTGGAGGAGCGATAACAACTCTCAATGGTGATGTGAAGATGAACCATGTCACCGTCATCAACAATTCCGCAAAATGGGATGGCGGTGCAGTTTATCATATGTACGGCAAGTTCTCTTCAACAAACGGATATTACAATAACAATTCAGCCAGAAACGGTGGAGCACTATATATCGACAATTCATCAGACCTGCTTTTGATATCAAACATTTTTGAAGGAAACAGGGCAAATATTCAGGCAGGTGCAATATTTTCACTCCTGAATAATTTACGTGTGTCCCTAACAGGAAACACTTACAGGAACAATGAGGCGCCGATAAATAAGGATTATTTCGACACCTCAGATTTAAATGCAAATATAGGAAACGGAAACTATAGCAATTACTTGATCTCCAATCAGGAGATTATTGATATTCCAAGCCATTACAGCCTGGTTGAAAACGGATTAACAACCATGGTGAAAGACCAGCAGTCCAGCGGTAACTGTTGGGCATTCACTGCAATGGCCGTTCTTGAATCCTGCCTTAAAAAGGCTACAGGAATGGAATTTGACCTTTCCGAGGAAAACATGAAAAACCTTATTGCACTCTATTCCGATTACGGATGGAAAATGGACACCAATGAGGGAGGATATGATTCCATGCCGTTCGGATATTTTGCAAGCTGGCTGGGTCCTGTCAACGAATCATCTGATGTATTTGATGACAAATCAGTCTTGTCTCCTGTTTTAAACAGCATCCTGCACATCCAGAATATATTGTTATTAAAAAGGGACAATTACACAGACAATGATGCAATAAAGACTGCAATACTGAAATATGGGGCTGTCGGAACATCCATTTACTTTGACACTTACTACTTGAACAACGGAAAGGACTATTTCACATGGGCATTATACCCATCAAACCATGCGGTGACAATCGTCGGATGGGATGATAACTATTCCAGGGACAACTTCTATTTTGGAAGCTATGCCGACGGTGATGGGGCATGGATTGTAAAAAACAGCTGGGGTCCTAATTGGGGAGACAACGGATACTTCTACGTATCATACTATGATGAATCCTTTGCAAAGCCTGGTGTGGAGGGAATAGCCTACACTTTTGTTTTGAATGAAAGCATGAAATATGACAAGAACTATCAGTATGACATTGCAGGAAAAACCAATTATCTGCATGACGACAGGACTGCTGTGTGGTACAAGAACAAGTTCACTGCAACAAGCAATGAAATCCTTTCAGGAGTCTCAACATACTTTGAGAAGTTCACAAACTGGACAATGTCCGTTTACGTAAACAATGTTTTGATGACAACTAAAAGCGGCAGTTCACAGGCAGGATATTACACATTCCATCTGGACGATATCGTACCTTTGTATATTGGTGATGTCTTTGAAATAGTCTTCAACACCACCAGTGACAGGTTATCCAGCGTTCCGATTTCAGAAATCGCCGCACTCAACAAGGCAATTTACTATCCTGAAATATCTTATGTAAGTTATGATGGCGTAAACTGGCAGGACTTGTTCTATCTGTCAAAAACATATGCCTTGCATACCTACAAGTCACAAGTGGCATGCATCAAGGCATTTACAGTTCTGGCGGATTACAATACCACAACCACAATAAGCGTTGTCAACGGCAGCATTGAGATAAGTATTGAAGACCAGTTCAACAATCCCGTTAAATCAGGTGAGCTCAGCGTTAATTTAAGCGGTAATGTCCAAACCTTCAAGCTGAATGACGGAAGGGTTCAATTGCCGATCAGCTTATTGGATGGCATCTATGACATTGACGTAACATACAATGGGGAGAATTACTCTTCATCCAAGGGCAGTTACGCATTGGAAATTATGTTGAATGTGGATTTGGCCAAGGATAATGTTTTTACCTACAATTCAAATTATAGAATCAGTTTATCCAATCAGTTCGGCAATCCTATTTCTGGAAAGACAATGATTTTGAACCTAAACAATGAGAAGTATAATCTGACCAGCGATGCCAATGGAGTAATGACATTCAATTTAAGATTAAACGTTGGAAAATATGACTTGACTCTTATTAATCCCTCTAACAATGATAACATTACCCAAATCATCCATATTTCTCCTCGCTTGAGTGACAATCAAGATGTTGTAATGTACTATGGTTCAAATAAGGTCTTTAAAGTCAGGGTCCATGATGACAACGGCAATATCCTCGAAGGAGAATCCATCAAAATCATGATTGGTGGAAAGTTATACACTGCCAAAAGCGATAAAAACGGTTTTGCCAGTGTCAAATTGAATAAATTGGCCGTGAAAACCTACTCCGTAACTGTTGATTATAAGGGATTCAAGGTTTCAAATAAAATAAAAATCAAACCTACACTAACAGCCAAGAACAAGTCAATTAAAAAGGGCAGGGTTTTAAAATTCACTGCCAAACTTGTCAACTCCAATGGTAAGGCTTTGAAAGGCAAAAAAATCACCTTCAAAATCAAAAACAAGAAATACGCTGCAAAAACCAATAAGAAAGGTGTTGCAACAGTCAAAATCAAAAAGTTGAAGGCCGGCAGGTATACAATGCTGACCAGCTTTAAAGGCATCAAAATAAAAAATAAAATAACCGTTAGAAAATAGTGAAATTTAGGTTTGCTTCATTTATTTTTTTAAATTTAGCAATATCTAAATTTTATTCCTTTTTTTAGTAATAACTAAATTTTGCACCGAATAATTTATATATCACCCAATCTAATATAATCATAATTAAAAATGAGGAATATAATGAATACCATTTCAAGAAATGATGGCGCCCAGAGGGTATTTTTAAGCGAAGGCATCTTAAATGTTGTTGAGATATTGCAGGAAAATTATCCTGAAATCTATGAATCCATTCAAAAGGAAGGGTTCATATTAAAGTACGGCCAATGCAATCTATTCAAGGAACTACTCTTTGAAAATAATGTTGTCGGATTCTGCTCATATGATTTTTCAAGGGAGTTCATGACTCTCGCACTGAACAACATCTATGTTTTGCCGCAGTACCGGGGAAATTCATTCCTTTTAAATGAGCTTGCATCAACAATGGCCGAACAGAACAAGCCAAGCATTATGGAACCGACCAGGCTTATTGTTGAACTGCTTATTGAATATGGATTTGCCTCAAAAATCACAGACAATATTGTTGCAAGCGCCATTGAATTTGTAGTCCCTGCCGATCATGTTCTTTCAAATAGGGAGTATGGCCTTGAGGAACTGTCCACCCATTTCTATGACCTTGACATCTGCGCCAGCATCCATATCCTTGATGTAGAAAGGTCACACGTCGCCTATAGTGCCCCGTTGAATTATGATATCATTTATTATGACTGTCTTGACTATAGACATAGGATTTCCGATGAATATTTCGAAGAGATTTCCAAAACATTCAGGGACAGGGATGTTGACATCATGAACGTCATCCTTGATTTGGAGGAGAATCTTCCAATAAAAACCTATACCTTGGATGAAATCATCGGTCCTGAGGGAGAATTTTCTTTTTATATCCAATCCATGATTGATGATGCTCATGTAACTCAACAGAAGGCACTTGAGATAAAAAATCAGATCCGTGAGGAATATGAAGCTGGAATGTTACTGAATGAATCCCTGCTTGTCAGATTGGCATACCTCTTTGATGAAAGTCACAAAGAGAGGATTACTTTGCATGATGATGTCTGCCCATATTGCGGCATGCCCATCGACAGTCATGACAGGTTCTGCCATTTCTGTGGGATAAACCTGGATTATGACATTGATGAAATGGAAAATTCACTTTTAACCTCAATCGATGATAATGAAAGCGATTTTAAAGAGGATATCAGATTCATCGCATACAAGTTCCTAAAGCTGATTGAAGAAAGGATAGATATGGATTATGCCATATTCACTATTGAAAATACATATAACATTAATTGGAGTGAGATGAAGGAATTTTTGGATATCAACGGCTATTTTTCCCAGGACCATATTACTCCTGAAGGATTTGGATTTCTAAAGTCACATCCTCTGCATTTTTGGAATAAATATCACATGGAAATAATCGATTACACGGATTTTGAAAACTATTTCTACATTCATGAAGACTTAACTCCAAAGGAAATTTGTTTAAATTATCTCAATAAATTTGAAAAAGAGGAATATATTCTAGACATTATTAATGAAATTAAAAAAGATTGTTCAAATTTTTGATTAAATTTATTATTTTAGTTTATTTTATGAGATTCTGTTCCTTTATTGTCATTTTTAAAAAAATAATATTTTTATATTATTAAAATCATATATTGAACTGTACATATTAAAATTAATTTATTTTAAATTGATTAAAATTTTATAAATGTATAGGAAAATGGTGTGATAATAAATGAATGACAAAATGAAATTAGGTCTAATTGCAGCTATTTCAGTTATTGCTCTTTTTGTTTTATCATTATGGATTTCTTCAACACCTGCCGGTGCTGACAATTCAGTGAGATTCGGCATATTGACATTATTGCCTCCTCTCATTGCGATTGCGCTCGCATTCATTACCAAAGAGACAATTCTGTCCTTATTCATTGGTGTATTTGTTGGGGAATTCATGTTGAGTGTAAACGATGTAAATATTATTTCAACAGCAGTAAATGCATTCCTGAAATTATGTGTGCAGATTATCGCTTGTATGTCTGATCCGTGGAATGCAGGAATCATCCTTCAATGTCTGCTTATTGGTGGTATCATCCAATTGGTGACAAAGATGGGAGGGGCAAAGGCTCTTGCTGATGCATTTGCAAAAAGGGCTGATACTCCTAGAAAAGCTCAATTATTCACATGGTTATTAGGATTATGTGTATTCTTTGACGATTATGCAAACTCCTTGATTGTGGGTCCTATTATGAGACCTGTAATGGACAAACTCCGTGTATCTAGACAAAAATTAGCATTTGTAGTTGACGCAACTGCAGCACCTGTAGCTGGTATTGCAATTATTTCCACTTGGATTGGATTGGAAATCAGTTTAATCGCTTCCGGTTTCAAATCTATTGGAGTTACCAATATTACTGGTTTTGGAATATTCCTACAGACTATTCCGTACAGGTTCTATAACATATTTATCTTAATTTTCATTGTAATTTCCGCATTGACCCTATATGAATTCGGTCCAATGAAAAAGGCAGAACAGGAAGCCCGTGCCAGAAAAGAGGATGAGGAAGTAATTGCACCTGAAACTCCTGGATTTGACGAAGTCGAACCAGTTAAAGGCATAAAGCTATCCGTTTGGAATGCAATAATTCCTATCGCTACCCTGATTGTCGGTGCACTCATTGCATTCTACTGGAGCGGATACACTACCATTTTAGGTGGAGAAGACCAGGCACTCATTGCAATCATGAAGTCATCTCCATTATCATTCAATGGTATATATACAGCTTTATCTCAATCAGATGCATCCGTTGCCCTTTTCCAGTCAGCGTTACTGGCTTCAATCGTTGCCATGGTGATGGCTGTTGGTGAAAAGATACTTACCATTGAGGATGCAATATCCGAATGGATTGGAGGTATGAAGACAATTACAATTACCGGTGTTATCCTGCTTCTTGCATGGTCACTCGGTGCTGTTATCGGTGAAATCGGAACTGCCGACTATCTGGTTGGAGTTCTGAGCAGCACAATACCTGCTTTCATCGTGCCGTCATTGATCTTTGTTTTAGGAGCATTGATATCCTTTGCAACAGGTACTTCCTATGGTACAATGAGTATTCTGATGCCTCTGGCGATTCCGCTTGCATGGGCAATCAGTTCAGGAGACATGTCCTTTACCATCGTTGCAACAAGTGGTGTACTGACCGGTGCAATTTTCGGAGACCACTGTTCCCCGATTTCAGATACAACAATTCTGTCATCCATGGGAACCAGCTGTAACCATATTGACCACGTAACTACCCAGATGTACTATTCAATGTTTGTAGGTGCAATCACTATATTGGTAGGTTACATCCCAGCAGGATTAGGAGTTCCATTCTACTTCTCATTGCCTGTAGGTATTGTTGCAATGTTCATTGGTCTTAAATTGTTAGGTGAAAAAGTAGATTTTGAAGAAGTTGAGGAAACATCCTCATAACTTCATATTTTTTTTAGTTTTATTAAAATTTAGGCATACCTAAAAATATTTATCTAAATGATGCAAGAATACCATGACCTCTTCAAGGTCATGGATGAATTGCACTATTGGGTGTACTATCTTTTTTAATTAATTTTATTGTGTTTAA